>NZ_CP012601.1:2750026-3100053 GCF_001278755.1 Bacillus sp. FJAT-22090 | reverse complement strand
TTCTTCGCCGGAGTAGCTCAACTGGTAGAGCAACTGACTTGTAATCAGTAGGTTGAGGGTTCAAGTCCTTTCTCCGGCACCATTTTTAGAGCCATTAGCTCAGTTGGTAGAGCATCTGACTTTTAATCAGAGGGTCGTAGGTTCGAATCCTACATGGCTCATCACTTTTTAAGTGAATAATGCATGCGGGTGTGGCGGAACTGGCAGACGCACTAGACTTAGGATCTAGCGCCGCAAGGCGTGGGGGTTCGACTCCCTTCACCCGCACCATTTAATTTAATAACCGAGCGGAAGTAGTTCAGTGGTAGAACACCACCTTGCCAAGGTGGGGGTCGCGAGTTCGAACCTCGTCTTCCGCTCCATAGATTCATTTAAGTGCCGGGGTGGCGGAACTGGCAGACGCACAGGACTTAAAATCCTGCGGTAGGTGACTACCGTACCGGTTCGATTCCGGTCCTCGGCACCACTTTTATGAAAAAAATATATGCGCCCGTAGCTCAATTGGATAGAGCGTCTGACTACGGATCAGAAGGTTGTGGGTTCGACTCCTGCCGGGCGCGCCATATTTACGGGAAGTAGCTCAGCTTGGTAGAGCACTTGGTTTGGGACCAAGGGGTCGCAGGTTCGAATCCTGTCTTCCCGACCAGTTATTAATTATATTTGGGGCCTTAGCTCAGCTGGGAGAGCGCCTGCCTTGCACGCAGGAGGTCAGCGGTTCGATCCCGCTAGGCTCCACCATGAACATTGAAAACTGAACATGCAAAACGTTAAGACATATAGCTTGATAGACTAGCTTTGGTTAGTCGGATAGCAAAGAATTTTGACATCATTTAATGATGATGCCAGCAAAACAAAATGAGCTTTTTAAGTTCTCTATTATGGAGAGTTTGATCCTGGCTCAGGACGAACGCTGGCGGCGTGCCTAATACATGCAAGTCGAGCGGATGATGAAGAAGCTTGCTTCTTCTGATTTAGCGGCGGACGGGTGAGTAACACGTGGGCAACCTGCCCTGTAGATTGGGATAACTCCGGGAAACCGGGGCTAATACCGAATAATCCATTCCCTCACATGGAGGAATGTTAAAAGACGGTTTCGGCTGTCACTACAGGATGGGCCCGCGGCGCATTAGCTAGTTGGTGAGGTAACGGCTCACCAAGGCGACGATGCGTAGCCGACCTGAGAGGGTGATCGGCCACACTGGGACTGAGACACGGCCCAGACTCCTACGGGAGGCAGCAGTAGGGAATCTTCCACAATGGACGAAAGTCTGATGGAGCAACGCCGCGTGAGTGAAGAAGGTTTTCGGATCGTAAAACTCTGTTGTGAGGGAAGAACAAGTACGAGAGTAACTGCTCGTACCTTGACGGTACCTCATTAGAAAGCCACGGCTAACTACGTGCCAGCAGCCGCGGTAATACGTAGGTGGCAAGCGTTGTCCGGAATTATTGGGCGTAAAGCGCGCGCAGGCGGTCCTTTAAGTCTGATGTGAAAGCCCACGGCTCAACCGTGGAGGGTCATTGGAAACTGGGGGACTTGAGTGCAGAAGAGGAAAGTGGAATTCCAAGTGTAGCGGTGAAATGCGTAGAGATTTGGAGGAACACCAGTGGCGAAGGCGACTTTCTGGTCTGTAACTGACGCTGAGGCGCGAAAGCGTGGGGAGCAAACAGGATTAGATACCCTGGTAGTCCACGCCGTAAACGATGAGTGCTAAGTGTTAGGGGGTTTCCGCCCCTTAGTGCTGCAGCTAACGCATTAAGCACTCCGCCTGGGGAGTACGGTCGCAAGACTGAAACTCAAAGGAATTGACGGGGGCCCGCACAAGCGGTGGAGCATGTGGTTTAATTCGAAGCAACGCGAAGAACCTTACCAGGTCTTGACATCCCGCTGACCGTCCTAGAGATAGGATTTTCCCTTCGGGGACAGCGGTGACAGGTGGTGCATGGTTGTCGTCAGCTCGTGTCGTGAGATGTTGGGTTAAGTCCCGCAACGAGCGCAACCCTTGATCTTAGTTGCCAGCATTCAGTTGGGCACTCTAAGGTGACTGCCGGTGATAAACCGGAGGAAGGTGGGGATGACGTCAAATCATCATGCCCCTTATGACCTGGGCTACACACGTGCTACAATGGACGGTACAGAGGGTCGCAACCCCGCGAGGGTGAGCTAATCCCATAAAACCGTTCTCAGTTCGGATTGTAGGCTGCAACTCGCCTACATGAAGCCGGAATCGCTAGTAATCGTGGATCAGCATGCCACGGTGAATACGTTCCCGGGCCTTGTACACACCGCCCGTCACACCACGAGAGTTTGTAACACCCGAAGTCGGTGGGGTAACCCTTTTGGGAGCCAGCCGCCGAAGGTGGGACAGATGATTGGGGTGAAGTCGTAACAAGGTAGCCGTATCGGAAGGTGCGGCTGGATCACCTCCTTTCTAAGGATAAACACGGAATACAGATCTTTATCTGTAGCTTAACGTTTTGCAGTTCAGTTTTGAATGTTCATTCATTTGAGCATTTCAAACTTGTTCTTTGAAAACTGGATAAAACGACATTGAAAGCAACAAATTCAAGAAATTCAATTTGTAATCACATTCGTGATTATTTTTTGTGTAGTACTTTTAACTACTATATTTGAGGGTTTCAAGACACAAGCAGTTCGAGGAAGCGAGTGAGTGAACACCGGAACGTACTAACGTACGTGAGGATGTGAACGAGCGAAGCTGACGAAGAAATGCGCCGTGTATTGAAAGCCGAATTAGGTTAAGTTAATAAGGGCGCACGGTGAATGCCTTGGCACTAGGAGCCGAAGAAGGACGGCACTAACACCGATATGCTCCGGGGAGCTGTAAGTGAGCTTTGATCCGGAGATTTCCGAATGGGGAAACCCACTGTTCGTAATGGAGCAGTACATTTGCGTGAATACATAGCGCATCTGTGGCACACCCAGGGAACTGAAACATCTAAGTACCTGGAGGAAGAGAAAGAAAAATCGATTCCCTGAGTAGCGGCGAGCGAAACGGGAAGAGCCCAAACCAAGAGGCTTGCCTCTTGGGGTTGTAGGACACTCAGCATAGAGTTACAAAGGAACGAGTTAGACGAAGCGATCTGGAAAGGTCCGCAGGATAGGGTAAAAGCCCCGTAGTCAAAAATTCGTTCTCTCTTGAGTGGATCCTGAGTACGGCGGAACACGTGAAATTCCGTCGGAATCCGGGAGGACCATCTCCCAAGGCTAAATACTCCCTAGTGACCGATAGTGAACCAGTACCGTGAGGGAAAGGTGAAAAGCACCCCGGAAGGGGAGTGAAATAGACCCTGAAACCGTGTGCCTACAAATAGTCAGAGCCCGTTAATGGGTGATGGCGTGCCTTTTGTAGAATGAACCGGCGAGTTACGATTACATGCAAGGTTAAGTCGAGGAGACGGAGCCGCAGCGAAAGCGAGTCTGAATAGGGCGAATGAGTATGTGGTCGTAGACCCGAAACCAGGTGATCTACCCATGTCCAGGATGAAGGTAAGGTAACACTTACTGGAGGTCCGAACCCACGCACGTTGAAAAGTGCGGGGATGAGGTGTGGGTAGCGGAGAAATTCCAATCGAACCTGGAGATAGCTGGTTCTCTCCGAAATAGCTTTAGGGCTAGCCTCAAACGCGAGAATCTTGGAGGTAGAGCACTGTTTGGACTAGGGGCCCATCCCGGGTTACCGAATTCAGACAAACTCCGAATGCCAATGATTTATGTTTGGGAGTCAGACTGCGAGTGATAAGATCCGTAGTCAAGAGGGAAACAGCCCAGACCACCAGCTAAGGTCCCCAAGTATTTGTTAAGTGGAAAAGGATGTGGCGTTGCTTAGACAACCAGGATGTTGGCTTAGAAGCAGCCATCATTTAAAGAGTGCGTAATAGCTCACTGGTCGAGTGACGCTGCGCCGAAAATGTATCGGGGCTAAACAAATCACCGAAGCTGTGGATTGATACCTATGGTATCAGTGGTAGGAGAGCGTTCTAAGGGCGTTGAAGTCAGACCGGAAGGACTGGTGGAGCGCTTAGAAGTGAGAATGCCGGTATGAGTAGCGAAAGATGGGTGAGAATCCCATCCACCGTATGACTAAGGTTTCCTGAGGAAGGCTCGTCCGCTCAGGGTTAGTCGGGACCTAAGTCGAGGCCGATAGGCGTAGACGATGGACAACAGGTTGATATTCCTGTACCACCACCCCGCCGTTTGAGTGATGGGGGGACGCAGTAGGATAGGGTAAGCGTGCTGTTGGTTATGCACGTCCAAGCAGTGAGGTGTGAGTGTAGGCAAATCCGCACTCTGTAACATTGAGCTGTGATGGCGAGGACGAATGTCCGGAGTTCCTGATTTCACACTGCCAAGAAAAGCCTCTAACGAGGCGGGAGGTGCCCGTACCGCAAACCGACACAGGTAGTCGAGGAGAGAATCCTAAGGTGAGCGAGAGAACTCTCGTTAAGGAACTCGGCAAAATGACCCCGTAACTTCGGGAGAAGGGGTGCTCTTTTGGGTGCATAGCCCAGAAGAGCCGCAGTGAATAGGCCCAGGCGACTGTTTAGCAAAAACACAGGTCTCTGCAAAACCGTAAGGTGAAGTATAGGGGCTGACGCCTGCCCGGTGCTGGAAGGTTAAGAGGAGTGCTTAGCGCAAGCGAAGGTGCGAATTGAAGCCCCAGTAAACGGCGGCCGTAACTATAACGGTCCTAAGGTAGCGAAATTCCTTGTCGGGTAAGTTCCGACCCGCACGAAAGGCGTAACGATCTGGGCACTGTCTCAACGAGAGACTCGGTGAAATTATAGTACCTGTGAAGATGCAGGTTACCCGCGACAGGACGGAAAGACCCCGTGGAGCTTTACTGTAGCTTGATATTGAATTTTGGTGCAACTTGTACAGGATAGGTAGGAGCCTTAGAGCCCGGAGCGCCAGCTTCGGAGGAGGCGTCGGTGGGATACTACCCTGGTTGTATTGAAATTCTAACCCATACCCGTAACCCGGGTAGGAGACAGTGTCAGGCGGGCAGTTTGACTGGGGCGGTCGCCTCCTAAAGTGTAACGGAGGCGCCCAAAGGTTCCCTCAGAATGGTTGGAAATCATTCGAAGAGTGTAAAGGCAGAAGGGAGCTTGACTGCGAGACCTACAAGTCGAGCAGGGTCGAAAGACGGGCTTAGTGATCCGGTGGTTCCGCATGGAAGGGCCATCGCTCAACGGATAAAAGCTACCCCGGGGATAACAGGCTTATCTCCCCCAAGAGTCCACATCGACGGGGAGGTTTGGCACCTCGATGTCGGCTCATCGCATCCTGGGGCTGTAGTCGGTCCCAAGGGTTGGGCTGTTCGCCCATTAAAGCGGTACGCGAGCTGGGTTCAGAACGTCGTGAGACAGTTCGGTCCCTATCCGTCGTGGGCGTAGGAAATTTGAGAGGAGCTGTCCTTAGTACGAGAGGACCGGGATGGACACACCGCTGGTGTACCAGTTGTTCTGCCAAGAGCATCGCTGGGTAGCTATGTGTGGACGGGATAAGTGCTGAAAGCATCTAAGCACGAAGCCCCCCTCAAGATGAGATTTCCCATTACGCAAGTAAGTAAGATCCCTCAAAGACGATGAGGTAGATAGGTTCGGGGTGGAAGCGTGGCGACACGTGCAGCTGACGAATACTAATCGATCGAGGACTTAACCAAATATGAATTTGCGAGCACCAATGTCTTTTATCCAGTTTTGAAAGAATAAAACTTTTATTAAAATAACACTTGTAAAACTCTACAGAGTTGTTATAATAAAACTTGTCTTTCATAATTCAAGTCTAGTGATGATGGCGAAGAGGTCACACCCGTTCCCATACCGAACACGGAAGTTAAGCTCTTCAGCGCCGATGGTAGTTGGGGGTCTCCCCCTGTGAGAGTAGGACGTCGCTGGGCAATTGAAAAGCCGTCACCGAGCAATCGGTGACGGCTTTTTCTTTTGTACTAGAAAAAAAGCCGAAGGCAAAGAATAGTAGTTTTATTTGCGAGAAAGTAGAGGAACAAAGAGTTCGAGGAAGCAAGGAAGAGAGGCTCGCAGCGTATGATATACGCGAGAATCGAACGACCGCTGCTGACGAAGAAATCTGCCGTTCATCTGCTTTCGCAGCCCGAACACGGAAGTTAAGCTCACGCGCCGATGGTAGTTGGGGGTCTCCCCCTGTGAGAGTAGGACGTCGCTGGGCAATTGAAAAGTCGCCACCGAGTAATCGGTGGCGGCTTTTTTTGTGTTTTCATTTAGTACAAGTAGAAAAAACTGTGTCATCTCAGAGAAAGTGAACTCTTTATTTTGAGAAATGGTCGCTTTCACGGGCTAATTGATCGCTTTTGGAGTCTCCTTAGTCGCTTATACAACTCATTTTGTTGCTCTAACAGACAAACTAGTCTCCCTTATCCATATTTTTACTAAAATTCTCAATAAAAAATTGGTTACCGAGTAATCAGGTGACCAATTTTTTGTGTATTATGTTGCTTAAGAGTGAGAAATGGTTATGTAATTGGCTGCTACGGTGTTCAGCGAGATAATATTTTCCCTCTATTGTGTTCTTAAGTGTGCTTATACTTGCCGAATCGGCTAGAAACAGACACAATAAAAACTAATAGGGGGGTTCAGTTTGGTAGTAATACTAGCAGTAGATGATGATGTGCATACGTTAGATTTAATATCTATTTATTTGTCCCAAACGGGGTACCAAGTAATCAAAGCAACTAACGGGAAAGAAGGATTAGCATTAATAGAAAATATAGCTCCTGATCTTGCAATTGTAGATGTTATGATGCCCATTATGGATGGATTAACTTTAACGAAGCAAATACGTGATCAATATGATATTCCTGTATTACTTTTAACTGCAAAAGGAAGATTAGAGGATAAAGAAAAAGGATATTTGGCTGGTTCTGATGACTATTTAGTAAAACCTTTTGAACCAAAAGAATTACTATTTCGTATACGAGCAATTTTGAGAAGATATGATAAAACGAGTGATGCCAATATTCAAGTAGGAAATTTATGTATCAATCGAAAACGATTTGAAGTGCATGTTGGTGAAGATATATTAGTATTGCCGTTAAAGGAGTTTGAGTTACTTTCTAAGCTGGCTACTAAACCAAATCAAGTGTTTACACGTGATCAACTAATAGAATCAGTATGGGGCATGGATTTTGAAGGCGACGAACAGACTTTAAGCGTACATATTAAACGAATTCGGGAACGTTTAAATAAATTGCAAACTGATATTCATATCACTACAGTACGTGGCATCGGATATAAATTAGAGGGCAAGCGTTTATGAGAACCTTATATAGTAAGTTTGTATGGATGACACTTCTCATTATGTTTCTCAGCGGGTCTTTGGGTTTTATCATTGTGAATACGTATTACCATCAAAATTTAAAAGTGGAAAATGATTCGAAGAATGTGCTTGTTGCAAAATCCATGGTAAAGCTGATTGAGACAACTGAGCAAAACGATTTAGAGCCTATTCTAAATGCTTTTGGAGAAAGTGGGTATCAAATATATATTATAAGTGAAGAAGGCCATATAAAGAGCTTTGGTGGCGATTTCAGAGAAAATGATATAAGTGATACTGTAGTGAAAAGCGTTATAGGGGGAGATATATATCATGGAATGAAGGAGTTTCCTAGAGAAACCTTTATTACGGGTTATTTTTCAAATGAATTAACAAATACAGTTGGAGTTCCATTTACATATGACAATAAAAAATATGCATTATTTCAGAGACCTAATATAAAATTTCTATTTAATGAAATTCATATATTATTAGGTGGTCTTGCAGCAGCAATGATTGTCATCAGTGTAATTGCTATGTTAATAGTAGCGAAAAAAATGATTAATCCTTTATCGAAATTGACCATTGCTACTAGAAAAATTGCGAACGAAGATTTCCAAGTACCGATACCAGTTTATCAAAAAGATGAAATTGGACAACTAGCAGAAAGTTTTCGATATATGGTGAAGCAGTTGGAAGCAAGTGACCGATATAAGAAAGAATTTATATCAAGAGTATCACATGATTTTCAAACACCATTATTAAATATTCAAGGCTATGCTACATTACTTGAGAACGAAAAGCTGAACGAAAAGGATCTTTTAACATACACATCCATTATTCAAAAAGAAGCAAAGCGTTTATCAAGCGTAATGAAGCAATTATTGATACTTACTTCATTTGATCAAATGAATCACCGAAGAAAAAAAGAAAGTTATCGACTTGATAACCAGTTAAAACAAGTCGTACAAAAGTTTAGATGGATGATGGATGAAAAAGATATATTTCTGAAACTACAACTGAAAGAAGTAGAAATATCAGGAGATATAGAAATGTTGGAGTATGTTTGGGAGAATCTTATCTCGAATGCAATAAAATATAATCGCTCTCCTGGAGAAATTCACATTAAAGTTATTGAATCAATAAATCATGTACTTGTTACTATACAAGATACTGGAGTTGGCAATAAGGATTCTAATTATGATCAATGGACAGACCGTTTTTACCGCGATGATATAGCAAGATCTACACAAATTGAGGGTAGTGGGCTTGGCCTTGCCATTGTAAAAGAAGTGATTCAGTCTCATAATGGAAGCTTATTATTTGAAAGTGTAGAGCCATTTGGAACGAAGGTAACCGTTCAATTAAATAAGCTGTAATTTTCTGTTCATCTTCCGTTCATTTTCACCATGTATAGTACCCCTTATAAGGGGGAAGCAAAATGAAAAATAAAAGTCACTGGCTTATCATTATAGCTGCCTGGCTATCGATAGTAATATTACTTTCTTTTCTTGCTCCATCAGGAAAAGAAGTGGCGAGTTCATCCAAAAATGCTGGACTGCCAGAGACAGCCTTGTCAATACAAGCGGATAAAATGCTAAAAGAGAAGTTCTCTACTAGTGATGGATTACCTCTAATCATCGTTTTTGAAAATAAAAAAGGAGCTTCTGATGAAAAAATTCAGGAAGTTCTAGAATTAATGGAAAAAAATTATTCAAATATGCCGAGATTCTCTCAAATTCCTTTGGAAAAACGGGCTTCTTTTGTATCGGAGGATCAGAAAACATTTTTCATTCCATTAATTTTACAAGGAAATTTAGAAAGTAAAGAGGTTCATGAAGAGGTTAAAGAGATTAAAAATAATGTATCTCAAATTGTTCCTTCCGACTTTAAGATTTACTACACAGGGCCAGCGGGAATAGCAAGTGATACAATAGAACTTTTCTCACAGGCAGATTTGATATTACTTTTAGCGACAGTTGGTATTATTTTTATCCTACTCATCCTAATTTACCGTTCATTCTTACTTGCGATTATTCCTCTTATTGGGGCTAGTATTGTGTATGGGGTCGTGGACAGATTGATTGGTCTCACTGGTAAGTTCACATCAATTACGATTGAAAACCAAGCCCTTTCCATTATGACGATTTTATTGTTCGCTGTAATAACGGATTATTCCCTTCTGCTGTACGCTCGGTATAAAGAAGAACAGGATATGAAAGTGGCACTTGCTCGAACAAGAGAAACCATTCTATTTAGTGGTGGAACTATTTTAGCAGGAGTAGCAACACTTTCGTTTGCCATATATGAACCATATCGTAATTTTGCACCGGTGTTTGTTATTGCGGTAATTACCATGCTAATAGCAGGTCTTACTCTTTTGCCAGCATTGTTTGCTGTTGTAAAAATGCCGAAACAGAAAAACAAGAAATCGAAGCTTTGGATTTTAGCCGGTAACATAAGCACTCAAAAGCCATGGAGAGTTGCACTCCCTATCCTCTTGCTTGTAGGAATAGGGACTTGGCATGCTACAACCACTGTCTATTCCTATGATTTATTGGAATCCTTTCCAAAGGAATTATCTTCGCGAGAAGGTTTTAAAAAACTAGGTGCATTTTCAGAAGGTGAAATTGCACCTACAACAATTTTAATAAAATCAACAGATGATAATACCATTTCGAGTATTATAGAAAAGATAGAAGATAGACCATTAGTCGATCAAGTACGGCCTTCTTCAGAGGCTGATGGTCATACACAGTTTTCTGTTATATTAAAAGCCAATCCTTATAGTAAAGAGGCTTTAGATGAAATAGAAAATATAAGAGATCAGTTCAAAGAACAAAATGTTCAGGTTATCGGAGAAACAGCAAAACAAGTGGATATTCGTAACATTAATGGAAGAGACACCAGTTTGGTAATGATTTTAACGACTGTTTTAATAGGTGCAATGCTAGCATTTCAAACAAAATCTATCCGAGTATCTCTATTAATAATAGTTTCTATATTATTATCTTTTGGAGCATCGTTAGGATTCTCCACATGGATCTTTAACCTATTATTTAATTACTCGTCGTTTAGTTATCGTATTCCTTTGTATTCATTCGTTTTTTTAGTAGCTTTAGGAGTAGACTATTCTATTATGTTGATGAGTAGATTAAAAGAAGAGAGAAAACTACTTAGCGAGCAGGAAGCAATTGCAAAATCTGTTGAATTAACTGGAGGCGTTATTTCTGCAGCGGGTTTAATTTTGGCAGCTACGTTTGCAGTATTGATTACACAGCCTGTAATGGAACTGAAAGTATTTGGTTTTGTAGTAGCGTTTGGCGTTCTAATCGATACATTTATCGTAAGACCGCTATTATTACCTGCATTGTTAACAATTACAAGTAAAAAATAGGAGGAAAATGAGATGCAACAAAAATGGAGTCTACGTTTAATACGAGCTGGTGCATTATTTGGATTACTAGGAGCTTATCTTGGATCTCATATGGCTGGAGCAGGATCCTATGCACTTCGCCCAATCCATGCCCATATTTTATTAGTTGGGTGGCTATCGTTATTTCTTTATGGATTGTTTTACAAGTTATATAAAATTAAATCGCCAAAGCTTGTTGCAGTGCATGGATGGACAGCAATTATAGGAGCAATCGGATTACCATTAGGTATGTATTTACAGTTCATGCAACCATTTAATATAAACGAGACATTTGCGTTAGTTGCATATATTGTAGGTGGCACTTTGCTACTAATAAGTTTTGCAATATTTGTCTTGGTTACATTTAGAATTGAAAAAGAATAGAACTAAAAAAGCTGGAGCCTATAGTAAAATGGGCTTCAGCTTTTATATTAAACAGACTTTCGTTTTTTATTTCTACTAATTCCGGCAAGTGTCGGAATGCACATACCAACTAAAATAATTGCTATACCGAGAACTTGTATCCAAGATAATGCCTCACTTAATACTATTACTGAAACAGTCACAGCAACCGGCAATTCCATTGCGCTTAAAATAGAAGAAACTGCTCCTCCTACTTTTGGAACCGCAATAACAAATAAATAAATTGGAATAATAATACCGAGCAAACCAAGGGCCAGTCCATAGAAAATAAGTGGTTCTGTAAACAGCTTTCCATTCCATATAATTTCAGGACTTTGGAATAAGGTAATCATGATCATTGCAAAAAAAGAAACGAACAATAGACGAGTAGTAGTATTCATACCTACCACTTGCTTTGTATTGACGTTCATATTAAGGGAAAATGATAGTGCAGCGGCAAATCCAAATACCCAGCCTTTCCAGTCAATACCACTTAAATCGACATCAATTACACCAGCAGCCAAAATGGTTCCGACAAATAATATGATAAGGGAAATAACTTCTGGCCTAGATGGTAACCGTCTTCTTAGAATACAATCAATAAGCGTTCCGATCCAAGTGAATTGAAAAAGCATAACTACTGCAAGAGACGCAGGTAAATAGATAAGTGCCTGTCCATAAACAATTCCTGTAAGTCCAGTAAAAATACCAGCTAACAAAACGATTTTAAAGCCACCATTGAAACGGGGAAGCTTTCGTTGTGTCACCATATATATAATGAATGCTAAAAGAAAACCAATAATATATTGACTTGATGTTGCTTCAGAGGCAGTGTAACCATCCCCAATTGCCAGTTTGATCATTGTTGATAATGTCCCATAACAGCTTGCTGCAAAAACAACCATTAAGGGGTAAATCCATAATTTCATAAAACTTCTCCTTTAATCGACGTCGACCGTTTTCACCATATGATGAAAAGGTTCGCCAATAATTGTCCAAGGACATACAGTAACAAATCCAAGACGATTATACAAGCGGATTGCAGCTTCTTTTTCCGTTTCTACGTTCAAGGAGAGTTTTCCACCACTAGCATTTTTCACTAATTGTTCTGCATGTGTTAAAAGTTTTGTTCCAATTCCATGACCGCGATATGTTGGGTCAACTACAACCGTATCTATATACCACTCACCAGGTAGTGTTTCACGATCTATTTTGATAGAGGTACCTTTCTTATTGGAAAGATATTTCTCTAAATTTGCATCGAGTGTAACTGCTTGCTCTGATGTATAAAAGACAAGTGCGCCAGCAACTTTCCCTTCCATTTCTGCGACATACGTATACAAATAGGAATGTCGATTGTCTGTCCGAGAAAATAAATGGACAAATTCCTTTGTGATAGCTGTTTCTTCCGTTTCTCCGGTCATTTGCATGGAGATATCACCTATTGCTTCCATAATCAGTGGAACGGTTGCCTGTGCATCTTCTTTCCGTGCTTTTCTAATTTTTAATTCCATTATTAAATTCACCTTCCAACTTTCTATTATAACATAACCATGTAAACACTTTGCCTCTAGAAGAAATGGAAATAAAATTTAAAAATATTTTTAAATATATGAAACTTTTCTGTTCTATATATAGTAGAATAGATGTAATGAGACAAAGGAGGAATAGGAATGGATTTCGAATCAATACCGTGGGTGCTAGTATTACCACTAATAATTCTCCAGTTTATCTTAATGGTAGTAGCTATTATTGACTTAATACGAGTAACCCATACAAACGGTCCTAAATGGTTATGGGGAATTATTATTGTTTTTGGTAATATCATTGGATCAATTATCTACTTTATCGTTGGGAGAAGAAATGAATGAATACACTACTTCATATGCAGGGCTTAACAAAAGAATATGGTAAAGAAAAGGCAGTAGACAATGTTACTTTTTCATTGAATAAAAATACGTCAACTGCTCTAATTGGACCGAATGGTGCTGGGAAAACAACTACTTTATCGATGCTAGCTGGTCTGCTTAAACAAACAACTGGTTCCATTGAATTGGACGTAGAAATAAAGGGAGATATAAGACATGAAATAGGATTTCTTCCTCAATATCCACAGTTTTATTCATGGTTAACAGCACTTGAATTTATAGAGATGGCTGCAAAGTTAAGTGGAGTGGACACAAAGATTGCAAAAGCAGAAGCAGAAAAAACGTTGGAATTCGTCGGTCTAGGTGAGGCTAAAAATAAAAAGACCGGAACGTTTTCCGGTGGGATGAAACAGCGTTTAGGTCTAGCACAAGCAATCGTTCACAAACCTGCGTTGCTTTTACTAGATGAACCAGTTTCTGCATTAGATCCCATAGGAAGACGAGAAATTATGAATCTATTAAAAGAATTACAAGCAAAAACGACTATTCTATATTCCACTCATATCCTAAATGATGCGGAGGAAATGACCGATCAATTATTATTTTTAAGAAAAGGTAAATTAGTGGAGCAAGGTTCTATGGAAGAGGTTCGTCAAAAGTATGCAAATCCTCAGTACAAAATTTATTTCACAAACGCTGAAGAGGCAGCAAAATTTATTGATACTTCACCTTATCCTGCAAGACAGGATGGTCCAACTGCTTTTATTGAAATAGGAGAGGATACTAAACTACAAATGAATGAGGTATTACGTGTACTTGGAAATAGTCATTATAGTTTGACGAAGGTTGAACGAGCAACTGCTAGTTTAGAAGAAATCTTTTTACAGGTGGTGAATAAAGGATGAGTAACTTTTCGGTTTTATTCCAAAAAGAGTGGCGTGAAAACGTACGTAATTTTAAAATACTTTGGATACCGCTAGTGTTTATATTGTTTGGTATATCTGAGCCACTAATGAATTATTATTTACCTCAAATCTTAAATACAGTTGGGAATATGCCAGAAGGAGCTGTTTTTCAGTCACCTCAATTATCACCAGAGCAAATTGTTATGTCTACTGTAAGCCAGTATCAATTTATTGGAATGCTAGTTTTGACACTTGGTTTTGCAGGTATTATAGCAAGAGAGCGAAAAAACGGGTCTGCAACGCTTTTATATGTTCGTCCGATTGCGTACTCTAGTTATGTGTTTAGTAAATTAGTAATGATGAGCATACTTGTTATTAGTAGTGTGATTCTTGGATTGTTAACGAACTTATATTATACGTATGTACTGTTTGGAGCGGTCGATATGGGTTCATTTTTAGGGTTTCTTGGGACTTATATTGTATGGATTTTGTTCGTAATTGGTATTGTTTTATTTTCAAGTGCAACTTTTTCCACAGGGATCGCTTCTACTGTTTCACTTGTACTTGTATTAATTGTTCAATTAATCGATTCTTTACTTGGAGCTTATTGGACGATTTCACCATGGAAGCTGCCGATGTATGCTGGGATGGTATTAAATGGCGATGTGGATAACACCCCATTTATATGGAGTTTAATTGTTACTTTTATAGCTATCATTTTTCTTTTAGCTGGAGCAATCTATTTTGCGAAAAAGAATGCTTCTAAGTCGAAGATATAATTATTTATAGATATAGAGGAGCATTTGTCACTTTTTCGCCTCATCGATTTTGCTATGCAATTATTAGAAGGTATTTAACCTGACCTGCGTGAATATATAGTGGAAGTGGTTGGCAATTACAGTAGAATCAGCACCCTTTTCGAGAAAGAATAACATTAGGGGGAAATCTTGCGCTTGAAAATAATAATGAAAATTATCAATTTATAGGGTAAGATGCATCTGGTTAAGAGGCTTTAGAAATATTCAAAGCTGATAGGAATTGTTACGTCTATGAGTATGTATTAAAATAAATGTAAAAATTTTTACAAAAAAGAGGACTTTTCTTATGAGTATTCAAGTAAAATAAAGATGTACATGAATGGTACATATTATTTGAAAAGGAGGACTCATTTTGAATCCAGTTGAAACAGAACAAACTGAAGGGTATTCCAATACTGTTACCCCAAAAACAGCGGCTAATATGTCAGTAGGAGAATGGCTGCTTACGATGCTAATTATGATTATTCCTATTGTAAACATCGTCATGCTATTTATATGGGGGTTTGGTAATCCAGATCCACGTCGTAACTACGCACGCGCCTCTCTAATTTGGATGGCTATTAGCATCGGACTTATTATTATTTTTTATGGCGTTATATTTGCATTAATTTTTTCTACCGCTAATTCTTATTAAATTCTATTTCCCGGGAAATAACAATTCTCGACATTTAAAAGTATCCCAACACAAAACGTGGGATACTTTTTTATTTGTTAGGCTCTGTTGTTTATTGGTCCTGATGTGGTAAAAAAAGATGAATACATGTCGTATTTTACGTTTGAGCTGCCTTAGGATGAGTCAGCTCAGCTCCAATGGGGGGACATTTTCGCATTCTTGCGATATGTAAATGGGGCTGGAGTGATTCCTAAAGAATAGTGCAGTTTTCTTTGTATCTTTACATAGTTTAATGATGCTTTTTGTTATAATAAAAAAAAGGAGCTGTTTCTTATGAAAATAGCATTATTCGGAGCTACTGGGCGTGTAGGCGGAGAACTTCTTTCTTTGTTGCTAGAGAATAATCATCACGTGACAGTTCTTGTAAGAAAACCAGAGATGCTCCAGGTTCATGCTAATTTAACTGTAATAAAAGGCGATGCAAGAGTAAAATCAGATATAGAAAAAACTTTAGATAGCGTTGATTCAGTTGTAAGTGCATTAGGTACTGATCAAACAACTGTATTAACAGAAGCAGTAGCACATATCATTTCTATTATGGAGAAACAAAATATAAATCGAATCGTCACTATTGGTACAGGGGGGATATTATCAAGTAGGATGAACCCTGAATTGTTAAGGTATCAATCTTCAGAATCAAAGAGAAAATCAACTATAGCTGCGAAAGAGCATCATAAAGTGTATGACATGTTAAAAGAAACCTTGTTAGATTGGACGATAGTTTGTCCAACATATTTACCAACTGGTGCAGCTACAAATGCTTATATTATTGAAAGAGATCGATTGCCGGTTGGAGCAGTTCAAACTACAACAGGGGACACAGCTTTATTTACATATAAGGAATTGATGGAAACAAACCATATTGGTCATCGAGTAGGAATTATGAGCCCAGAGTAAGATATATATTTTAGGAGAAGTTAAATGAAAAAGTGGTTAGTTTTGTTACTAGTATTAGTAGCTATATTATATTTTGGAAATAAAAACATAAAAACTACAGAGATAGTAGTAGAATCAGATAAATTACCTACTTCCTTTAATGGATTAAAGATTGTACAGATTTCGGATCTGCACGATGCAACATTTGGTGAAAATCAAACAAAACTTGTAAAAAAGGTGAAGGAAGCCAAACCAGATTTAATCTTTATAACCGGTGATTTAATAGATAGTAATCGATATGATTTAGAAAATAGTCTTGATTTAGTAGAGCAAATAGCATCTTTTGCACCTATTTATTATGTGACTGGTAATCATGAAATCGCAACGAATGACATGGAGAATATTAAAACCTCTTTGACGGAGCTAGGAGTAAATGTATTAACGAATGAAGAGGAAACAATTGAAAAAGACGGTGAACAAGTTCGAATAATTGGTATTGAAGACCCGTTAAATGGAGTTCTTGTTAAGGAAGCGCTCAGTAAATTTAAACAATCGGATACCTTTACATTAGTTCTTTCTCATCGACCTGAAACGTTTGAAGATTATGTAGATCATAACTTGGATATAGTTTTCTCGGGACATGCGCATGGAGGTCAGTTTCGAATTCCTTGGATAGGTGGTTTAGCAGCACCGGGACAAGGATTGTTCCCACATTTTACAGCCGGAGTATATGAAGAAAATAATACGAGGATGATTGTAAGTAGAGGCCTTGGAAACAGTGTTTTTCCAGTGAGGGTATTTAATACACCAGAGATTATTAGTGTCACATTAATATCGAAATAAGAAAAGCTTAATTTTAAGCATACAAAAGTAGACTGAAGTGGAAGGCGGCGACTCCAGCCGGAATAGCAAATGTTTTCTGCACCGAAAGCGAAGCGGCAGGTGCATGAGCAGAAGACCCTGGACTGAGCGGAGCGAAGCGGCTGAAGCCATGCCAGCGGAAAGAGTCCGCCTGGAACGGGAAATCAACGGGGCCCAGACATAAGCGAGCGTTAGGCTTCGGAAAACCTGATTCATCCTATATAAAAATAAATTCGAGTTTTTCTACAGTATAAAAAGCTCTCCGCTAATGCAGAGAGCTTTTCTTATTTAACCTATAAGCGATCTCGATCATAACGATCTTTTGCTTCACCAACTGTTTTCTGAGCTTCACCTTTCAGTTTGTCTAATTTACCATCAGCTTGTAAACTTCTATCATCTGTCGCATTTCCAATTTGATCTTTTGTTTCACCTTTAACTTTGTTCACAGTACCTTTTAATTTGTCAGATAATCCACTCATGTAAATTCCTCCTCAAATTATTAATCTACTCTTTGTTTACCCGAAGGAGGGGGGCATTAAACTTATTCAACGATTTCAAATTGCTGAAGCATGGCATAGAACCTTGCACCATGACCTTCCGCAGCTTCTAAGAAATACTTCTCTCTAATCACAAAGCTACCACCATTTTTATTGTCTACTATATACACATTTGTAACGGGACTGTCCCATTCAGAACCGCTAATTCCATGCAACTTAAAGCCTTCAATTGGTTCTGTAACGCGTTCGGTTTCAGTCACATTCGTATATTCAGCTTCCAATTCCTTTTCTAAAGTTGAGACCATATCCTCAGGTGATTTATCCGTAATTTGCTTGATTTCCATGGAAACTTCCGGATACTTTTCTTCTAAAGGCTCCTTGGTCGTAATAATATCCGAGGTTTCTCCCTGGATAAGTTTATATCGTTCTTCATCGATATAAATAACGTATTCTGAATCTTTACCTTCTTGTAAAACGACTTCTGTTTCTTCATCCATTCCTTCAATACTTTGTGTTATTTGTTTCTCTGGAACGAAAATGTCTTTAATTTGTTTAATGAATGCCATACCTGTGTTGGTTTGTGTACTAAACAATAGAATTACGGCAGCTGCAGCGGCAATTGTAATAGGAACAAACTTAGATTTCTTTTTCAAATGTTTATCCTTTCTATTCTTTTCTGGAAATAGCTCTCTGTCTAGATTATTCCAGATGTCTTCTTTTAATTGATCTCGATCATCCTCAGTATGCTTTAGAATTTCTTTTTTTGCTCTTTTATCCATTTGGTCCATTCAAATTCCCTCCATTTCAGTCAAATGTAATTGTTTCTTCAATAGGTTTCTCCCGTTAAATAATCTTGATTTAACCGTGTTTTGATTCAACTCTAAAATTTGGGCAATTTCTCTTTCTGAAAAGCCTTTTATATATTTTAATAATATTGGTATTCGGTATAAGTCCGACATGTTTTGTATAATCTCGTATAAATCCGCTATATTTTCTTTAGAATGTTCCATTTGTTGTGTATAGTGCTCATCTAGAGCCGTGTTGATCGGACTATTTTTCTTTTCTTTATTTAAAAGTCGATTGCATTCATTGACTAAAATGCGGTAGAACCAAGCATTAAAAGAAAGTGCAGTATCGTAAGAAGATATATTGCGGTAAACACGAATAAAAGCTTCCTGTACAGCATCTTTTGCATGTTCATCATTTCGTGTAATAGCCTTAGCAGTACGAATAGCATAACTTGCATACTCATCATATAAGCTCCGAAAAGCCTCTCTATTTCCTTTTTTTATTTCCCTTATAATATCTTCTTGCATAGGAATTGTTCACTCCTTCCGTAAATAATGTCTTTAATATATATACCCTTCAAACGTTTGAAAAGTTGAGTGGAAAATAAAAAAACTGCTTAAAGTTGTCCTTTAAGCAGTTTTATATTCATTTAAACCAACCCTTCTCCTTAAATCGAGAAATAGCTTCTATCCGGTTGCCTACATCTAATTTATCTAATATAACAGATATATAGTTTCGGACAGTTCCCGTAGTGAGGTATAGTTCCCCTGCAATTTCCTTTGTACTTTTCCCATCTGCAATCAATTCAAGTACTTGGCTTTCACGCTCTGTTAAAGGATTATCCTCTTCAAACGCAATATCTACTAATTCAGGAGCGTATATACGACGACCATCCATAATCGTACGAATAGAATTGGCAAGTTCTTCACTAGGACTATCTTTAAGTAAATACCCACTAACCCCAGCTTTTCGAGCACGCTCAAAATAACCAGATCTTGCAAAAGTCGTTAAAATAATCACTTTGCAATTTTCCTCTTTTAATTCTTCTGCAGCATCCAATCCACTTTTAACTGGCATTTCAATATCCATAATACAAATATCAGGCTGCAATTGATGGATTAGTTTAAGGACTTCCTCTCCATTATTCGCTTTTCCCACAACCTCCATATCTTCTTCTAGATCAAGAAGTGAACCAAGGGCACCAAGCACCATTCGTTGATCTTCTGCAATTACAATTCGAATCATTTGTTATTCCTCCTGTCTCGATTGCTGAATCACATTTGGCACACGTATATTAAGAGTTGTTCCATTTTTCGTGTGAATGTCGAAACTACCATTTACAAATTCTAATCGTTCTTTAATGCCTCGTAATCCATGTCCTTTAGACCAATCCTTTTCCACAACGAAACCAGTGCCATTGTCATGAATTTTGAGCAAGGTTTCTTTTGCAGATTGTTTAATAGATATAGAACAAGAGGTAGCATTACTATGTTTCACAACATTCGTTACGGCTTCTTTTAAACACATACTTAGTACGTTTTCGACAAGGAGGGGAGTTTTCACTAGTTCTGCTGTCCCGCTTACTTTACAATCGATCTGTGCAGCTAGTAAAATTTGCTTCACGCGAAATAGTTCCTCTTCAAGTTTTGTACCACGCATATTTGTCACAAGTTCTCGTACTTCCTTTAACACTGAGCGGGCAGTTTGGTTAATATCATTAATTTCATTTTTTGCAGCTTCCGGATTTTTTTCGATTAGCCTGCTCGCTAAATCACTTTTCAAACCTATAAGTGATAGTTTTTGTCCGAGTGTATCATGTAAATCCCGAGCGATACGTTCTCTTTCTTCAATAATGATGTATCGGGAAATTCGTTTTTGTGCGTCCTCCAGCTGACCTTCTAATACTTCGCGTTTGTTTCGATTGTATGTATTGAATGGCAATAAAATCACACCGATTAAACAGATGATTAGGAAGGGCATGTGCGAAAGGAAGAGCTCCATTTGTGTAAAGAAACCAATTATAACTGCTGTGATCATTGCTACTAAATGAATACTATAAATGACAAAAAAGTTTGCTTTTTGTTGAATATTCCCAATAAAAAAAGATAAAAAGATAGAAAAATAAATATATCCATATAAAAAAGTCATACTGACGCTTATAGCGATTTCTACAAATACGCATATATAGAGAAGTATGCCCTTCGATGTGAAAGATGACCGATAAACAATAAAAAATATTAGCATGAGTATTAAACCAATAATTATTTCAAGTTGACTAGATGACTTGAAAATAAAGAAGAAAGGAAAAATACAAAAAACAATCCAAGCATAAATACTTAACCAAGGATATTTAGGGAATACTTGATACCATTTTGTCAATTGCTACACCTCTATTTTGGTTCCATATAATTTTTATTATATAGGAAAAACCATTCCTTTTTAACTGGGAATGGTTTTTCCTGTAAATTATTTTCCGTCGAAGCTTGCATTTTTGGAATGTAATTTAACGTTCGCTTTAGGGTTCTTTAGTAAGTGTTTAATTTCTTTAAAGCTGACAAAGTTTTTATTTGCTTCATCGTACAGTCGGAAGCGAATAGATTGTAAGCTCGTACGAAGATTAATCGTAGTTGCCTTTTGTAAAGGTGGTGTCGATTCATGCGCCATCTCTAAATTGTAATTAGGAACACGAGGGCTTAGATGATGCACATGATGGAATCCTATATTTCCAGTAACCCATTGTAATACTTTTGGTAATTTGTAATAAGAGCTTCCATCAACCGCAGCTTTTACATAATCCCATTCTGATTCATCTTCAAAATAAGAATCTTCAAATTGATGTTGGACGTAGAATAACCATATTCCAAGTGATCCAGCAACGAAAAGAATCGTACCTTGGATAATTGCAAATGCTTGCCATCCGATTAACCAAATCATTAGGGAGTAAATAACAACGACGGAAATATTGATCAAATATGTGTTGTTACGTTCTTTAGGACGAGCATCTTTACGGTTAACTCGATTACTAACTAAGAATAATAATGCAGGTCCTAGACCAAACATTACGATTGGATTACGGTATAGACGATAAGAAAGTCGTTTCATTGGAGTTGCTTCTATATATTCTTCAACTGTCATCATCCATATATCTCCGACACCGCGTTTATCTAAGTTTCCACTTGTAGCATGGTGTATATTGTGTTCACGTTTCCATTTCTCATAGGCGAATAAAGTGATAATTCCAGTGATGGTACCAGTAATGTTGTTTGCTTTCTTATTCTTGAAGAACGAACCGTGTGTACAGTCATGAAAAATAATGAAAATACGAACAACAAAACCTGCAGCGACAACTGAAATTGCGACAGTCAACCAAATAGATACATCTAGGCTTAGGTAAGCTAAAAACCAAAGGATAAAAAATGGTGGAATTGTATTTATAAGCTGAAAAACACTCTTTTTCAACTCGGAATTTTCAAATGGCTTAACATTTTTACGTAGCTCAAGCGTTTTTTCTCTGCTCATTGTATTCCTCCTAATAAGAATCATTACCATAACTATAAGGAAATTACCCAATTAGGAGTAGGCATAAACGTCAAGTCATAAACATGACAAGTGTCATATAGGCGAATATATATAGAAGGATAAAAAGAAAAAAAAACTGACCGAAAAAATTCGGCCAGCTTTTACTAATTCTATTAACGGTCACGTTTTAGTAAACGCAATGTTTCATCAAACTCTTTTTCAATTTCTGCATTTGGTTTGTAAGTCATTAAGCTTACTATCACTGCAACGATTAAGGCTAAAACGAAGCCAGGAACGATTTCATATAAAGCACTTGAAAGAGTCTCATTTGTTCCCCAGATTACTACAGTTACTGCACCAACAACCATACTTGCTAACGCACCGGTTGAAGTAATTTTTCTCCAGTAAAGAGTTAATAGGATAACTGGACCAAATGCTGCCCCGAAACCTGCCCATGCAAATGAAACAAGTTTCAAGATGGTTGAATTTTGATCCCATCCAATTGCCAATGCAATAACAGATACAACAAGTACTGCCAAACGTCCATATAATACATACGTTTTGTCTGATGCATCCGTTTTAATAACTGCTTTGTATAAATCTTCAATTAATGCAGACGATGTAACGATTAATTGAGAAGAAATAGTACTCATAACTGCTGCTAAGATAGCTGCAAGCATAATACCAGCAATAAATGGATGGAATATAATTTGACCTAGCGCGATGAAAACAGTTTCAGGATTTTCTAAACTTAGTTCTGGATGTTGTTGATAGTAAGCAACTCCAACCAAAGCAGTAGCAATGGCTCCACCTAAGCTTAAAATCATCCATCCAATACCGATACGACGTGCTTGTTTTGTTTCTTTAACAGAGCTAATTGCCATGAATCGAACAATAATATGGGGTTGTCCGAAATAACCAAGACCCCAAGCAACTGCGGAAATTCCACCTACTAAAGTAGTTCCTGCGAAAAGACTTAGATGAGTAGGGTTCACTGCCTTAATAGATTCAATAGTTTCTCCTAATCCACCTGTCGTAAATACTCCTACAATAGGTACAGAAATTAATGCTAAGAACATTAGAAGACCTTGAAGGAAATCCGTATAACTAACTGCCAGGAAGCCACCGAATAACGTATAGGCAACTGTTACACCTGAAACAATTAGAAGACCAGTGTGGTAATCTAAACCAAATGAGCTTTCAAAGAAAACTCCACCTGATACCATTCCTGATGAAACGTAAAACGTGAAAAATAATAAAATAATTAGACCTGATGCAATACGTAGTAAACGTGAAGATTGCTTTAAACGGCTTTCTAAATAACTAGGAATTGTTATAGAGTCATTTGATACTTGTGTGTAAACACGTAATCTAGGTGCAACGAATAACCAGTTTAAGTAAGCACCTATCGTTAATCCGATTGCAATCCAAGCTTGACCCATACCCGAAAGATAAATAGCTCCAGGTAATCCCATTAATAACCAACCGGACATATCTGCAGCCCCTGCACTTAATGCAGTTACAGCTGGACCGAGTGAACGACCACCGAGCATATAATCGGTTAAATTGGTAGTTTTCTTGTAAGAATACCACCCAATAACAAGCATTGCTACCATATAAATAATTATGGCTGTAAGTTGATAAGCTTCTGATGACATAAGCATCCCTCCCAATGTCATCATAACATGCCAAGTAATCGGTTTCATTAGTTTTTAATTATTACCAAACATTTCTTTTAATTATTGATGTTAAAATAGACTTAGAAGAGGAGGTTATTCTTTTGAAATTTTTTCATACAGCAGATTGGCATTTAGGCAAATTAGTGCAAGGTATATATATGACGGAAGAACAACGATTTGTTATACATCAATTGATAGAAGCTATTGATATAGAGAAACCAGACGCTGTAATAATTTCAGGTGATTTATATGATCGGGCGGTTCCTCCTATGGAGGCAGTAAATTTACTAGATGAACTGCTAGCGGAGATAGTTTTAAAACGAAAAACACCTGTATTAAGTATTGCTGGAAATCATGATAGTCCATCTCGTCTAAACTTTGGGAGTAAGCTAATGAAAGATTCGGGATTATATATAGTAGGCCAATTAACTGAAGAACTAAAATCTGTCATTCTGAATGATGAATATGGAGAAGTACATTTTCATCTAATCCCATATGCTGATCCTTCTCAAGTGCGACATTTATTTGATGATGACACGGTAACTAATCATCAGGAAGCTATGAGGAGAATTGTAGAAGAAATCGATAAAACGCTAGATTTAACGAAAAGGCATGTGTTTGTTGGACATGCATTTGTCACTGCACGTGGGCAGCAAGAAGAGAATACGAGTGATTCAGAACGTCCATTGGCAATTGGAGGAGCTGAATATGTGGATGCTGCGCTTTTTAAAAACTTTTGCTACACGGCACTTGGCCATCTTCATCAAGCCCATTATGTATTAAATGAAACAATACAATATGCAGGCTCTCCATTAAAATATTCGATTTCAGAGGAACACCATAAAAAAGGGTATTTTATAGTTGAGTTAGACCAACAAGGTAAGGTTACGTTAGAAAAACGTTTGCTAGTTCCAAATCGTGATATAAGAACAATAGAGGGTTATATGCAAGACATTTTGCATCATCCGGTGAGCCAAGACTTTGTATTTGTAAAATTACTCGATGAAACACCTATTTTATCTCCAATGGAACAGATTAGAACCGTTTATCCAAATGCGATGCATGTTGAAAGAAAAGGTTTTAAGTCAAATACCACGAATGAAAAAGAACAAGTAAGTCGTCGAAAAACAGACGATTTTACTCTGTTTCAATCTTTTTATACCGAAGTAAGTGGAAAAGAGCCATCTGATGAAACAGAAAACTTATTCAAGGAAATATTAGAAGGCTTAATGATAGAGGAACGTGAAGGGGGGATCAAAGTATGAAGCCGCTTCAGCTAAAAATGACCGCATTTGGTCCATATAAATCGACCGAAACGATAGATTTTAATGAGCTGCAGAACAATCATCTTTTTGTTATCTCCGGAGCTACAGGAGCAGGAAAAACTACTATATTCGATGGAATATGCTTTGCATTATATGGATTAGGAAGCGGAGAGGATCGTCGTGATACGAAAATCATGCGCAGTGATTTTGCAACAGATGATACACATACTTCCGTGGAATTAACATTTGAAATGCATCAACGTACATATCGGATATTGCGGCAGCTTCCACATGTAAAAAAAGGAAATAAAAGTGCAACAGGTGAACGCTACGAATTTTTTGAAGTGAACGAAACGGATGAAATTCCTGTTGTTGACCGTCAAATTGTATCAGAAATCAATAAAAAGGTAGAAGATATTATTGGACTAACACAGGATCAATTCAGTCAAATAGTTATGCTACCTCAAGGGGAGTTTAGGAAGTTACTTACTTCCCAAACAGAAAACAAGGAAGCTATATTACGTAAAATCTTTAAAACAGAGCCATACAAAATGATAAGTGAGAAACTAAAAGAGAAAAAACTACTAGCAGAAGCAGAATTGAAAAAAGAAGAATTAGCTCGAAACAGCTATACGGAACAAATCGTAGCTTCATTCCCAACTCGAGATTCAAGCATTTTTCAACTAATCGATTCGGGTAATTTTAACATTGTTCAGCTAGTGGAAGCTTTAAAAGAAGAAATCAACTATTATGAAAAGAAAGTTCAACTAGACGAGACGATATACAGAGAAGCATGTGAAAAACACGCAAACAAACAGAACGATTACTACGAAGCAAAAGCAGTAAATGATAGATTTGTAGAGCTTGAAGCAAAAGAACAAAGCCTTAAAAACTTACAAAACCAGTCAGAAGAGTATGCAGACAAGCAATATCGATTAGAAGCAGCTGAGAGGGCAAGTTCTATTGAACATATGGAAACTTACTTTAGGGACTCAGAGCAAGAAGTTGATAAGAAATCGAAGCTATTAGAATTAGCTAAACTAGAGATTTTGGAAGCAGAAGAAAACGTAAAACAAGTAGAAATTGAGTATACGTTAGAAGCAAATAAAAAAGAAGAACGTGAAAAAAGTGTGGAAGCACTTATTCGTTTAAATTCATTTATGCCTTTGTTAGAGGAGCTCGAATCTAAGGGAAACGAGATACTTAATTACCAAAATCGTATGAATGAACTAAGCGGTCAAGTGACTGCTATGACAAATCTATTTCTCGAAGAAAAAGAAGTATTCGCTTCGCTTAAAAAAGAAATAGAAAAGCTAGAAGCGCTTGTAGAACCACTAGACTATGAAGTGCAACGGCTAACGAAATTGCAAACAAATAATAGTATGTTGCAAGACTTTATAAAAGGTGAACAACTTTTTCTGGACCTAACAAAAGAGGAAAATATCCAAAAACAGCTTTTCTTAGATTTGCAAGAAGCATATAAGGAAGAAGAAAGTAAGTGGTTAAGTAACCAAGCAAGTACGCTTGCATCGAAGCTCGTGGAAGGAGAAGCTTGCCCAGTTTGTGGAAGTACGGAACATAAAGTGTTACGTACAGAAGTACATGATGAAGCTGTAAATCAAGATGAATTGCAAAACTTAAAAGACCAGTTAGGTAAGCAAGAATCACAGTTTTGGACGGTTCGTGCAAAAAGAGAAACTGCCGAAGAAAATTATTTGAAAATGCAGAAGCAATTAGAAGAACTTCAACTTACTATTCCTGAAGCACCAAAACTAGCAAAAGATGTGGAACTACTAGAATTAGAAATTGTAAGTCTCCGACAAGAAAAAGAAAAGCTGGCAGTTTTACGAAATCCTTATAAGGCGAGTGTTCAAAAGGTTGAGAAGTTAGAGCAAGATAAAATAAGTGCCGAAGTTACCTATCAACAACAAAAAGGCATGTATGAGCAAGCAAAAGCAGTGTATGATTCCAAAAAAGCATCTATTCCATCATACATTTCCAACTTGCAGGAGCTTACAGAGCAAATAAAGGAAGCAACCAAGTATAAGGAACAATTAGAAAATTCCTGGGCTCAAATACAAAATCAGAAACAACTTGCAGTTGAAGCATTCACTAAAGCCCAGCTTGCTGTAGGACATGCTTCCAATTCACTCCATGAAGCAAAAGAAAAAAGAGATAAGGCCAATGTTCAGATGAATGAAGGTTTAGCTAAAGCTGGCTTTGAGACAATCGAATTGTATACGGTGGCGAAACTTTCTGAATCAGAAAGACAAATCTTAAGGGATCAGTGTAATGCATATACACAAGCACTTCATACATTTACGGAACAAGTAAAAGAAAGTCGGGAGCAGCTTGCAAACAAAATAAAAGTAGAGCTAGCGCCGTTAGAAGAAGAGTTAGTTACACTTAAGATTGCATATGAAGAAGCATTAAATATCCTTAATAGTTCGAAGGAATACGCAAAAGCTGGCCTAGAAATAGAGCAAAAGATTAACACCGCAAGCTCTCGGATTACGAAGTTGGAGCAACAGTTAGGACGTATTGTAGACTTATATGATGTGCTTAGGGGACAAAATCAGTCTAAAGTTTCATTTGAGCGATATGTGCTAATTGAATATTTGGAGCAAATTGTACAGGCTGCTAATGAACGGCTAAAGCATTTATCCGGTGGTCAGTATTACTTGATCAGAAGCGAAAGACAAGAAACACACGGTAAGCAAAGTGGGCTTGGATTAGACGTATATGATGCATATACAGGACAAACAAGAGATGTAAAGACACTATCAGGTGGTGAAAAGTTCAACGCATCGCTTTGTTTGGCTTTAGGGATGGCAGACATTCTCCAAAGCTTCCAAGGTAGTATTCGAATTGATACGATGTTCATTGACGAAGGATTTGGCTCCTTAGACGAAGAATCCCTTAACAAAGCAATTGATACATTAATTGATTTACAAAAATCAGGTCGGATGATTGGCGTGATTTCACATGTTGCTGAACTAAAGGCAGCAATACCTGCAATTTTAGAAGTAGAGAAGCTAAAAGAGGGCTATAGTAGAACTAGATTTGTTATTAAATAGCATGTAAATAGCAAGGTGAGTCCTAAGCGTGGACTCACCTTTTTTATAGAAGAGAAAAGGTTTTCCGAAGGCTTACTGCTCGCTTTCCGCGGGCGAGCGCCGAGCCGCTTCGTCGCTGCGCTTCTGCAGGGTCTCGTCTGTCTCGCTTTCCCGCAGGAGTCGAGCAGACGCTTCTCCAAACCAATAAAATGCTACCTTATTATTTTCTTTATACTCAGGAAGAATAATCTTGAGTTAATAGAAAATGATGACAACTAAAATCAAAATAACGAATGACCCCAATTAACCAACTGCCTTATATCTACAATCTGAGGTGAGTCCATTCATAGGACTCACCTTTGTCCAAAGCACTCTGGAAACGTTTGAAAGCAGGTATTTCTTTGTGCGATTAGCGCTTTACTAAAAAAAATAAGAAAGTATATGAAATTTAATTACCTTAAAGCCAATATTGAATGCAGTTTTAGAGGTATTAATCGGTCTCTAATAAATGCACTGAAGAAGGTATTATTATCATGTTGTATATACAGAAATTAGTAAGCATCCACCTAGTAGAGAAGACGGATAGCGACCGAAATTGCATCTTCGAGAGCTTGCAATATGAATAAGAAAACAACTATTCTTTAGTTATCCAAAACAGTAGTACCTAGTTTCCAAAAGTTTCAGGAGAGCGACGGACAGACGAACGCCACAGGATTACCGTAAAAAAGAGGGGAGGATCGTGACACTAGTCACGACCCTCCCCTCTAAAAATTGACACGGTAATGGTGTAGCCAAAGTCTGTCCAAAGCACTCTGGAAACGTTTGAAATCAGGTATGTTTTTAAAGGTACACTTGCGCTTTTCTTAATTTATATATGTCCTTAAAAAGCAGTTAATAGTTATTAATAATTTCTAAAAATTCTTCTTCATTGTTAACACCTAGCATGTCAAATGCTGAGTATCCTTCAGGGTCTAATTCCGTTGGATCAGCACCATATTCATAAAGAACGGATGCCATATAATAGTTTTCATAATTTATAGAAGCGGTTAATGCATTGGAATACAAATCAGCAGTGTTTGGGTCTGCTCCTGCCTGTAATAATATTTCGGCAATTTCATCATTACCCTCATAGATCGCAAGAAGAAGTGCCGTTGTTTCCTCAGAATCTTGTTCTTCTAAATCCACACCTTCTTCAATGAGCTGATTGACAGTTTCTGCATCAGCATCTATAACTGCTTGCATTAAAGGAGTTTGAGAGTAGTCACTATAGGAAAATGAATCATCTGTAAATGTTTCGCCTAAAGTGCTTCCGGAAAATAAGTTTGCATATGTGAATGTCCCGGCAGTTACAAGAGCGATAACTCCGATATAAACTGCAAAGAAAATGCCAACTAACGCTCCAATACCTAACGCTATTTTGGTTGAATTAGAGTAATACGAAGGTGTTCCATTGACTTGCATAAATTTTCCTACTGCTTGAATTCTTTTTGGAAGTAGCGGGTGACTAGAAAGTACCTCACTTAACCAAACAGCTACATTCGATTCTGTATGGATTTGTTCTAAATAAGCATCTTCGTTTACTTCTTTATATAATTTTTTCCCTACCCCAAGAATTGTAAGTGCTTGCTTAGCTGCCTCACCATTTTGAATATGATAAGCTGCTTCCCGATCACATGTATACTCACATGAACGACTGTATGCTTGTGAAAGATAGGGAATAAACTGGGCAGGCATGATTAAAATATTTTTCCATACATGTCTACGTTTTACATGAGACAGCTCATGGGCAAGGATAAAATCTAATTCCGATTCTCCTTTTTCTCGAGCAAGCTCAAATACTTCTGAATAAATAACTACCATGTTTCTACCAAGAAATCTCGTTGCAAATGCATTGAATGCACCTTCTGAATGGATGACAAATACATCGGGGACCTTTTTAATATTCATCTTAGAGCTTAATTGTACAACACGCTCATAAACATCAGGGAATTGCTTCTCACTTATTCGTATTCCATTCCCACGGATGGAACCTAGCATAATAGCATTTGCATATAGTAGAATGACCAAAATTACAAGTAAAATAGCAATTCCAAATAGAGAAGCGATAGCAAATATGTATATAAAAACACTAAAAATGATGCTAAGTATAAAATAAATCAGTTCTCTATTTGATCTTAATTCTTTCGATGCCAATTTTTATTCCTCCTCTTAAAATATTTATAAATCTACCAAATTATGTGATTGTAGTCAATGAGAATTGTTGGCTATCACACATTTACCCGATTTAACATATTATTTTTACAAGAGGTGGTGAAAAATGCGCGATGAAAAAGAGGTCGTCCAATACGATCCTTATGAAACGGAACAACAAGAATGGAAGAAACAACAAGTAAAAGAAAGAGCAAAGCAACTACTCACGATTATCTCTCCTATCCTTATTTTATTTCTATGGGAAGTTTGTTCTCGAACGGGAATACTTGATATTCGGTTTTTCCCTCCTCCGTCTGCAATTATGTCTACATTTTTCGATTTGGCAACGAGTGGACTATTATGGACGCATATATCGGTCTCCCTATATAGAATTGCAGCAGGCTTTTTATTAGGTGTGATTCCAGGAATCGTTATCGGATTGCTTATGGGATTATATGCACCTATTCGTCATTTTATCTCCCCGATTATAATGGCTTTTATGCCAATACCTACGCTAGCACTACTTCCTATTATTATTATTCTCTTTGGGATTGGAGATTTTTCAAAAGTAGTAACGATTGCAGGTAGCGTATTTTTCCCAGTTGTTATCAATACAGTAGCGGGAGTAATCAACATAGAAAAGGTGCATTTAGATGTTGCCAAAAATTACGGAGCAAGTCCGAAAGACTTTTTCTTCAAAATAGCTTTTCCCGGTGCACTTCCTGTCATGCTAGAAGGTATTCAGATGGGGCAGGCAATTGCACTGCTCACAATAGTGGCAGCGGAAATGATGGGAGCTACATCAGGAATTGGGTATTTAATATGGACCTCTTATAAGGCATTCATGCTAAAAGAGATGTTTGTTGGGTTAGTGCTCATTTCATTTTTTGGTTTTCTATTTTCCCTCTTCTTACGTGGGCTACAAAAGAAGATTGTCCCATGGAGGTGAGTTGTTGAGTAATCCTATTAAAATATCGATAGAGAATTTAACAAAAGTTTTTTATAAAAAAGATAACAGTGTAACAGCGGTTAAAAATGTATCGCTTCAAATAGAAGAGGGTGAATTTGTCTGTTTGGTTGGGCCGAGTGGATGTGGCAAGACAACATTATTAAGAATATTGGCTGGATTAGAATCGCCAAGCTCTGGCTCTTTCAAAATTGTGTCTGATTCAGGAGAAAGGCCTCTACAATCAATGGTTTTTCAAGAAAAAGGCGTAATTCCTTGGTTAACAGTGAAAGAGAATGTTGCTTTCGGACTTAACATGAGAAATTTACCGAAGGATTTTGTACAAAAACAAACAAATTATTATTTAGAAAAAGTAGGATTAATTAATTTTTCCAAGCTGTATCCAAAAGAAATCTCTGGGGGAATGAAACAACGGATTAGTATTGCCAGAGCATTTGCGAACGATCCAGAAATTTTACTGATGGATGAACCTTTTGCAGCACTAGATGAGCAAAACAAATTTATTTTACAGGAAGAATTACTATCGATATGGTCTGAAACGAAAAAAACAGTGTTATTTATTACGCATAGTATTGACGAAGCTTTGCTATTGAGTGATCGCATCGTATTAATGAGTGCTCATCCAGGTGAAATTATCAATGAAATTAAAGTACCTGTACCACGACCTAGAACGATGGAACAAGTGCGAGCAAACGCAGAGATGGCAGAGCAGTTTATTAATATATGGAATCACTTGCAGCAGGAAGTACAAAAATCAAGAAGATAAGGGAGGAAGTTTGTGAAAAAACGTTGGTTGATACTACTCGCATCGATAATTCTTTTGTTAGGTGCGTGTTCTTCTAATGGAAAAGATAGTGGAGATGGAGTGAATGATGAAGTAGATAAAAATAATCCATCAGGTGACTTGGCACCATTAGAAAAGAAAGTAAAAGTTATTATTGCCGAGGATGGAGCAGCATCTGGAGCAGGCTTTTATATTGCAAAAGAAAAAGGATACTTTGAAGACTATAATATTGAAGTAGAATTTGCACAGTTTGCTAACAGTGATGAAATGTTACCAGCCCTTGCATCTGGTGATGTAGATATTGCAGGAGGAGTATCAACTGCGTCGTTCTTCAATGCTATTGCACAAGGAATAGACGTAAAGATCATTGCAGATAAAGGGCATAATGTACCAGGGAAATCGTACTTTACATTTGTAATTGGTAATCATATGAAAGATGAAATCAAGGAATATAAAGACTTTAAAGGCAAACGAATTGCAATCTCCTCTAAAAATTCGATTGATGAATATATATATTTGGAAATGCTAAAGCATGCAGGACTTACACCAGATGATGTGGAATTTGTATTACTTGCTGACTTTGGAAGTATGTTAGGAGCAATTGAAAATGGTTCGATAGATGCTGCACTGCAAATTGAGCCACTTATTGCACAAGGAATTGAAAATGGATTCCACGAACGTTTTGGAGATGCAACAGATTACGCACCGGAATCTCAAATTGCCATGGTACTTGGATCACCACAGTTCATGAATGAGGAAAAAGATGTATCACTACGATTCATGGCAGCTTATTTAAAAGGAGTTCGAGATTATAATGATGCATTCGTTAAGGGAGAAGGAAAAGCAGAAATAATTGATATTATGACTCAGCATACATCCTTAAAAGATCCAGCCCTTTGGGAAAAAGTATTTGTAACTGGTCTTGATCCAGATGGAAAAATGTTTTTAGATGATGTGAAAAAGCAATATGATGCATATAAAGCAAACGGTGCAATAGATGGGGATGTTGACTTCGATAAGGCGGTAGATACATCCATCACAGAAAAGGCAGTTAAGATTTTAGGGGAATACGATAAATAAAACGCCCAATAAGCATTGGGCGTTTTTTTATAAAATGGTATACAATGAGGAAATATCGAATGGTAAAAGAGGTGCGTAGGATGGTAAGTGTTTTAGTAGACGCAGATGGATGCCCGGTAGTAGATCTAACAATTGATATAGCAAGGAAATTTGATTTAAAGGTAACACTGCTATGTGATACTGCTCATTATATGCAAAGAGAAGGAGCAGAAACAATCATGGTATCAAAAGGTGCAGATGCGGTCGATTTTGTATTAGTGAATAAAGTGAACAAGGGAGATATCGTTGTTACACAGGATTACGGCCTTGCGGCAATGGTATTAGCAAAACAAGGCTTTGCAATTGATCAAAATGGTCGCTGGTACACACCTGAAAACATTGATCAGCTATTAAACAGCCGCCACATCTCAAAGAAAATTAGACAAGCGGGAGGACGTTTAAAGGGGCCTAAAAAGCGTCAAAAAGAAGACAATGAAAAATTTGAGGCAAGTTTCAACAGACTATGTGCACATGTGTTAAATAAATAATACCTAATCAAATTCATCTTTTATTCTAATTCCTAAATTAGGATTATTGACGAAGATTCCGTTTGGTTTTAGGTTAAGTGCTTGTTTCATTTCTACTTCGTTTACAATCGTATATAGATAAATTTGAAGGCCATTTTGTTGGACTTCTTGAATAAAATCTGTCGTCACAGAGTTAAGATTAGCTCCAATACCACTTGCATAAGAACGTAAGCGATTATACTCTTGGACCGAAAGAGCAGCAGCTTCCTCCTTGAAACTATATAACTTAATAAGAGGAAGCCTCGGTTCAAGCTGATGGACTTTTGTTAAGCTATCCTCATTAAAGGATTCAATAATAACTTTAGGTAATCCTTCATTTACATGAATCAGGTTATATTGTTTTAGCAATGCAAGCAGTTTTGCTTCCATCCCAACATAAATCCCTGGTGATTTCATTTCTATGTAATAATTCACATCATCTCCAAAATGCAAAAAGATTTCCTCTAATGTAGGCACCTCTAAATTTTCAAATTGTTTATTTGCAAGGTCTGGATAGGTACGATTAAACGATTGTCCTGCATTTAATTGTTTTATTTCTTCTAAAGTGTATTCTTTTACAAACCCATTTCCATCTGTAGTGCGATCTACTTTCTCATCGTGCATGGCAACCAATACTCCGTCTTTTGTCATTTGCAAGTCTATTTCAATATAAGTAGCCCCTGCCTGTTTTGCTGCTTCATAGGCAAGAATGGTGTGTTCAGGAGTATATGCGGATGCTCCTCGATGAGCAATGAGGATGGGTTCCTCTACAGGTAAAGGAGCTTTACTAATTTCACTTACGCCACAAGCGGCTATTAATAAGAAGAGTGTAAGAATCAAAGGGAGTCTCTGCATAAAAAACCTTCTTTCAGGAAAAACAATAGATGCCAATTAAAGAAACGTATATTTATACTATTGTTTATAAAGACGAACAAGAAGTATTTATTGCAAACTTGTTTCTTTTTTGATAATACAAAGAAAACAATTTATTTAACAAATACCCGATTTTTTGATATATTAAAACGAATGGACAAATTTTAGAAAAGGTGGAGTAAAAAATGGACACACATGCATACAGAGTATTACTTTACTATAAATATGTCCCAATTGAAGATCCAGTAACATTTGCACAAGAACACCTTGCTGCTTGTAAGGGAATTGGGTTAAAAGGGCGTATTTTAGTATCAAATGAAGGAATTAACGGGACATGCTCGGGAACAATAGAGCAAACCGATGCTTACATGAACATGATGAAAGCGGATGAACGTTTTGCGGACATGGTGTTTAAAATAGATGAAGCAGAAGGACATGCATTCAAAAAAATGCACGTTCGACCTAAAAAGGAAATTGTACATTTAGGATTAGAAGAAGATATTAACCCAAATGAATTAACAGGTAATTATTTATCTCCTAAAGAATTTTTTGAGCAAATGCAAGCGGAAGATACAATAGTAATAGATGCTCGTAATGATTATGAATTTGATTTAGGGCATTTCCGTGGAGCAATCCGTCCAGAAATTCGCAATTTCCGCGATTTACCTGAATGGATTCGTGATAATAAGGAAATGTTCGAAGGTAAAAAAGTTCTTACGTATTGCACAGGCGGAATTAGATGTGAAAAATTCTCTGGTTGGTTAGTACGCGAAGGTTTCGAAGACGTAGGTCAACTACACGGTGGTATCGCAACTTATGGGAAAGATCCAGAAGTTCGCGGTCAGCTATGGGATGGACAAATGTACGTATTCGATGAGCGTATTGCTGTTCCAATCAATCAAGTAGAACACGTTGTTGTTGGGAAAGATCATTTCACTGGTGAGCCATGTGAACGCTATGTTAACTGTGCAAACCCAGATTGTAATGACAAAATTTTATGTTCGGAAGAAAACGAACATAAATACCTACGCAGCTGTTCACATGAGTGCCGAGTGCACCCACGCAACCGCTACATCGTAGAACACAATTTATCAGAAGAAGAAGTAGAAGCAAGACTAGCTGAGATTGAAGAAACAGTATAATAACAATCCAAATCCCACGCACCCTCAAAGCGTGGGATTCTTTATTGTAGAAATGCTACTGGATGAGTTACTGGATGATTGTTACAGGGTTGTTACTGGTGCCTGGCACCAGTAACAACCCTGTAATAAAGGATGAGGTTTGGGGTATATACTATTAGAATAGAGGGAATTCGTCTTGCGATAGCGAAAGGTATCTAGAGTTCGTTTTAGATTTATAAACAATTGAATGGGGGAGACGTAATGGCAATCGAAGTGAAGAGAATTTCAGATTTGAAAGAAGTCGACGTAACCAAACTAATTCAAGAAAGCGAAAAAGAAGGATATCGATTCGTATCTAGACTAGCAAGTAAATATGAAGATGGTACGAGAAGATTCAACGAACAAGGAGAGGCCATTTATGGGGTATGGGAAGACGGGGAGATAGTAGCAATCGGTGGGCTAAGACAAAGTATAAAAAGCTCTGAAGAGCAATCCGCTCGATTGCTTCGCTTCTACACCCTACCAGAACACCGTCGAAAAGGTATCGGAAGTGAGCTATGTAAAGTGATTGCAGAAAATGCAAAAGGACAGTTTAAAGAGATTACTACTAAAACAGAATCCGCAAAGGCAGATGCTTTTTATCGAGCAAATGGTTTTGCATTTGAAGATCGTTCGCCTGATATAACGCATGTACTGAGCTTGGAATAGAGAGGGTTTACAACTATGAATACACAACAATTAATAAAGAAATTTCCTTTGATTAAGGAAATGCAAAATACAGAGGAGGTCATTTGGTTCAATCCGAATCAAACAAAGACGTCTGAAGCACTTCCAAACATAAAAGTAACAAGTGAGATGGTACAGGATGCAAGTGATCGACTAGAGCGATTTGCTCCTTATTTACAAATTGCATTTCCAGAAACAGCAAAAGCGAATGGGATTATTGAGTCGCCACTTGTTGCTATTCCGACAATGGCATCCGCTTTAAAGGAATTATTTCAAACTGACTTTACTGGAGAGCTTTTATTAAAATGTGATAATGCCCTGCCCATTTCTGGTTCCATTAAGGCCAGAGGAGGTATTTATGAAGTGCTTAAAATTGCAGAAACACTTGCAATTCGGGAAGGATTATTAGCGCCAAAGGACGATTACGGAGTTCTTGCTAATGATGCATTTAAAAAGTTTTTCTCAGAATACTCAATTGCTGTTGGATCAACAGGAAACTTAGGTCTAAGCATTGGAATAATGAGTGCAAAGCTAGGTTTCCGAGTAACCGTGCATATGTCGAGTGATGCAAAGCAGTGGAAAAAGGACCTGCTAAGAGAAAAGGGAGTAGAGGTCATTGAATATGCTGCCGATTATAGTCTGGCTGTAAAAGAAGGAAGAAAGCAAGCAGAACAAGACCCAAATTGCTTTTTTATCGACGATGAAAACTCCATCGACTTATTTGTAGGATATGCAGTCGCGGCAAATAGATTAAAGAAACAATTAGAGCAGTTAGGAAAAGTGGTAGATGAAACCAATCCGTTATACGTTTATTTACCATGCGGTGTTGGAGGAGGTCCAGGAGGCGTTGCTTTTGGCTTGAAGCTTCTATTTGGAGATCACGTTCATTGTTTTTTCGCCGAACCTACACACTCCCCATGCATGCTACTTGGTTTAATGACAGGATTACATGAAAATATCTCCGTTCATGATATTGGATTGGATAATAAAACTGCTGCGGACGGGCTTGCGGTTGGCCGTCCATCAGGATTTGTTGGAAAGACATTAGAAAGACTTATAGAAGGTAGTTATACAATAAGTGATAAAACCATGCATCAGCTGCTTGCATTATTAGTCGATACAGAAAAAATTCAGCTTGAACCATCTGCTCTTGCGGGTATGACCGGTCCTATTCAGCTAGCAACACATGGAGCTAACTTACAGAACGCCACTCATATAGTCTGGGCTACTGGTGGAGGTATGGTACCTGAGAGTGAAAAGGTAGCGTACTATGAAACGGGACGACAATTTCTTAATCAATAGGGTAATCTGGAATATAAATAACAAACCTACTCTCTTCGGAAAGTAGGTTTTTTTCTATGTATAAATTATTTTGTTTAAGAAACATTTTGCTCTATTATATATAGAACAACTGTGTTATACTAAGAATAGAACAAGGGTAAATAGGAGGTAGCATCATGTTTATAGAAATAAAGACAAATTCATCCGTGCCAATCTATTTACAACTAGCACATCAATTAATTGAAGGTATTGTACGTGGAGAGTTAAAGCCTGGTGATTCATTACCATCTGTCCGAGCTTTCGCATCTGATCTGGGTATGAATATGCACACGGTCAATAAAGCATATCATTACTTAGAAGAAAAAGAATTTATACAAATTGTCGCAAAGTCGGGTGTATTTATTCACCCCAATGGAATTTCACAAGCATCTGAAATAGAAAAACAACAACTCAAAGAACAAATGAGACCACTACTTGCAGAAGGATTAGTACTAAAGCTTTCCGAAGAAGAAATGGTAAAGATGTTACATGAGCTCGTTCAAGACATTAAGGAGGGAAAACCATGATTATTTTGTTATTCGCATTTATTCTATTATTTACAACGGTATTACAAGCATTTATGCCAAAGTTTTTAAAGCAAACAGAAGCTTTTGGTGTGTATGTACCAGAGCAATATACGAAAGAAAAAACAGTAATTCGTTTGAAAAATAAGTATACACGTGTTGTTCTGCTAGTAGGATTGGTTATTTTAGCAGGGTACCTATATTGGTCATTAACACAAAATCCTGCAGAAGATACATTGGCCTTGATCGGTGTAGGCGTTCAATTTGCCATGCTTTTTATAAGCATTGGTTACTATTTTATGATGCATTTACGAGTAAAAAAACTAAAAGAGCAACAAAAGTGGCTATCTGGTAAAAGTGAAGTACGCGTGGTAGATTTAAAATTTCAAGATAAGCTGAAGCTAATACCAAGAGCTGTTTTTATTGTCCCAATGATTGTGACGATTGGACTTATTATTTATACATTTATTAAATATCCTGAAATGCCAGATATGATTCCGACCCATTGGGGACCAAATGGACAGCCAGATGATTTTAGTGAAAAAACATATTTTAGTTCCATTGCGACGCTTCTTTTACTCCTCATCATGCAAGGTATGTTCCTTATGATGAGCGAAGGAATGAGGTTTTCAGGATCTAAGATTAATCCCGCGAACAAAAAAACGTCACTTGCACAGCAGTTAGAATTCCGAAAATACACAAGTTGGTTTGCACTATTCGTCTCTATAAGCGTGACTTTGATGATGGGATACACGCATTTGCAAACTATCCATCCGGACATATCTTCTGCTTGGGTTATGTTTGCATTACCCATTACTTTTTTAGTCGTAGTATTACTTGGAGTGCTCATATATACAGTTAAAGTTGGTCAAAGTGGTTCGCGTATTAAAGTGAAAGAAGATAGCCCTAATTTAGAGCATTCTATTACAGCAGTTGATGAAGACCGATACTGGAAAGGTGGAATTTTGTATTTTAATCCGGAGGACCCAAGCATTTTAGCAGAAAAACGCTTTGGGGTTGGGTGGACACTAAACTTTGGTCGTCCAGCAAGTTGGATCATTTTTTTATTACCGTTTGTTCTTATTCTCGTCATTGTACTTAATTTATAGGTTAAAAGGTCGTCTCCACATTATTGCGGAGCGGCTTTTTTAGTTAGTTGGAAATTTAGTATGCTTAGTTGGAAAAATTAGCTCTTAAGTTGGAAAATCCTGAGCTTTAGTTAGAATAAGCGAAATGTCAAAAAAGAAGCCCCCTTAAAAGGGAGCTCCAGATGATTATTCTGCGTCGAATACTTCTACTTTTTCCATTTTAGCGCCATTTGACATAGCTTTTGCTACTTCAAGACCGCTCGTTACTTTACCGAAAACAGTGTGAACACCATTTAGATGTGGTTGTGGTTCATGCACGATGAAGAATTGGCTAGAGCCAGTATCTTTTCCTGCATGTGCCATAGATAGGCTTCCAGCTTCATGTTTATGAGGGTTGCCAGCTGTTTCACATTTAATCGTTTTGCCACTACCGCCCATACCTGTACCAGTTGGGTCTCCACCTTGACTTACAAAGCCAGGAATAACACGGTGGAATACTACTCCGTTATAAAATCCGCTGTTTGCTAACTCTTCAAAGTTTGCTACTGTGTTTGGTGCTTCATTTGGGAATAAATCAAATTCGATCTTTTCGCCTGAATCCATTAAAATATATCCTTTTTTCGCCATTCAAAACACTCCTTTTTCAAATAAATCCTTATAAGTATAGCATGTACTATATGCATTTTCCAAAAACAGAGGACGCAAAAGGATATTCAAGTAATGGCAAGGGCTTCATGATATAGCAACTAAATTAGTGTTAGTCTTTCGAGCTATTGGTTGATTAGTTCCGTGATTACAATTCCACAAACAACTAAAGCAACTAGCCTGAATAGCAAAATGCTTTTGTTGACGTATATTGCAATGGTGAAAAGTTAAGTTTGAAGTTATAGATATAAAGTCATCGGATGCGGCAATCAATTATGTTGAAATATTGTGGGCTGAAGTTTTTTTTCGTGTTATCATCAATGTATGAATATTCCGATTTTAACTACTAAACTATATATCCCTTTGCCACGGACTAATATTGTCCTCCGACCGCGCCTAATCGAGCGGCTGAACAGTGGTTTGGATCGCAAGCTGACGCTTATCTCAGCCTCAGCTGGCTTTGGCAAGACTACGTTGGTCACCGAGTGGATTGCCAATTGTGAGCGTCCTGTCGCATGGCTGTCGCTGGACGAAGGAGATGACAACTCTACACGTTTTTTTACTCATCTTGTAGCTGCATTACAGTCGATTGATGAGAATATGGGAGAAGGCGTAGTTAGTTTGCTCAACTCCCCACAGATGCCGTCAACGGAGTCTATTTTGACGGCTTTTCTCAATGAAATTTCAGCTATTTCTTACAAATTCGTACTCGTTCTTGACGACTATCATGTTATTGATTCAAAGTGGATAGACGATGCCTTTATCTTCCTGCTTGAGCATCTACCTCCACAGATACACCTTGTCATTGCCACGCGTGAAAATCCACGGCTTCCGCTGGGCAGGTTACGTGCCCAGGGACATTTGACCGAGTTGCGTGCCACAGACCTACGTTTTACATCCGGTGAAGCAGCGGTGTTCCTAAATGAAATGATGGGCCTTAGTCTCTCGACAGAAGAAATTACTGGATTAGAAACACGTACGGAAGGATGGATTACAGGACTCCAGCTGGCAGCACTCTCGATGCAGGGGCGTAATGATACTTCCGCGTTTATAAGGGCTTTTACTGGAGACAATAGGTACATATTAGACTATTTGGTCGAAGAGGTTCTTCAGCGTCAGCCTGACCATGTCCGGAGCTTCTTAGTTCAGACCTCTATTCTTGATCGGTTGCATGGCCCTCTGTGTGATGTCGTTACTGGCCGGGACGATGGCAACGCGCGGTTGGATGCCTTGGAGCGCGGCAACTTTTTTGTTGTTTCTCTGGATGACAGGCGTCAATGGTATCGCTATCATCACCTCTTTGCCGAGGTTCTCTATGCGCATTTAAGAGAGGATCAACCCGATCAGGTAGTTATCCTACATCGGCGTGCGAGTATGTGGTATGAGCAACATGGCTTTGAGGCAGATGCAATCCGCCATGGGCTGGCGGCAAAGGATTTTGCCCGGACAGCAGACCTTCTTGAGCTAGCTTGGCCAGAAATGCGTAGAAATAGACAGGGTGTTGCGGTGTTGGGATGGATGAAGGCTCTTCCTGATGAACTGGTAAACTGTAGACCTGTACTCAGCGTAGTGTATGCCTGGGCTTTGCTGGCTGGTGGTGAGCTCAAAGACGTTGAGGACCGTCTAAAATCTGCCGAACGGTGGCTAGAGGCGACAACAAACCAGCAGCCTAACGCCTTAGTTGGGATGATTATCATCAATGAGGAGGAATTTCGTGGCCTACAGAGTACGATAGCCGTGTACCGTGCTGCGCATGCACAGGCGCTCGGTGACGTAGACGCTACTATAAAATATGCTCGACGTGTGCTCGAGCTTGTGCATGAGGACGACCATCTTCGGTACGGGGCAGCGGCTGGGCTCCTTGGACTCGCATTATGGACTAGCGGGTATCTTGAGGCGGCGCACAGGACATTTGCAGATGGCATGGCTAGTGTAAGGCTGTCCGGGGCGATCTCGGACGCAATCGAGGGCTCACTCGCACTTGCTAATATACGAATTGCTCAAGGGCGACTTCGACCAGCAATTCGTTCCTATGAGCAGGGATTGCGGTTTGCGAAGGAACATGGTGAGCCTGTACCGCGTGGAACCGCAAACATGTACGTGGGAATGAGTGAGCTCTACTGTGAGTATAACGAACTGCATGCCGCCACGCAGCATCTGCTTAGAAGTAAGGAGGAGGGTGAGCGGACCGGGTTTCCACCAAATCAGCATCGTTGGCGTGTTGCAATGGCTCGAATACTTGAGGCCAAAGGAGATCTTGAAGGCGCTCTTGAGTTGCTCCTTGAGGCAGAGCAACTGTATGTAAGTGATTTTTTTCCAAATGTACGACCTATAGGGGCAGTAAAGACACGGGTATGGTTAAAACAGGGTAGGTTTGTTGAAGCCCTCGACTGGGCACGGGAGCAGGGCCTATCTGGCCAAGATGAACTTACTTACATGCGCGAATTCGAGCATATCACACTGGCAAGATTGTTTTTAGCTCGGTTTAAGAGAGATCGTTCAGACCGCTCTTTGCTTGAGGCGATGAGACTTCTTAAACGTCTTCTCGAAGCAGCAGAGCAGGGTGGGAGAACGGGAAGCTCGAATGAAATACTAGTGTTGCAGGCACTATCTTACTATTTCCAAGGCGACATCCCTGCCGCGCTTGTGCCACTGGACCGCGTCCTAACCCAAGCTGAACCAGAGGGTTATGTCCGGATTTTCTTAGACGAAGGTCAGCCTATGGCGGAATTGCTAGAAGTGGCAGTGAAACACGGGATAGCACCGAATTATGCTCACCAACTACTTGCAGCCTTTGGTCAGAAGGAGGATAGAACGCCTTCCAAACAAGTATTAAGTGAACCACTGAGTGAACGTGAACATGAAGTTCTAAGGTTGCTTAGAACTGACTTAAGTGGACCGGATATAGCACGACAACTTATAGTGTCCTTGAACACCTTGCGTACTCACACAAAGAACATTTATAGCAAGCTTGAGGTGAACAATCGTCGGGCAGCAGTACGAAGGGCCGAGGAACTCGATTTGTTCTAGCAAGTATTAACTAACATCCACGCTTCGGCAGGTTTTATCGAATCTGCCGAGGCTTTTTCTATTCTCACACCCTCCAATAGATAAATCACCACACCAATCACCACATGTAGTGATGCCAACTCACCACTTCAACGTGTAACCTAGATTTTGAAAGGAACATACAACATTATGGGATTGCATTCAGAGAAAGCAGGTGAATAATGAATGAATCAAAAAGCATTAACGGAGGATCACCGCGAATCTAAATTTTATGAAATTTGCCTTAAGGGACACTTGAATCCCCGGTGGATGGACAAATTTGCTGGCCTAAGTTTTATCTACGAAAGTGACGGAACAACCATTCTTTCAGGTCCTGTGGTTGATCAGGCTGCGCTACATGGCTTACTGAGGATAGTGCGTGATCTTGCCTTGCCATTGGTTTCGGTCAATCAAATTGAACTTAAACAGGTGAACGTGTTGGTAGCTAATATCCAAACCAAGAACAATCATTCGACAAAGGAGAAAAACTCATGAACGCCAATCGCAAGACCGCAGTGGTTCGACAAATAACTAAATCAAAGGAGAACAAAATGAAGATTACAACCTCAAAACTCATCCAATGGGCTGGTTTAGCAGCTATGCTGGCAGGGTGCCTTTTCATAGTCATTCAGATTATCCATCCAGCTGATATTCTTTCGTCAGTCACCACCGAAAGATGGGCAATCGTCCACTACTTGAGCATCGTCATGTGCCTCTTCGGCATGCTCGGCATTGCGGGGATCTACGCTAGGCAAGTGGAAGAGGCTGGTTGGCTTGGTCTGATCGGCTATCTCATGTTTAGCCTCTTTTATGCACTCACATTGGGCTTTAACTTCACTGAAGCATTTATCTCGCCATTGTTGCTGACCGAGGCACCAAGGGTCGTTGAGACTTTCTTGGCACTCGCCAGTGGGTCTACCGGCGAGGTGAACCTTGGGGCTCTCGCAGGTGTTTATACGCTAGTAGGGGTACTGTATATGATCGGAGGACCGCTGTTTGGTTTGGCGATGCTCCGCGCCGGTATCCTACCGCGCTGGGCGACAGGCTTGTTTGCCTCTGGAGGGCCAGTATCGGCCATCGTGGTTTCACTGCTCCCACACCCGCTCGACCGGATAGCGGCGGTACCGCTTGGGATAGGTCTGGCCTGGTTGGGATACGCGCTCTGGTCTGAACGACGAGAGAATGCATCGAAATCTATTCCTAGCATAGAAGCTTCCAGCCCCACTAATCTGTAGCTGAGAGCGATCCGCCGAGTGAACTCAACCGAGCTGTATTGAATGGTGCGGGATGGGTAATAAAGCTAGCTGTAGCCGAATGGACTGTTCGAAAAAGGTCAACCCCTCTAGCCACTACGGAATCAGCCAGTGTTTCCCAGCTCCAATGAGGTCAGCCTAAAGGAAAGCGGTTTTACAGGCTATCAGAGTTTGGATCTTTGAAAGCAATAGAATAAGGATGAGTTCCGCCACCATTTTTCTTATTTATCCGTGTATCAATGAATTGGAGGAGACAAAATGAAAGCTATTGTGTACAAGAAATACGGTTCGCCTGACGTCCTTCGATTGGAAGAAGTAGAGAAACCTACTCCAAAAGAAAATGAAATAATGGTAAAAGTAAAAGCGTCAACCGTAACAATGGCAGATATTCGGGCACGGAGTTTCAAGGTTCCTCTTTCTTTTTGGCTGTTTGCTCGGATAGCGCTTGGTTTTAAAGGTCCCAAAAAATCTATATTGGGAATGGAATTAGCTGGTGAAGTTGAGTCAGTAGGTAAAGATGTCACACTGTTTAAGGAGGGTGACCATGTTTTTGCAGCATCTCTAGAGAGTTTTGGTGCTTATGCTGAGTATAAGTGTCTCTCAGAAAGTGGACCAGTAAGTCTTAAACCCTCCAATATAACTTTTGAGGAAGCAGCAGCTATTCCAATTGGTGCACGTACAGCCTTGTTTTTTCTTAGAAAAGCTAACATTCAACGCGGACAAAAGGTCCTTGTCTATGGAGCTTCAGGAAGTGTAGGAAGTTATGCTGTACAGATTGCCAAGTACCTAGGAGCACATGTTACAGGGGTATGCAGTACAGCAAATTTAGAATGGGTGAAATCTTTGGGAGCTGATCAGGTAATTGATTATACGTCGGAAGATTTTTCGAGTGATAGAGAGGCTTATGATGTTATCTTTGAAGCTGTAAACAAGACTTCTTTCTCAGCATGTATGAAATCTTTAAAGAAGGTTGGCACTTATATAAATATTAATGAACCGTTACCAAGTGCACGAATGCTATGGACTAAATTAACTAGCAACAAGAAAATAATATTAAGCCAAAATTCACCTGAAACTTCGGAAGCTCTAAACTACCTCAAAGAACTCGTGGAGGCAGGGAAATTAAAAGTGGTGATTGACCGAACTTATCCACTTGAAGACATAGTTGAGGCTCATAGGTATGTCGAGAAAGGTCACAAGAAGGGAAATGTCATCATAAATTTAGAAAAAACAAAGTTAAATAAGAACACTAAACAGAATTAATATATAAAGAAACCATTTAGAACCTATCTTTTAAATGGTTTTTTATATTGTTTCTTAATGTAAGTGGTAATGTCGTTATTGTTAGCCTATCGTCCCATCTTATCTTACAAAATGGTGTAAGACTAGCATGAACGTGGTACGATACAAAAAGAGGTGAATCCAAATGAATGGACAAAATAGAAAAGATATAAAACCGGGCTTAGAAGTGTACATAATATTAAAAAAAGACCAACGTACAGGGGAAAAAACTCGAGGAGTCGTGAAAGATTTATTAACGAATGCCTCCTTCCATCCAAATGGAATTAAAGTACGATTAGAGGATGGACAAATAGGTAGGGTTTGTGAAATTATAGGATAAATCAGAAATAGGAAAGGAAGATTACAAGAAATGGATGTAGAGTCACAAATATTATCATGGTTTCATCACTTTCATGAAAATCCGGAAATAAGTTGGAAGGAATATGAAACGACTAACAAGCTTGCAGAAATCCTAGATGAGCTTAATATTCCATATCGCCGATTTGATGATGTAACTGGATTACTAGCAGAGATCGGTGAGGGCGAAGAAGTGATAGCAGTTCGAGCAGACATTGATGCACTATGGCAGGAAGTAGATGGGGTATTTCGAGCAAATCATTCATGTGGACATGACGCAAATATCTCCATGGTACTTGGTGCTTTATTGTTACTCAAAGATGAAAAATTACATAAGCGTATCCGATTTATCTTTCAGCCAGCAGAGGAAAAAGGCAATGGCGCAAATGCGATGATTGACAGAGGAGCACTAGAGGATGTTACTCATCTATTTGGTGTGCATTTACGACCAATTGAAGAACTTCCGTTTGGAAAAGTTTCTCCTGCAATTCATCACGGAGCGGCTATGTTTTTAGAAGGACAAATTAAAGGAATAGATGCACATGGTGCTAGGCCGCATCAAGGGAAAAATTCAATTGATGTAACAGTTGCTATCCACCAAGTATTAAAAAATATCTACTTCTCACCATTTGAGTCATACTCTGCGAAGTTAACAAAGATACAAGCTGGTGGCGAAAATGCGAATATTATTCCTGGTAATGCTTCGTTTTCGATAGATGTTCGAGCTGCTAAAAATACTATTTTATTTCAAATGAAAGATCAAATTAATAGAGATCTAGAGGCATTACAAAAACTATTTGATATAGAAATTGAGTGGGAATGGCAAGATATAACACCTGGTGCGGAGGTTTCACCTGAAGCTGCTCAAATAGCAAGAGAGGGGATCATTCATGTATTGGGAGAAGACAAACTGGCAGATGAAGTAATTACCTCTGGAAGCGATGATTTCCATTTTTATACGATTAGATATCCTGAATTAAAAGCTGCCATGATAGGTATTGGATCAGATCTTTCTCCGGGATTACATCATCCAAATATGACGTTTAATCATGACTCGCTATTATTAGGTGCAAATGTTCTGACGGAAACGCTTTCAAAAATATCAAAAAAATATTGACGTCTATATCATTTGGCATTATTATTAGCCTATTAACGACTATTAACGACTATTAAACGTCAATTAAGAATTGTCAAAAGAATATGACAAGGGGGAAATGGGATGGAAGAAAAGAAAAATGCTGTAGCAAAAAAAGAAATGTCTTTACTTTGGGCAATCACTCCTTTATTAGTAATGATTGCAGTAATGATAGTTACAATTGTTGTGTTAGAACAAGGGCCACATATTCCATTAATTATTGGAACAGCAGTAGCAGCGCTTGTTGCATGGAAGCATGGATTTAAATGGGATGATATTGAAGAAATGATGTACAAGGGGATTAAACTTGCTTTACCAGCTGTAGTTATTATTATTTTGGTAGGTTTAATCATAGGAGCTTGGATTGGTGGCGGAGTAATTGCTACAATGATTTATTATGGACTTAAAATAATTACACCAGCCTTTTTCTTAGTGACAATTTGCGTAATTTGTATGATTGTTTCTTTAGCAATTGGTAGTTCTTGGTCAACGATGGGAACTGTCGGTGTTGCTGGTATGGGTATTGGATTAAGCATGGGAATTCCTGCTCCAATTATAGCAGGTGCGGTTATTTCGGGTGCTTATTTTGGAGATAAAATGTCACCGCTATCTGATACAACAAATCTAGCAGCAGGTCTTACTGGTACAGGACTATTTGTGCATATTAAACATATGTTATATACAACTATACCTGGGATAATCATTGCTCTAACTGTCTACGGTTTTCTCGGTACGAAATACAAAGCAAGTAACCTTGATCAAGGCAGTATTCAAGAAACGATATCTATGTTAGAAAAAAGCTTTGTTATTTCTCCCTGGTTGCTATTGATACCGGTTGCGCTAATTGCGCTTGTAGTGATGAAAGTTCCGGCAATTCCAGCACTTGTCGTAGGGTTTATTTTAGGGACTTTAGCGCAAGTATTTGTACAAGGTGGCTCTCTTGCGGAAGCAATTGGAGCACTTCAAAGTGGATATGTTATTGAGTCTGGAAATGCTATGGTAGATGATTTATTTAATCGTGGTGGATTAGATTCCATGATGTATACGGTTTCCATGACACTGGTTGCAATGACGTTCGGGGGAATACTCGAATATTCGGGAATGCTCCAATCGATTATGAATCAAATTCTTAAACTAGCAAAATCAGCAGGTACACTAGTAGCAGCAACGATTGTAGCTTGTTTCACGACAAATGCGACTTGCTCAGAGCAATATATTTCAATCGTTGTTCCTGCTCGTATGTTTTCAAAAGCTTACACGAAAATGGGCTTACATTCAAAAAATCTATCCCGGGCATTAGAGGATGGAGGGACACTTACTTCTGTCTTTATTCCTTGGAATACATGTGGAGTGTTTATTCTTGGAACTCTAGGTGTAGGTGCATTTGAGTATGCGCCATATGCAATTTTAAACTATGTTGTGCCACTATTATCTATTTGTTATGCGATGACAGGCTTTACGATCCAAAAGTTAACACAAGCAGATATTGCAGAAATCAACAAAAGAGAAGCTTCATTAGAGTCATAAGAAAAAAGGAAAGTTCAGCAAAAGTGAACTTTCCTTTCTTTACAATTTGTCTGAACTTCTTATAAGTATGTAGGGAAATTCAACTCGTAAATGGCACGTGGTCGACCCTGTTGGTAGGTCATTTCTTCCCCAGTAATTCGAGCATAATCATTATCTACGAGCTTTTTTAAGATTCGTTCAGTTGTGCGTCTACTAACTTGTAAATAGACCTCTAAATCATATGCAGTAAATTCAACGGAAGTGCGTGAACGACTGAACTGCATTATTTTGGAGATATTAGCTGGACTTAATGTTGTTTCTTTAGCTAACTTAGCTATTTTAGGTTCATTCGTTTTCAGATGTACCTTCTTTTGATTGTTTGGCAAAGGTCCTAATAATTCTTTCGTATCCGTTATCACATAAGCGGAGTTTTCTGTTGTATAGGTAAGAGCATCCTTTGCATTTTTCGTAGCTTCTACAACTGTCTTACCGAATCCAAAGGCAATCTTAAGTGGAGAGGAAGAAAGCTCAAACCAAGTGTCTATATAGTTGTTTACAAAAGCTTTTTGAACGTCACCCTGAGTTGAATAAAGCATGTATAAATCCTTTTCACTCTTAGTAAAACTTGCTTGAATAGAACTTGATATTTTCTTTAATGTATCATCTGATATTAATTTATCGTCAATTGTTTGAATAAATCCAACAGCAATTTTAGCTGATTGGCTTTTTGCAAGAAGAGCCATCGATTTTGTTTCTTCGAGTCCCTTTATTATAGAACTTTTAGGGTCAATCATACGAATGACCGATAGATTATTTTCGCGCAAGTGCTGATAAACAGTATGAATACTTGTTATCGCAAGGCTCACTTCACCATTTTTTTGCAAATTGGCATGAAAAGCAACAACTTCTTTCAAATCAAAAGTAGGATCAATTTTCATCATAAACGGATATTCATCCATTTGGCCAATATCCTCTAGCACATGTTGTACACTTTGTGGCTCGATCAAGTCGATTGAAAGCTTTGATACTGGAATGGAGCTGGAAAAACCAATAGATAAAAGTGTTGTAGCAATAGCAGTTTCGTCTTGACGAAGATAATGAGAAGGAATAGGCAGTTGTTCTCTCGCATCCTTAGTGTAAACATACGGAAGTGATCCGGAAAAAAATATTGCATCACATGGTTTTATCGTTGGTATTATGGCTACTGCATCAATCGGCGTCTTGTACATATAATAATCCATATGGATAGAAGGTAGCTCAACTTCCAAATGTTTTAAACGTTCGATAAAATTATAAGAACCTAAGACTGCAATCCGGGTAACCATGCTTCCACCTCATTTTTTTATTTTTTAAACGACCATTTAACGACAACTATAAACAACTATTTAATTTTTGTAAAGAAGAAAGGAAGATTTAGATGAAAATAAAAGAAATTGAAATATATGCCATTAGATTACCATTAATAGAACCATTTATCATTAGTTATCATACGTATAAAGATATGCCATCAATTATTGTAAAGTTAACAACCGATGATGGTTTAATAGGATACGGAGAAGCCGTAGCAGATGAGCATGTAACAGGTGAGACTTGGGAAAGTACATATGCCATATTGAAGAATACATTAGCACCATTGTTAATCGGAGAAAACCCAATGGAATTTGAACGTTTACATGAAAAGATGGACAAAGCAGTCTATCAAACACCAGCAGCAAAGGCAGCAATCGACATCGCTTGCTATGATGTAGTAGGTAAAAAACTAGGGGTGCCGGTATATCAGCTACTTGGCGGACGCTATCACGAGAAGTTTCCTATTACACATGTATTAAGCATCGGAACACCAGAATCGATGGCAGAAGAAGCGGAAAAACGTATGAAGGAAGGCTATTCATCGTTTAAAATGAAAGTAGGCACAGAAGTTCAAGCTGATGTAAAACGTATTCAAGCAGTTCGCGCGAAGGTAGGAGACGAGATCGCAATACGTGTAGATGTGAACCAAGGCTGGAAAAATAGTGCGAACACTATTACTGCTATGCGTCAATTAGAGACTACGGGCTTAGATTGGCTAGAGCAACCGGTAGTTGCAGATGACTTCAATGGCATGGTAGAGATTAAAGAAAAAACAAGCACGCCACTAATGATGGATGAAGGTCTAAGGGGCTTTCGAGATATGCGCGAATTAATCGAGAAAAAAGCTGCACATAAAGTAAATATTAAACTAATGAAATGCGGTGGTATTTATCCAGCAATGAAACTTGCGCATATGGCAGAAATGGCCGGTATCGAATGCCAAATAGGCTCAATGGTTGAATCCTCCATAGGATCATCTGCAGGTTTTCATGTAGCATTCTCTAAAAAAACATTTACGAGTGTAGAGTTAACTGGCCCTTTAAAATTTTCTAAAGATGTCGGGAATCTACAATATGATGTTCCTTTTATCAAATTAAATGAACTACCAGGATTAGGTATAGAAGTTGATGAAGCAATTTTACAAGAGCTAACAGAGTATTCCACAAAAGTAGCAAAGTAAGAGGAAGTGTTTTTATGAAAGAATGGAATGGAATACTTGGGGACAAAGAATATGTAGTCCGAGTATTAACAAAAGACAGTATAGAAGATATTTTAAGCATTCAAGAAATTGTTTTAGAAATGCTCGAAAACAATGATTTTTTATCGCCAGTAACAAAGGAAGAATTTGAAGATTCTATCTCGAATCACCTAATGGTAGGAGTTTTTGTAGAAGAGGAATTAATCGCATTCCGTGCATTGGCAATTCCAGAAATAGACGAACATCATTTAGGTTATGATATTGGTCTCACTACAGAGCAACTGGACAGAGTCGTCTACCAAGAAATCACAAATGTCCTTCCTAATTACCGTGGCTTTGGTTTGCAAAAAACACTTGGAACAATTGTTATGGAGCTTTTAGATGCCTCTCCATATACACATGTGTGCGCAACGGTAGCGCCATTTAATATTGCTAGCTTAAAGGATAAGCTAAGCCAAGGAATGGTAATTGGTGCATTAAAAAATAAGTATGCTGAAATGCTGCGCTATGTGTTTTATAAAAAGTTGCACGAAGACCGTGAAGTAAGTAATGAAGTTTTAGAAATTAATATGGGTGACATAGAAAAACAACAACAGCTACTTACAGAAGGTTGGATTGGAACAAGTATTTTGTATAAAGATGATGACTGGTATGTAACGTACGAGAAAAAAGGAACGTATTTATAAGTTTAATCAACTAAATATATAGGAAAAAAGCTGTCCAATAAGTCCCTAAAATAAAGCAGAAGGAGAAAAACGACTCGTTTTTCTCCTTCTGCTTTTGTGATTTCATATAATATTGTTGATAGAGTGAATAATTGATTGGAGTGAAAGGTGGCGACTCCTGCGGGAAAGCGAGACAGTCCGAGACCCCGCACGTAGCGTGAGCTGCGGAGGAGGCTCGGCGCTCGCCCGCGGAAAGCGTCCGCCTGGAACGGAAATATATCGAACTTTTTAATAGAAGCTACGAAGAAATAGGCTGCCCTTATGACTTTCGACAGCCCCTTTTTTACGGTAATGATGAAGTCGAAGTCTGTCTAAAGCACTCCAGAAACCATTGAAAACAGGTATGTTTTTAAAGGCTCGATTAGCACTTTTCTGACCCTCTATTCAGTCAAATGTATGAAGTCCAATCAAGACCTATGACTGAATCCGAAACTTGCAATTTCCATTATAGTGAAAATATAAGGAGAGCTAAGGGGTGAAATACGATGAAAAATTTATATAACGATTCTCGTTTTCGTTTAATTATATGTGCGAATATTGCTTCATCTATTGGATCTGGGATAACGATGATCGCTATTCCATGGATGCTCGTATCAAGCGAAAATGGAAATGCTGTATTTGGATATGTATCCATTGGGATGACTATTATTAGCTTTATCATTACACCATTTGTTGGTAATTTAGTAGATAAAGTATCTAGAAAAAACTTGCTATTAACAAGTGAAATTATATGTCTTATTCTCCTATTATTTTTTGCGATGATTGGATTTGTTGGTTTATCGTATGAAATATGGCATTTTACTATCATTTATATCATTGGAAGCTTATACTACACTATTTTCTATCCAACTATGTTCGCATTAAATCAAGAAATCTTTAAAAAGGATCAATACAAATCCTTAAATGGAATAATGGAAGTACAAGGACAGCTCTCAAGCATGATTGCTGGGGGGATAGCTAGTGTCTTATTGTTGAAGTGGGATTTGCACTATATTTTATTATTGGATGTATTATCTTATGGAGCAGCTATTTATTTTTACATGAAACTTCCTTATGTACGGACTAAAGTGAATAAAACCGGAAAAGTGATAAAGTCTAAAGCGAGTGATGGACTTACATATATGTTGAAGCATCCAATAATGTTTGTATTTCTCGTGTTCTCATTTATGCCGTTTATCGGAGTAATGCTAACGAATTACTTATTTCCAGTTTATCTTGTAGATATACTAAAGGCTGATGCAAGTGTGTATGGATTAGAAGGGATGATTTATGCGATGGGAGCAGTTGCCGCCGGAATGTTTGTTCCTACACTCGCAAGGCGGACAGGGAATGGAAAGACCATTATTTTTGGAGTGATTACTTATACAATAGCTATTTCATTGATTGTATTTGTAAACCTACCTGTGTACCTTTCACTGATGTTTTTCCTAGCGTTAGGAAATAGTAGTGCAAGGGTTGCAAGAAACTCTTTCTTAATGGACAATATTCCGAATGACATAATAGGTAGAGTGGGTAGTCTGTTCCGATCCATTGGATTATTACTCCGAATTGTGTTGCTTGCTATATTTACAGGAATGGTATCTTCCGGTTTAATTGTTCTTTGTATGGTTGTTCTTAGTAGTTTATTAGTTATTTCTTCTATCTTCGTTATCTTCTCTTGGAAAAAAGGGTTTGATTCGAATGGAAGGAGTATTAACCTTATGCTAAAATCGGATATTATTTATCCAGAAAACACTAAGTAAATTTATTTACTTGGTGTTTTTCTTTCTACTCAACAACCAAAGTTTCCTGAAACCATTTTGCCTTTCATCCGTATAATAACTAGGCAAAAAAGAGGAAGAAGGATGAGGATTATGACGTTTGTATTTATAATTTCGGCAGTGGTGGCAGTGCTAACTGGGTTAATAATCATGCCATGGACAGCTAAGAGGAAGGATACGATGTCTTCCTTTATTGGTCTGGCGGTTTTAACGTTTATTGTGTTAGCGGTAGTATACTATATATCGAATTTGGATCGAAACTGGACAGCTTTATGGCCTTGGCTTGTACTTGTCACTTTAGCAGGGACGTTACTTTCTAAAGGGAAAGAGCAAAAAGCAAAAGGTTTATTATTCTTAGGAAGTTTAGTAGTTGCTATTTTCATGTTGTCCGCTCCAGTTTGGAATGCAGATGAAAAATTTGAAGTAGCGAAAATGGATGAAAAAGTGGAAATCGAAGCTTTTGATGAGACTAAAACACCTGCAAGTGTTCCACCCAAATTTGCACGTAATAAAATGAAAAAAGCGTTTGGGCAAGTACCAAATACTAGCTACTACGAGTTAGGAAATTTACAAATTCAAAAAGTACAAGAGGAATATGTCTATATAGCTCCCGTAGAATTTTCAGGATTTTTTAAATGGATCAATGGAGATGTTACTCCTGGGTATTTCACGATGAGCGCAACAGATTCATCTGACAATCCGAAGTTTGTAAAAGCAGAAATGAGCTATACACCTTCATCCTACTTGCACAAAAACCTAGAAAGACGTATTCGTATGGAACATCCGACAAAGATTTTTTATGGAGACCCACAATTGGAAATCAATGAGGATGGAAAACCTTATTATATCCGTTCATATGGGCAGTTCGTCTCTGCACGAAACGGCTTTGAAGTAGAAGGGATTGTTGCAGTAGATCCTGCTACAGGTCAAACGGATTCATATAGTTTAAAGAAAGCCCCAGCATTTATTGATGGCGCAGTATCCCCAGAAACCGTTAGTTTGCAAAATGGTTACTACGGGAAGTATGTTCATGGTTTTATTAACAGTATTTTTGGGAAAAAAGATGTGAAATTGCCTTCGGATGAAGGTACAGAAGCAAATGTAAGTCCAATCTTCGGTGAAGACGGTCAAATGTATTACTTTACAGACTTTACAAGTCCAAAAGAAGGTGTCGATTCGATGCTTGGTTATTCCTTAACAGACGGTCGGACTGGCGAAGCAACTTATTATACTGGAAATCTGGAAGAGTCCTACATGGATTCTCAGGGTGCACTTCAAATAATAGAAAAGAAATTTATTGAGAAGAAATGGACTGGTGAAATGCCTGTATTGTACAATTTTTACGGGGAAGCTAGTTGGTTAACACCGGTATTGGATTCGAATGGATTTTTGCAAAATTACTTTATTGTCTCTGCTGCGAATCCGGAAATCTCGGTGTATGGCAATACACCTAACGAAGCTCTAAAATTGTACAAAACAGCTATTCAACGAGGTGGTAGTTCGGTGGATGGAAGCTCAAATGCAGAGGAAAAATCAGTAACTGGTACAGTCGTTCGAGTATTTAAAGAACGTGTAGGTGATTTCACTCAAGTTTCTTTCCTTCTAAATAATAAGGAAAACTATATTGTATCTTCAGAGGTAGCTCCACTTGCAGTTTATTTGCAGGAAGGAGACTCCGTCCAAGTAAAATATTTAAACACTGGAGAACTGTTTCTACCTGTAAAAGAACTAACTATTCAAGGAATTGAAAGTAACTAAGGTGTTCCGTTTAATACTTAACAATTTTTAAGCACTGCAAAAAGCAGTGCTTTTTTTTTTCATAAATGGTTCAACTTGAACCCATTCAAGAGAATAAATAAAGCAGAAGGAAACCATCAGTTTGTGTCTAAAATGTGAATGACGTTATTGCTATGAGATAAAAATGTCTTGAAAAATAGAGTTTTTTTTTGATATAGTTACAAACAGACCGGTTGGTATGGTGGAGGTGTACTACGGAAATGGATACAAAATCGCTGATAATCAACATCGCGACAACGCTTTTCCAACAAAAAGGATATAAAGGCACTGGATTAAACGAAATATTAAAAGCATGCGATATTTCAAAAGGCTCGCTTTATCATCACTTTCCAAATGGAAAAGAAGAATTACTAATCGCTTGCCTTCAATCTTTGAATGAAGAGATTACGAAGGATATTGTGGACATTTTTGATCGATATCCAACAACACAAGAAGCAACAATAGCAATGATTTCAAAATTAATTGATAGTTTTGAGACGGAGGGAACCCTTACTGGATATACATTTAGCAGTATGGTTAGCGAAATGGCTTCGTTAAGTGATCCAGTTAGAAATGCATGTGCTCAGTTGTACCAAGAAATACAAGATATTTATATGGAGAAATTAGTAGCAGATGGATTTTCTAAAGATAAGGCTCAGTCAATTGCACTTATGATGACGGCTTCAATTGAAGGTGGAATGATGCTTTGCTTAACTCAAAAAGCATCTGAGCCACTAAAAGTTATTTCGCAATTATTACCAAAAATGCTTTAGAGGAGTTTTATTAAGTGAATAAAGAATATAAGACAGGCCCTATAATGGCGGCTCTTTTAGTAGCTGGCTTTGTAGGACTTTTTAGTGAAACGGCTTTAAATATTGCCTTAGGTGATTTAGGACGAATATTTGATGTGAAGCCTACAACAGTTCAATGGTTAGCGACAGGTTATTTCTTAACACTAGGTATTTTAATACCAGTAACAGGGATCTTGATGCAAAAGTTTACGACACGCCAGATGTTTATGACATCTATTCTATTAACCATTATTGGTACAATTCTAGCTGCAATAGCACCTTCATTTAGTTTTTTATTAGTAGGGCGTATTATTCAAGCGGCAGGGTTAGCAATTAATTTACCTTTAACACAAAGTGTTATTTTTACAATTTTCCCTCCAAATAAACGAGGAGCCGCAATGGGTATTATGGGCTTAGTTATGTTAGCAGGTCCAGCATTAGGTCCAACAATAGCAGGACTTATATTAGATACATTATCTTGGGAATGGATTTTCTGGGTTCAAGTACCATTCTTACTCTTCTCTCTAATATTCGGGATTATTTACTTACCTAACGTAAATGAGATACGTAAAGTTTCGATTGATATATTATCGGTTTTTCTTTCAACAATTGGATTCGGTGGTATCGTATACGGATTTAGTGTATCTGGTGAAGCTGGTTGGACTAGTGCAACGGTTCTTGGAGCTATCATCGTAGGTGTTATCGCAATCGCTCTATTCTGTGTCCGTCAGATAAAGATGGAGACTCCCGTAATGAATTTAAGAGCATTTAAGTACCCACTGTTCATTCTTGGTGTCTTTATGAGTTTTATTACATTCTTCAACATGTTGTCAATGCTTGTTATTTTACCAATGTATATGCAAATGGCATTATTAATTGCGGCATTTACAACAGGTCTGATACTACTACCCGCTAGTTTACTTAACTGTATATTAGCGCCTATCATTGGTGGTCTATTTGACAAATATGGTCCGAAAGCAGTTATAACTCCTGGTACTATTTTGGTGGCACTTGGTTATTTAATCTATGCACAATTTGGTACAGATACGGCGTTATGGATGGTTGTTGTAACTCATATAGTCATGATGTTAGGTATCGGTGCGGTGCTTGCAGCTACACAAACTAACACACTAAACTCTCTTCCGAAAAAGTACTATCCAGATGGAATAGCTATTACACAAACAATTCAGCAAGTTGCTGGTGCTATTGGTATTGCAGTAATGGTTTCGATATTTGCGTCCAAACAAGGTAGTTACTTAGCGACAGTTGGTGATGATTTGTCTGCAGCCGCAGCAACAGGATCATCATTTGTATTTAAAGTCGGTTTAGCATTTGCAGTGGTTAATGTTATTTTGTCTCTATTCATGAAAAAGCCAAAAGAGGTAAAATGATAATTTAATATGAATGTTAACATTATTTTTTATAAGGAGATTATGACAAATGGCAGATCATTATAAAAGTATTTTAGTAGCTGTAGATGGTTCAAAAGAAGCGGAATATGCATTTCAAAAATCAATAGATGTTGCACATCGTAACAAGGGATCTATATTAAACATAGTAAATATAATTGATACTCGTTCATTCGAAGCATACGAACGATCTATTTTCGATACTGCACAAAAACAGTCAGAGGAACTTTTAAATGGCTACAAGGCAAGAGCAGAGGCTGAAGGTGTTGAAAATGTAAAGATAGTAATCGAATATGGTTCTCCCAAAAGTATCATTACTAATGAGCTTACAAACTTAGTTGAAGCCGATTTAATAATTTGTGGTGCAACTGGGCTAAATGCAGTTGAGCGTTTTTTAATTGGTTCCGTGTCTGAAGCAATCGTACGTTCAGCTAAATGTGATGTTTTAGTAATTCGTACACCTGAGTGAGTGATTGTTTGTCCTTAATTGGACATTCTCCTTTTACAAAAACTATAATTTTTAATAATAAATCAACATTTAGCTAACTTTCGTTGAAGTATACTTTTACGAAAGTTTTTTATATAAATATGGTCATTGTGTGAGAAATGTTGAGTGCAATAAGAAGGAGTTAGAAGAGAAACCTTGATTATGCATTTATGCTGTTCAAAATTGAAGGGTTTTTAAAATCTATTAGGTTATGAATTATGTACTAAATTGTTTGTTCTCGTTGTTGCAGAAAAAGTGGATGAACTTCCTCTTAAAAGACAAAAAAGACCATTGGTATGCTAACACCGAACAGTCTTTAAATAAATACTATCGCTCCAGAGGCTATAAACAGTTCGTACCCTGATGGATTGAGAAGCTATATAAAATGAAAAAAGTGATAAAACAGTCCTGTAAGTTTTATCAGTTACACTAATTTTGTGTATATAGATTCTGAAAACAAATCCAAAATATTTTTAAGTGTATTATTGTAGAAGTCTTTACGATAAACCAAATAAATTGGTGAAGTAATATCTAATAAATCTTCGATTTGTAGTTGAATAATATTGTTATTATATAAGTCTTCAATAATACTTTCTCTATAAAAGTAGCTAATTCCGTGACCCTCAAGTACAAGCTTTTTTTGAATTTGTATATCGTTTGTTTGAAATTTAATATTTGCATTATTAGTCTTTAAAAAATTGACTAAAAAGTCGCTCTTTAATGTTTCTTTATTAGGGACAATAAAATTTTCATCTATAATTTCCTCAAAAGAAATTTTGTTATCTCCTTTTAACCCCAATTTTTTTCCCGCAACTAAATAGACGGGTTCCTGAGCTATTAAATGAAATTCTAGATATTCGCTTTCTAATAATTCTCTAGTAAAACCAATTTGAATTTTGTTTTCTAAAATGTTAGAAACTACATCAACATCTCTGAGAGTTTTGAAAAGATAACGGTTTTCATAGTTTACGGAGCTAATCGAATTTATAACTTTATTCATCATAAAATGTGATAGTGAAGTCCCATAACCTAAATTAATAATTAATTCATTTTTTAATCCTTCTATTTTTTTTAAACACTCTTCGAATGATTCCAGTATTCCCTTGGCGTAATACAGAAAAAGTTCACCTTCCTTGGTTAAATGTACTTCTTTTTTTCCTCTAACTAACAATGAAATTCCTAATTCTGATTCCATTTTATTAATTCGATGAGTGATAGTAGGTTGGCTTAAAAACAGTTTAGTTGAAGCTTTGTTATAACTACCACTTTCAATTACAGAAACAAAAGTACTGATTTGATCTAAGTGCATTTTAAAAGACCTCCCTAGGAAAATGATTAAATTTTTTTTAAATAACCTCAAAATTTTCTATTATTCAAAATTTTAAAAAAACTATATAGTCATTATAATACAAAACAATTTATACAAGGTGTCTTATTTATTTTTAAATTGTATACAATAATACAACATGATATTTCCAAATACAATAAAAAATGAAGTATTTGAAAATAAAGGATTTTAATTAATAATAATTGTATACAAGTATATTGTTTTTAAGAAGGGTGGATGAAAAGATGCAAATAAGAAAGCTGGTGAAGGACAACGCCTATATAGGTATTAAAGAAAGAATTATTAACGGTGAATTAGCCCCAGATCAGATTCTTACGGAGGATTATTTAACAAACTTATTACAAATTAGTAGGACACCTCTTAGAGAAGCAATTCAGCGATTAGAATTTGAAGAATTTATTTTGAGACAACCAAATGGAAGGTTTAAAGTTTCTTCTATTTCTAAAGAAAATGCAATTGAAATTTATCAAATGCGCAGTGTAATGGAAGGGTTTATAGTCCGAAATGCTACAGTAAAAGCTACCTCTGAGGACATTAAGAACCTAGAAAAGATTATAGAAAAAACAAGGCTATCTATTTTAAATAGTGATCCTCAAAGTACGGTTCTTTATGGTAATGAGTTTCACGGTCTTCTGTATAAAATTAGTGACATGCATATACCAATAAAATTTTTAAGTATGTTAAACGATCATTCGTTAAGATACAGATTACTAATTTCAAAATCAGGCGTTTGGTATCCAAGTACAGTAGAAGAACATCAAACTGTAGTTGAATACATGAAACAAAGAAATGTTGAAGCTGCTGAGATGACTATAAAACTTCATATTGAAAAGAGTTTAAGCTCTCTTTTAAAGAAATTTAACCAAATAAAAAGGACTGATTAAATGAATAAAGCTAATTGGAAAATAGATACGAAGATTATTCACGAATGTTTAACGCCAGATGAAAAAACACGTGCTATTGTACCAAGTATTACTCCAGCTGTTGCGTATTCATTTTCCACTGCTGAAGAAGCCGCTAGTGTAGTAGCTGGAATGGAAGAAGGCATTTATTATGGACGCTATGGTAACCCAACAGTTCGCAAACTAGAAGAAAAAATTGCTTCTTTAGAATATGGTGAAGCTGCCCTTGCATTATCAAGTGGGATGGCTGCAATCTCTACTGCACTTCTCTCTTGTCTAAAAACTGGAGATCATGTATTAGTAACAAAAGATGTATATGGCGGAACATACAGTTTTCTCACTACATTAGCAGAAAGAATAGGTATCCAATTTGATTTTGTTGATTGTACAAATCCCAAGAATATTTTAGAAGCAATGTTGTCGAATACAAAAGCGATATACATCGAGACACCATCAAATCCAAATTTAACAATTTTAGATATTGAGCAAATTGCTAGTGTCTCAAAAAAAATGGGTGTGCCTTTAATTGTTGATAATACATTTATGAGCCCGATTTTACAGAACCCCTTATTGCTAGGTGCTGACATTGTTGTTCATAGTGGGACTAAATATATTAATGGTCATGGGGATGTACTATGCGGTTTTATAGTTTCTGATGCAAATAGAATTGACATGATGCGTAAAAAAATCATGGGGGATTTAGGACAAAATTTAAACGCCTATGAAGCATTTTTAGTAATTCGAGGTTTAAAAACAATTTCCCTTCGTATTGAGAAACATTGTTCAAACGCAAGGAAAGTTGCGGAGTTCTTAGCCTCACATCCCATGATTGAAAAAGTTTATTACCCAGGTCTGAAATGTCATCCAGGACATGAAATAGCAATAAAACAAATGAGAGACATGGGTGGAATTGTAAGCTTTGAAGTTAAGGGTGGGCTAGAACAAGGAAAACTGTTTATTAACTCTCTTGAACTAGCTATGATTTCATTTAGTCTTGGAGATCCAGAAACTTTGATACAACATCCAGCTTCTATGACACATGCTCAAATTCCAAAAGAAGAAAGAGCAAAGTATGGAATTACAGATGGTTTGATGAGATTATCTGTAGGTTTAGAGGATTCACAAGATATTATAAATGATTTGGAACAAGCATTAAAAAAGGTAGATATAAGGATGAGCGTCTAATTACTGGAGGGAGTGGTTTGTAAATGTTATCAATCAAAGACCTACGTTTGTCATTTAAAGACAATGAAATTTTAAAAGGAATTGACTTGGAAGTAAATAAAGGAGATGTAGTGACCTTAATTGGTCCAAGCGGAACAGGTAAAACTACTTTACTTCGTTGTATAAATTATTTAGAAAAGCCGGCAAAAGGAAACATTATTTTAGGTGATCTAAATATTGATTATGAAAAAATTACAAAGAAAGAAATATTAGCCCTAAGACGAAAAACCGCTATGGTTTTTCAACAATATAATTTATTTAAAAATAAAACAGTTATTGAAAATGTCATGGAACCACAAATGATTGTGCAACAAAAAAGTAGAAAGGAGGCCTACGAAAATAGTGTAGAACAACTAGAAAAAGTAGGATTAATAGATAAATTGGAATCATATCCCTCTCAACTTTCAGGAGGTCAGCAACAACGTGTTAGTATAGCTAGGGCGTTAGCGTTGAAACCTGAGGTAGTTTTATTTGACGAACCAACATCAGCACTTGATCCAGAATTAGTTGGAGAGGTTTTAAAGGTAATTGAAAATGTAGTATCTACTGGTATGACAATTGTTCTTGTAACACATGAAATGTCATTTGCACAAAAGATTTCTACAAAAATTGTCTTTATGGATAAAGGAAACATTGTGGAAGAGGGTTCATCTAAATCCATCTTTGAGGACTCTACAAATGCACGAACAAGAGAATTTTTAACTCATTTTAACACAAATAAATTAAATATTATGAAGGAGGAAGTTTATGGTTAAAAAGTACAGGAAAATCCCAATAATTTCTGGTTTGTTTGCTCTAATGCTGCTGGGTGCATGTGGTGGAGAAGAAACTGATAAAAATGCAATGGCAGATGGTGTACGTTCGATTGAAGTGGCGGTTCCACCTGATTCAAAACCATTGAGTTATACAGATGAAAATGGTGAACTCACAGGCTATGAAATTGAAATTTTAAAGGCAGTAGATGAAAAATTAAAGGATTTTTCGTTTGACTTGGTAGGTGTTCATGACAGTGCTGCGGAAATAGGGTTAGATACTGGAAAATATCAAATGATAGCACAGGGCTTATTTAGATCACCAACTCGTGAAGAAAAGTATTTAATACCAGACCAACATAACGGTGCAAGTTTAATGCGCGTATATAGTAATGAGAAGTTTACAGATATTGATTCTTTAGGTGACTTAGTTGGTAAAACAATTTCCCCTCCTACACCAAGTGGTGGAGTTTATAACTTATTAATGGCACATAACAAAGAAAATCCTGATAAAGAATTAAAATTTGATACTTCTGATGCTGGATTAACAGTAGCAGAAAGATTAAAAGATGTAGAAAGTGGTAAATACGATGTTTTAGTTTTACCTTCGAATTTAGGTGCAGCAGACATAATTGAAATGCAAAGTTTAAAGATTAATATATCAGATCCTGTAAAAGTCTTTCCTACATTTTTTATGATTCATAATTCCGAAGAAAATCAAGATTTTGCATCACAGGTAAGCACAGCTTTATCAGAATTAAAAGAAGAAGGCATGCTATCAGAACTATCCATTAAATATTACGGTGAAGATGTATTCCTGTTTGAGTAAAGTTTAGTAATTTCACGTTGACTAGGAGGGGAATGCATGGATTTAGCTTATATGATAGAAGTCTTTCCGGAATTAATTATGACCTTACCTATTACATTATTAATTATTATTGTATCTGCTATTTTTGGTTTGCTGCTTAGCATAGGTGTTACGTACCTAAGATTAAAAAAGTTGAAAATCATTGGTCCAATACTAGAAATCTATGTTTCATTCATGCGCAGCACACCAATTCTGATACAGTTATTTCTAGTTTTTTATGGTTTACCTGTATTAATGAATAGTCTTGGATTTAATGCTGGCGACTTTGGTGCTATTACTTCCTCTATTATTGCACTGATTATTTTTAATGGTGCATATTTGTCAGAGATTTTAAGACCCGCTTATCTATCCGTTGAGAGGGGGCAGCATGAAGCGGCAGATAGCCTAGGATATAAACCTTTTGAAAAGTTTCGTAAAATAGTCCTTCCCCAGTTAGCCCCAATTGCATTACCGGGATTGGGAAATGCCATTATCTATTTGGTTCATGATACATCTCTAGTTTTTACAATTGGAGTTGTTGACATAATGGGGCAAGCAAAACTATTGATAGCTAACACCTATGGTGAAAATAAAATTGAAATGTATCTGGCGATCGCTATTATGTATTGGCTAGTTTGCTTAGCTTCGGATCGAATTATTAAATTACTAGAGAATTTCACATATTTAAAGAGGATTAAGAGAAAGTCTAAGGTAAAAAAATCTGAAGTATATAAAGACCCAGTATCGGCGCAATAGACTGAATATTCTTACTATAAATTTATTTTGAAAGGAGGAAGCCATTTGTTTGATATAGGTGTTTTCCTTGATGGAATATTTGAAATTTCAAAAGTTGTACCTAAAACACTATTGTTAGCTATTACTATTTTGTTACTAGCACTAATAATGGGTGCATTTATACACTTGATTGTACATTATAAAGTACCATTTCTATCTCAAGTAATTGTTGTGCTTCAATCATTTCTGAGAGGGACACCAAATGTTGTGTTGTTATTTTTCATGTTCGCAGCATTACCAGAATTTCTTGCCTTTATAACGGGAAATTTAGGAATTCCATTTGATGCAAATAAAATTGAACCTGTTTTTATTGTAATACTGACCTTTTCAATTAGTCTGTCTGTTTTCCAATCCGAAATCATTAGAGGAGCTATATTATCTGTTGATCCAGGGCAAAACGAGGCTGCGCATGCTTTAGGATATAGTTTCTGGCAGACATTACGAAAAGTAACATTGCCCCAGGCTTTGATTGCAGCATTCCCAGATATTATGAACTCACTTTTAGTTATTATTAAGGGTCTATCGTTGGCTTACTTGTTTACAGTTATTGATATTTTGGGCCAAGCGAAACTTCTTGGAGGATTTACACAACGATACCTTGAGGCTTTTACAGCTGCAGCTTTAATCTACTGGGGATTATGTATCTTGTTAACAAAACTTGCAAACAAGGTTGAATTTAAAATGAGGGAAGGATTTAATTAATGGGAGTGGATAAAATGAATAAGTTTGAGAGAATAAAGGCAGCATTAAATTTTGAGGAAGTTGATCAAATGCCAGTTAACCTTTGGATGCATTTGTCAGCAGTTGACCAAAACCCTAAAAGTTTAGCTTTAGCTCAAGTGGAATACGCACGAAAATATGACTTTGATTTTATAAAATTAATGCCTTTTGGTTTATATTGCGTAGAAGACTGGGGAGTAGAAGTTGAATACTATAGCCAAGTTAACAAACCACCGGTTGTAAAAAAATATGCTATTGAAAAAGTAGAGGATTGGGCAAATCTTGAAGTATTGCCTCCTATATACGGGACCTATGGTAAACAACTTCAATTAACTAAATATGTCGCTGCGGAAGTTAAAAATGAAATCCCATTTGTTCAAACAATCTTCAGTCCATTAACAGTAGCCCGTAAATTAGGTGGAGATAGACTTATATTAGATATGAAAGAAAATCCTGATCTAGTTAAGGCAGCTTTGGAAATAATTACAGAGACTACCATTAATTTTGTTAAAGCGAATATTGATATAGGTATTGATGGATTCTTCTTCGCGACACAATGTGCGACAACTGATTTTATGACAAAAGAAGAGTACGAAGAATTTGGTGTCCCATATGATCTAAAAGTAATTGAGAGCTATAATGACAAAACATTCTTTAATATTGTGCATATGCATGGTAATAATATCATGTTTGAAACTATTTCAAAATATCCAGTAAATTGTTTAAACTGGCATGATCGATGGAGTTCTCCATCAATTGCAGAAGCTCGGAAACTCACGGATAAATGTATATTAGGTGGAATTAGAGAGGTACCTTACTACGATAAAAATAATAATTTTATTAAAAATAGTTTGTTGTTAGATGGTACAATTCCTGAAATTGAAGAACATATTTTAGAGGCAATAAGCGAAGCAGACGGTAAAGGGATAATTCTTGGTCCAGGTTGTGTTGCAAGTCAAAATATACCCGAAAAGAATATATTTGCTGTACGTCGTAGTGTTGTTCAATATGTTCCACAAACTCTCGTATAAGAATAATAATATACTTTAATTTCGAAACCCCTTCTATACTAATAAAGCTCGCTTTAGGCGTTGATTCACAAAGGATTGACGCTTTTTTTGCTGTAGCAATACCGCTAACAAATAGAACATTTTAAAATGTCAAAACCCCTTGATGAACTGCCTTGTAAATGTTAGTTTGGTGTCTAACATTTACGGGGCAGTTCAGTTGCGGGATTCTTTTATTTTTGGATTATATTTCTTCTTGGAAATAGATTTTATAAAACTTTCGATTGGTTGCTTCATCATATCCAACCTCAATCAATTCATGTACTTGCTCGATATTACGTACGTTAACCTGAATTTCAATATTGGAGTCAAGTTTAATTTTACGGTTGTAGCCTTTTTCCGCCTTTGCAATTGCACTCTCAGAAATAACCGTTTCGTATGGTTTTACCGTATTTACGATAATATCTTTTTGCACCGAATCCGCTTTTTCAAATACCGTATCGATATAGTCGGTTACTTGGAATTCTTCTTCATTTCTAAAATAATCGAGCGTTTTGTTTAAAAAACCTAATTTCTCGGTATTTGTAAAACTCTCTTCTTTTAAAATATATTTTTTACACTCGGTTAATGCTAAATTTGTTTTATGATAATGTTCATCCGCTACTTTAATTTTTAAAAAGCGTTCTTGCCAATAGACAACATCTTCTTTCTTTTTTGTTTTCATAAAGACTATAGGTGCTTCGTCTGCCCCCATATCTATGATTACGGCCATATTATTTATTTTCTTGACATTAATACCGTCGATTCCATTCACAATCATTTTGTTTTGCTCGTTTTTTACATCTAAAAACATTTCTTTTTCATCTATTTTTACAATAGCGAGTACTCTTTTAACCTCTGTATGCCATATACAATTTTCGAATAATCCAATGAACAATTCTCCACTTTTAATATTAGGATGTTGCGATGAACTATGTAAGTGAGTGGCAATATTCTTTGATTGTTCAAGGAAACTATTCTCTTGATCGAAAATAGACTTAACGTATGTATATACTTCATTTAATCCAATATCTGTTTCATGAAAAAATTCGTAATGCTGCCCCAAATCAATTTTGCTAAATGCTAATTGCGTAAAGGCTGCCTCTAGCATAATCTCTGGATTAGCGAATGCCTCTTCTCCCAGGACAAGTGTATCGCCTACATAATGAGCGACATACTGTGCTAGCTTACTTTCATTTACTTCTAGCATTGTCTTCACCTTCTAATCTTTAGTTGTAGATAATTTACCATATCACACTCCGTACAATAATTTCATGTGTTTTTCTAATAGAAATGATTGTTTTCATATGTAACATATTCCTTTGGATAAAGAATGAATCTCAAGCGAGCCATTGGCAGAATGGTTAAAGGAGTAACATAGCGAAAAAAAGAGGCATCCAAATGTACAGCTAATTGGATGTCTCTTCGAGGTTTTATTAAAAATGCTGGCGAAAAAAACGATCAAGCAACTTATTATACTCTTCCTTTTTCTCTAAGATTGGTAAATGTCCACAGTTATCAAATATGACGACTTCTGCTTTTGGCAAAAAGCCTTTGGTTAAATAGATGCTTATTAAGGGGTTTATTTCATCGTATTTTCCTCCGATGATTAAAGTTGGAACTTTTACGAATGGTAATATTGGTAGATAATTAGATTGGATTGCTGAATGAGCGGACGCGATATAGGGCTCTTTACGAATAAGAAACATTTTCTTTGCCGCTTCAATGAGCGTGGATTCCTTTTGATAGAGACATTTTTTTGCAGTGTACGTTGTATAGTCGTCACTTGATGTCAGTTGTAGGTTCTTAACTCCTTTCATAACAGTTAATTGTCCTGAAAATGACGGGACATAAGAAAATGTATTAGACAAAACCATGGATAGGACACATTCTTTTTTTTGTTTGTAAATTTCTTGTACGACTAGACCTCCCATGGAGAGACCGCAAAAGTGTGCTTTTTTTATGTTTAATGAATCTAAAAGTGATAAAACATCTTGAGCAAAATTGGCAATGGAAATATTATTGGTTATTTCAGATTCTCCGTGTCCACGCAGGTCAGGTATTATTAATCGATAATTGGAAGAGAGGCTGAATTGGTTTACCCATGATTCTTTTTTACTCCCTAAGCCATGAATTAGTACTACAGTTTCACCCTGGCCAATGTCCAAGTAATAGATGATGCAACCCTCCTTTACTACAGATTCTAGTTCAATCGTGAATTCTGATTGTTTCTATTTTATTCAGAGGAAAGAAGAAGGCTACTTTTAGTGATGTGAAGAACACTTTCAGAGGGACGTCATTTTGTCTTTTTGCTGAAATCCGATACAATAGTATGTAGAGTATTTGATTGTGAAATGGAGGACTAGTTGTGCGTGAAAGAGCGGCTTTACAAAAAGAAGCAATGGACATGCTAAAAAAAACAAGTAGAACATTTTATATCCCAATCACCTTTTTAGATCCGACACTGAAAAAGGCGGTTGCTTCTGCTTACTTGTGTATGCGTGCGATAGATGAAATTGAGGACCATGAATCACTAGGGCATAACGAGAAACAACAATTATTATTAGCTACAAGCAAAATGCTGTTGAATGATTTTAATCCAAAAGAATACGAAGAGCTAGTTGCACCTTTTAACAACATACTACCTGAGGTATCGATTAGACTGGGGGACTGGCTAGAAATTTGCCCTACAGATTTAGTTGAAACAGTAAAAGCCTACACCGGTGAAATGGCAGAAGGAATGGCTAAATGGGTAGGGAAAAACTGGCAAGTAAAAACCAAAGAAGATTTAGACGAGTATACATATTATGTAGCTGGATTAGTTGGGGTAATGTTATCGGACTTATGGAAGTGGAATGCGGATATAGATACAGATCGTGAGCTTGCTATAGCATACGGGCGAGGTCTACAGGCAGTAAATATTTTACGTAATAAAGAAGAAGATAGTGAACGAGGAGTTCAATTTTTTCCAGAAGGTTGGACTCGAGCGGATATGTTTGATTACGCTGAAGGAAATTTGGCTATGGCAGATAAGTATATCAAAAGTATAAATCGTCGCAGCATCTTATTATTTTGTAAGCTGCCACTCGCACTTGCACATAAAACGTTAAAAGCATTAAAAAGTGGAAAAGAAAAAATGTCTCGAACAGAAGTCGAAGCTACAGTAGAAGAAGTACAAGCAGAGGTTAATTAAAACACAGAAAATCCCAAGTAGAGTATGAACTCTTCTTGGGATTTGGTTTTTAAGAATCTTATTTTTCTATTGTGTAAGACGTCAATAAGCGTACCGTAAGCTGTTCTTCATCAAGTGTGCATTCTCTAAACAAGGTAGAGAACCTCCAAATTCTTCCTCGGGAAGGTGCAAAATCATTTCAACTTGTTCCTGTATAAACGGTTGAAGTTCATGGAGAATTTTTTTACCATCTACTTGTTTTAATGGGATTCCTCCCAATCCGTTTTGAACAAGTGAAGAAATAATAGCAAATAAATAAAAGGATAAAGTTCTTTCTAGTTCAATCTCTAATTCTGTACTTACAATCGCAAAAATAATGGCCGTATGTCCATGTAACTCATTTGCAGTTATTTTGTTTTCATATAATTTTAGGGAATCAAATGGATACAATTGTTTCGTAACTTGTATGAGCAGACGTCCCATTTTCTTGTTGCCTTCACGTATTTCTCTAGAACTTGCAAGGTTGAATAATTCTTGATCAATTTGTTTGATTTTGTTAAATTGCTGATTTTCAATTGCTTTATATGCTAACCGACAAGCTAGCCCCTCCGTGTAGCTAAACTGAGTTTGTAATTGTTGCTTCATTCCAAATAAAAAAGTTTCTTTATTCATTGTTTTTGCCTCTTGTAAAAACGTTTTTAGAGCGAGGGAATGTGTGAAGGCGCCTAAGGGGAAATTAGAATCAAAAATTTGCAGTAAGTGTATCAATTTATTACTCATGAGAGTACCGTGTAAATTTATATTTCTGATTTACTTTCCACCTTGTACTAACAAATGCTAAGCCGTGAAGTAATTTTTCGACTAAAAAACCAATCTTCATCTAGAAATCCTCCTATCCAATTAATACATGAAAGAAACAACATATATTTTGATGTAAGGAAATGTAACATCTCTTTATAATTCATTATACATAAATCCTTGTATTAATCAATTTATTCTGAAAATCTTAGTATTATTATTAAAAGGTGAAAAGAATACGTTAAGTTTTCTAACAATATCTTTTGTTCCTGTTAGAATAAAGACAAAAAAACACTGCCCTTTTAATTGAACTCTAGGGCAGTGCTTTTTTATCTAAATAAATTATTTAGCTCTTATAAATAAAACCTTCAAATAATTACCCTCTTTAAATAAAAGAGAAGTCTTAAAGTCACTAGGAAGGGAATATTCTTCTTCAATGATGTATTTTCGATTGCTTTCTTTAAAGGCCTTTTCTACAAAGCTTTTGAATTTCTTCATTCCAAAAGTCGCGTTGTTAGTAGAAGCAACGATTACACCACTTTTTTCAGTAATTGCAATCGCATCTTTTAATAAGTTTGTATAATCTTTAGAAGAGCTGAAAGTGTATTTTTTTGATCGAGCAAAGCTTGGAGGATCTAAAATAACAACATCAAAGGATAATTCCTTGCGTTTTGCATATTTAAAATAATCAAATACATCCATTACAATAATATCTTGTTTTTCTACATCGATACCGTTTACTTCAAATTGCTCGGTTGTTTTGCCGAGGCTTCGTTTTGCCAGATCGACACTCGTTGTTTTCGTTGCACCACCTGCTGCGGCGAAAACGGAAAAAGCGCCTGTATAGGAAAATGTATTAAGCACGGTTTTTCCTTTGGAATAAACCTCTCGAATCTTTTTACGAACATCTCGCTGATCGAGGAACACACCAACCATTGCTCCGTCATTAAGGTAAATGGCAAAATTCAGCCCGTTTTCTTTCACTATTAAAGGGAATTCTCCGCGTTCACCCTTCACAAAATCATCGTCTTCTAAATATTGACCCTTTGTATCAAATCGTTTCTTTTCATAAATGCCTTTATATGAAACTGACGCCTCTAAAGCTTCTAAAATCATTTCTTTAAAGGAGTAAATTCCTTCGCTATACCAACTGATAACATAAAAACCATCAAAGTAATCAATGATTAAACCGCCAATTCCGTCTCCTTCCCCGTTAAAAACACGGAATGCAGTAGTTTCAGAGCTATTGTAAAAATCATCTCGATGTTTGATGGCTACTGCTATTTTCTTTTGAAAAAATGCGGTATCGATTTTCTCGTTTTCATTTTTGGTAAGTAGCCAGCCAATCCCCTTATTTTGTTTTCCTACATAGCCTTTACCTAGAAATTTACCAGAGGGATTCTGTAATTTCAGTATAGAACCTTCTTCTAAATTGTCAGTATCATTGAATCCATCTTTATATAAAATCGGAACACCCTTTTGCAAATCCTGAGCAAGTGTATCATTTATTTTCATATTTATTTCTTTTTGCATTATAGTCATCCTTAAGCTTCGTTTTTGTTTATTATCCCACACGAAGGCATTTTTAAAAAGTAAGGTGATAAATTAGGGTAAGGAAAGCTGTACATTTGTTGATATGTATAAGTGCGAAATATAGACTTTAGATATTTCCTACACGAGACAATATATTGAAATTTAATTTCATGCTAGAGATGTAACTATCTCATCCTTTTAATGAAATTTAAACTTAAATGTAACTTTTAATCAAATTTTTTTAAACGAGTACACTTCTTACAGAAAGTTGTTGAAGTATGTTTATGAGATGAAAAATAGGGAATAAATATTATCGAGGATTTTTCTCGGCCACTTTGTTCCTCTTATAAAACCTCTCAAACAAAACCTCCGAGCAAAATACAATTTTGGAAGGAGAATGGTTCCAAATGAATTGGTATGAAAAGCTCAATCAATACTTTCCAGTCGACGAAATGAAATCACGGGTGCATATGGAAACACTTTTAGCTGATAAAGGAAATGTGTATATAAAAGATGAAAGTCCAAAGCACGTATTAATGTACGTTGAATTTGAAAACTTTATCTTTGTGGATTATTTATTTGTTTCTAAGGAAGCTCGTGGAGAAGGTCTTGGCCGGAAATTATTGAATCAATTAAAAGAAAAAAATAAAGTCATTTTATTGGAAGTAGAACCCATTAACTATGATGATACAGATTCAGAAAAGCGACTTAGATTTTATGCACGTGAAGAATTTAAACACGCCACACGCATTGGTTACACACGTCGCTCCCTTGCTACAGGTGAAAATACCGTTTTGGAAATTTTATATTGGTCCCCATCTGATGAAGATGAATCAGTAATTTACGAAGCCATGAAATGGACGTATGAAAACATCCACACGTATAAGGATGAGCACTTTTATGGTGATTCCTATGACCCGTCTCATGAAGTATTAGTGTTTAATGAAGAGGGTAAGAAAAACATGTTGAAGTCATACTGAAAAGAGAGAATTAGTATAAGTAGACATAGATATACTAGGGGTATAAAATGCGCAATTCCCAACACTTGAATGGGGATTGCGCATTTTTGCGGTAAGCGTACATCTGTATTCTAATCCTCTCCACCTGAAGTCTTATGGTACAATATACTTTACGTATATACAGAGGAAGGAAGTAAACTGTGAAAAAATCAAAAGTAATCGTGCCGATTATGATTGTCGTAGCAGTATTAGCAACAATCATGCTAAACCAAGACGAATATAATGAAGTAACCACTATAAACAAAATACTTATTATTGTTGGCGCTGCCATTGTGTCATCCGTTATAGGATATTTCTTACTTGGAGCAGATGTAGATAAAGTAGACCCAAAATCAAACGACTATGAAGTGAAAAGCAAGAAGGGAAACAGAAAATAATCTGTTTCCTTTTTGTGTTAGGAGGAACGTTTCCAATACTGAGCGGTTCTATGGTAAAGTGAAGGAGATAGGAGTGACCGGAATGCTGGAACATGCACGACAATTATTACAAGAATACTTTGGATATGAATCTTTTCGTGAAGGACAAGAAACGATTATTAATTACGTCCTAAACGATAAATCTAGTTTATGTGTAATGCCGACGGGTGGAGGAAAGTCATTATGCTATCAAATTCCATCCTTGATGCTTGAAGGAACAACAATTGTTATTTCACCATTGATTTCACTTATGAAGGATCAAGTAGATACATTAATACAGGCGGGAATTCCAGCCACTTTTATTAATAGTACATTAACTGCAGAAGAAGTAAGGGAAACAATAGCAGAAGTGCAAAATGGTCAATATCGTTTGCTTTATATAGCACCTGAGCGGTTAGAATCCCAAAGTTTTTTAAATCAATTAAAACGAGTGAAAGTGCCACTTATCGCAGTGGATGAAGCACATTGTATTTCTCAATGGGGACATGATTTTCGTCCAAGCTACAGGTCCATTCACCGATTGAAGGAAGTTTTTACTGAGCAACCGAGTGTTTTGGCTTTAACTGCCACTGCTACACCAGATGTAAGAGCAGATATTTGCCGAATTCTTCAAATAAAAGAAGAAAACACGGTTATAACAGGGTTCGCTCGCTCAAATTTATCTTTTTCGGTTGTATTAGGGCAAGACAAAAATAAATTTTTAAAAGATTTTATTAAGAAGAATAACAAGGAAGTCGGGATAATTTATGCCGCGACAAGGAAGACTGTCGATCTTCTATATGAACTATTAACAAAGTCTGGTGTTCAAGCTGCAAAATATCATGCTGGCCTTCCTGAAGCTTTTCGTAACAAAGAGCAGGAGCGTTTTTTGACAGATGAAGCGCAAGTAATGGTAGCAACTAATGCATTTGGAATGGGTATTGATAAATCAAACGTAAGATATGTAATTCATTACCAATTACCAAAGAATATGGAAAGTTATTATCAAGAAGCAGGAAGAGCTGGACGGGACGGACTTCCGAGTGAGTGTCTTGTGCTATATGCATCACAGGATGTTCAGACGCAACGCTTTTTAATAGACCAAGCATTGGACCGTGAACGAATTCCACAAGAACTTGAAAAACTCCAAGGGATGGTTGATTATTGCCATACTGAGAATTGCTTACAACAATTTATTGTGAACTATTTTGGAGAACCTAATGGGGAACCATGTGGTCAGTGTGGTAATTGCACTGATACGAGAGAGATGAATGATGTTACGAAAGAAGTGCAGATGATATTATCTTGTGTTGTACGCATGGGGCAGAAATTTGGAAAGACAATTACAGCACAGGTTTTAACGGGTTCTCAAAACAAAAAAGTAATGGAATTTGGATTTACTAAACTATCTACTTACGGGATATTAAAGGATAAATCGTTAAAAGAAGTGTCTGGACTAATGGAGTTTATGATATCGGAAGGATTACTTTCGGTTAACCATGGAAGCTTACCGACCATCTATGTATCGGACGCAGGAAAAGATGTATTACTTGGAAAAAGAAAGGTTATGCGAAAAGGCATCGCGATGACAAAACAAATTGCGAAGAATGACCCATTGTTTGAGGGATTAAGAATACTCCGGAAAAAAATTGCGGACGAAGCCGGTGTACCACCGTTTGTTATTTTTTCTGATAAAACACTACAAGATATGTGTGTGAAGCGTCCGCAAACCGAAGAAGAATTGTTAGATGTGCACGGAGTCGGTGCTAATAAAAAAGAAAAATATGGAGAAGCTTTTCTCGAAGAAATTCATCGTTATAGCACAGTGTAATTTTTATGGGATACTACTGTTAAATTAGAAGGAACATTAATTTTCTTCGCATCCTCAGTAGATATTTCTACAATAACCGATTGCTCTAAAATTTTAAAAATAGTACCTTGTACTTCGTAATTATTACGTGTAAAAGAGATCTTCTCATCAATTTTCCGTGCTGCTACGAAGTCTGAAACTTCTTTTGGTTGTCGTTGGAAACTCATGTGGTTGCCTCTTTTCTATTTTTATTCGCAAATAAAGCGATATATTAATTATATCATAGTTAGCTTGTTATAAGATGTTAAAGAGATTATTTAAGTGCTCTTTCTCATTAATTAATATAATTATATGCTTTTAGTAGGAAAAGATGTTTTTCGAATAACAACTTATGATAGGCTTAAGTAACATTTCTTCGGGTTATAATATACTAGGATAGAGTGAATATAGTTGAGACGCCAATTTTGATAGATGAAAAAGGTACATGAAGAGCTTTAGAAGATTCAGATATGTTAGGGATTAAAATAGGGAAGTAAAGAGGAGTTTATGCATAGTGCATTTTAAAGAATTGAAGTTAGATGAAAAGATCTTAAAAGCCATTGAACAATTAGGCTATACAGAGCCAACAGAAGTGCAACAAAAGGTAATTCCTGTTGCCCTTGAAAAGCGGGATATACTTGTTAAATCGAAAACAGGTAGCGGAAAGACAGCTGCTTTTGCGACACCATTATGTGAGCTAGTAGATTGGGAAGAAAATAAGCCTCAGGCATTGGTGCTAACGCCAACGAGAGAATTAGCAGTTCAAGTTCAAGAAGATATAACGAATATTGGTCGTTATAAACGAATTAAAGGACTAGCTTTATACGGAAAATCGCCTTTCGCGAAACAAAAATTAGCTTTAAAACAAAAAACACATATCGTAGTAGGGACACCAGGACGAGTGCTGGACCATATGGAAAAAGGTACGCTTGATGTTTCTAAAATTGAATACCTCGTGATTGATGAAGCAGATGAAATGTTGAATATGGGCTTTTTAGAGCAAGTAGAGTCCATTATTAAGCTACTTCCAAAAGAACGTACAACCATGCTTTTCTCAGCTACTCTATCCGACGAAATAAAAAAATTAAGTAATAAATACATGAGAGACGCTGTATCAATAGAAATTGCTGATAGCGAAGATCATGCTCCAGATATTGAGCACTTGAAGTATGTAGTAAAGGAAGAGCAAAAACAAGCATTCCTAGAAAAGCTAACGATACTAGAAAACCCAGATAGTTGTATTATTTTCTGCCGTACGAAAGAGCGAGTGGATCAGCTTGTGGATGCCCTTGATGCGAAAGGTTATACTGCTGACAAAATTCACGGTGGGATGATGCAAGAGGACCGTTTTGAAGTAATGGACGAATTCCGAAAAAGTGAATTCCGTTATTTAATTGCGACAGATGTAGCTGCTCGTGGAATTGATATTGAAGATATTACACATGTAGTGCATTTTGATGTCCCTCTGGAACAAGAAAGCTATGTCCATCGTACTGGTAGAACTGGCCGAGCGGGACGGAGTGGAAAATCAATCATGCTAGCTACTCCACATGAAGACAAATTTGTAAAAGAAATTGAGGCGTTTATTGGCTTTGAAATTCCCGCTGGACCTGAGGTTTCTGATGAGGCAATATCAAAAAATCGTGCAGCTTTCGATTTGAAAATGCAAGAGCAACCAGAACTGAAAAAATCCAAAGGTGAGCAGTTAAATGCAAACATTACAAAACTGTATTTCAACGGAGGTAAGAAAAAGAAACTGCGTGCTGTGGATTTTGTAGGCACTATTGCTAAAATAGAGGGTGTTTCTGCTGATGACATTGGAATTATCACAATTCAAGACAATGTTACTTATGTAGAAATACTTAATGGCAAAGGTCCGCTTGTGTTAAAAACAATGCGAAATACTACAGTAAAAGGGAAACAACTAAAAGTTCATATAGCACATAAATAAGAAGAAGGAGTACTTTCCTTCTTCTTTTTTTTATCGTTTTCATCCTTTTTATAAAGAGAATCTCTTAGTAAGATACAATAAAGGGAAGAGCACAAATTATCAAAAAAATCATTTCATGGAAATTTATAATAGAGCTTATAGGGGGCGGTAAATAGATGGATTATTTTAATAGAATTCAACATGCAATTGAATTTATAGAAAGCAATCTACAAGAGGAATTGAATATAATAGAAATCTCCTCAAAATCTTATTTCTCGGCTTTTCATTTCCAACGACTATTTCATGCTATTACAGGTTTTTCTGTACAAGAGTATATTAGGAGTAAAAGACTTTCGGAGGCAGCAAGGCTACTAAAGAAGAAGAAAAAGAACATATTAGAAATAGCGATATCCTTCCAATATGGTTCACAAGAAGCGTTTACTCGTGCTTTTGTTAATCGCTTCGGTATAACGCCTGCAAAGTATCGTAAGGAAGAAATGAATATAAGAGAGCAGAGCAAAATAAACTTTCTAGATTATAAAAATAAAATAAATGAAAACTTATATTTGAATAAGCCAGAAATTATAATGCTTGAGAAAATCCACATTACTGGCTATGAATACTACACAACTTTAATAAATGAAGACTATTTTGGTGATATTCCAAAATATTATATTGAATTTGGAGAGAAGGAGCGTTATCTTCGAATACCAAATCGAATCTCTCCTAATATGGCCTACGGTATATCTACTGACTTTAATAATAATGGTCAATTTTCGTTTATAGTAGGAGAAGAGGTGCACAAATTTAATAGGGATTTAGAAAAGGGTTTTCTAAATATAGAAATACCTGAGGGTAAGTATGCGTTATTTACAGTTAACGGAACATCTGATTTAATCCAAAATACGAGAAGATACATATACGGGACATGGCTGCCTAACTCTAATTACGAAAGAAAAGAGGGGCCAGATTTTGAGATTACGGATGTTTTAAGATCAACATATCCAAATGATATGAAAATGAAAATATACATTCCAATTGAGATTTAGTATGAGGAGAGAAGAGATGGATATGGATATAATGTTTGATCACTTTCCAGTATTGGAGTCAGAAGAACTAATTCTTGGGAAAATAGAAGAAAAACATTTACAGGATTTGTTTAGACTATACGATAATGACAAAGTTTTTGAATACTGTGGGATCATCCCAAAGCACAATATACAAACGGTAAGCAAAATGATTGGCCATTTTGAGAGAGACTATCAAAAAAGAAGCAGAATCAAATGGGGAATCTTTCAGAAGAAGGATAGTCAAAAATTATTAGGAATAATTGAATGTATGGATTTTAACCAAAAAGTTAACTCGGTAACTATTGGATACTATTTGGCTGAAGAGTGTTGGGGCAATGGAATTGCGACAAATTCAGTACAGCTGATAGTAAAATACTTGTTTGGAGAAGTTAATTTGAATAGAATTCATGCAGAGGTCATGCCTGCCAATGAGGTTTCAAAGAAAGTACTAAATAAGAATGGTTTTATAAGAGAAGGTCTGTTAAGGCAAGCTACCTTGTGGTCAGGTAAAGGGATTGTCGATTTAGAGATTTACAGTTTGCTTAAAGAGGATTACGTAGAATAAAAGAACATTCATATTAACTTGCCTACTTGAAGACGAGTTTATGTAGCATTACAAAAACTCGTCTTCTATAAACTTTCGATAAGATGTCAGTATGCCATCTGGTAATTGTTTAGGAGAATAAAATTGAAGACTAATTGTTTCGTTTTGATCTGGTGTGATATTTCCAGTATATTCAGATGTTTTATAGACAGCTGTCACAGAGTAAAATTTATCCCCATTTGGATTTTCCGAATAATAATCTGGCCCAGAATATACGTTGCATAATGTTAATCTACCAAGTCGGAGTCCTGTCTCCTCAAAAACCTCTCTTCTTGCGGTATCTTCTAAGCTTTCTCCTAACTCCATTAACCCACCAGGCAATCCGAAAACTCCACGCTCTCGTTCCTGCAACAATAATTCCTTTTTATCATTAAAAATAAGTACAACAGCTCCGGGAAGTATCAGTGGGTCATGTCCAACATATTGTCGTAGTTGTTTGTAATATTCCATATATTCTTTGTCCTTTCAAAAGCAAAAGTCTTGCTAACAGTATAGAACAAAAAATGGTAAGATACATTATAAAGTGAAACCTCATGTATTATGAATCGTATTAGATAATAACGAAATTATTCGAGGATGTGAGCACTAGTTGACGAACAAGCGTTGGTTTCAAGTGGGAGTAGCCATTCTCCTTACATTATTAATAATTTTTATGTTCATGAAAGTGAAAACAATTTTTTCACCATTAATAATTGTCGGGCAAACAATATTTATCCCATTATTAATTGGTGGTGTCTTATTTTATTTATCAAGACCCCTTCAGAAATGGTTGGAGTCAATAAAGTTCCCAAGATGGGCAAGTATCATATCGGTGTTTATCGTAATTGGGTTAATCGGTTGGGGATTTTATGCATTAATAGGACCACCACTTACAAAACAAGTGAATGACCTAGTGAAAAATACACCGGCATTTATTAATGAGGTAGAGGACTTAACAAAATTCGCATTTTCTCAAAAAGACAAGCTGCCAGATCTTCCGGAGTCCGTTCAAAAAACGATAGAAGATACGACGGGCAAAATAGACACGATTGCAGTTTCTATTGGTTCTTTGTTAATCCGATTCATTCAAAACTTGTTCCAAGGAATATTCTTACTAGTTCTTGTTCCTTTTTTCCTTGTATATATGTTGAAGGACCATGAAAGGTTTGCACCTTTTATTGCGCAGTTTTTTAAAGGGGAAAAGAAAACTTGGATTCGAAAAACATTAGCCGATATTGATGATACATTACGTTCTTACATTCAAGGGCAATTATTTGTAAGCTTTTTAGTCGGACTTATGTTATTCATCGGTTATTTTGCTATAGGCCTAAAATATGCCTTGCTACTTGCATTATTCGGCATGATGATGAATGTAATCCCGTTTTTAGGCCCTTATATTGCGGTAGTGCCTGCTCTAATTATTGCATTGATTCAAGAGCCAAAGCTTGCAATTTACGTAGCTATTATTATGCTCATATCTCAACAAATCGAAAGTAATTTTATTACACCAAATGTAATGGGTAAATCATTGGATATTCATCCGTTAACTGTAATAACAATTATTTTAGCAGCCGGTAATATTGCAGGCTTATGGGGGATTATTTTAGGTGTCCCTACTTATGCAGTAGTTAAATCAATACTAAAAAATCTGTATGCTCATCGGGAAGGAATAAAGGATGCTGCCACAGAATCAATATAGATAGAGGTGATCTCATGACATTTCAATCAAAAAGAGATCGGTCATTTATTAATCTAATTATTATAGCTGTGATCATCATAGCTATAGCGACACTTTGGCCAGTTGTATTTGAGTTGTATTTTACTGAGTCTCCTGACTTAGTAGCCATTTGGATAATGGTTATCTTATTTGTAGTGATGACAGGATTTATCCTATGGATTTCTTTTGATATTGAATACACTTTTAAAGAAGATTACTTATTAGTCCGTGGAGGTCTTTTTAGAAGTAAAATTCCATATGAAGACATAACAAAAGCGAATCCGACATCTCAAATTCTTGTTGGATACCGAATTCTTTCCTCTAAGGATGCCTTAGAGATTCATTATAAAAAGGCATTCATGGGAAGTGTTATTATCTCTCCTGAGAATCAGAAAGAATTTTTAAAGGTTTTAAAAGAAAAAGTACCGCAAATTCATATTGTAAAGTGAGGTTTTAACATGGAAAACTTCAATAAACCAAGCAATGATTTAATCGGTGATATCTTAAAAAACTATGAGAAAACAGGCGGAATGGATAATTTGAAAGGGCAAGGAAAACCTCTGTCAGATGAATATTTTTCTGGTGACATATTCCAACACTTTCAAAAAATAGCGAAGGATGCTGGATTCAAGCCACATTGGTTAAAATTGCAGCATGAAATTAGAGATGAATTAAAAGACATTGCTGAAAAGTACGTGAAGGGGCAAAAGACCGACCTACAATTCAGAGTAACAAAAGTGAATGAAAAAATTATTCAGTATAATAAGTCTTGTCCACCTCCTATGCAAAAAGGAGTTGTTCGATTAGAAACAATCGAGTCAGCAAGTCAAAGATGGTAAATAAGCAGAGCCCTACTTATATGATCTCTGTACAGTAAAGGTATCGAGAAGGCGACTTCTCGATACCTTTTATCTTTTATATGCTTACGCACATGTCCAAGGGATGAGCTTCTTCAAATTCATACCGTAAAAGTAAGCATCGCCGACATGGACAATTTGCTTCTCCTTTGTATTGGCAAAGACATGTTCATTCGTTTCGTTACGTTTACATTTATGTTAAAAGTGGCGAAAAATATCTGCCAAATAGTAATCCCAAATATGACGTTGAACCGTCTTTTAATAATATCTACTTTAGGTACACTTGGAGAGAAAAGGGAAGTCAGCATTGATTCCTGGCAACTCTTACAGATCACGTTCATTAAAATCATTTCTAGTAATCATGATCCGCCACCCCGAAAGAATACGTATTTTTTGTAAACGCTTGGATCGATTGGAGCGGAGGGTGGCGACTCCAGCGGGAAAAGCGGGACAGTCGAGACCCTGGACGGAGCGTAGCGAAATTAATTTTTGCGACGAGCTTGCGCAGGAGCAAGGGAAGCGGCTCGGCCCCGCCCGCGGAAAGCGTCCGCCAGGAGTGAAAATCTACAGTCTGTACAGAGCCCTATTTATAGTGGAGCTCTGTTTTTTATATTGACGAAAATCTTATTTTTTATTATGATACCTTTGTGTTAACTTGTTGTTGAATAAAGTTAACTCATTTTACGTAGGGGGAAATTATATGAGAAATAATCGTTTGAAAATGATGATTGTCGCAGCTTTATTTGCTGCAATAATTGCAGTTGCTGCCCAACTGATGATTAATATTCCGCCAGTACCGTTTACATTAATGACAATAGCGGTAATGCTGACAGCAACGATTCTTGGGAAAAAATATGGATCCTTGGCGGTTACTGTATATGTTTTAATGGGGTTAGTAGGAATTCCAGTATTTGCAGGTATGAAGAGTGGACTGGGAATCATTTTAGGTCCAACAGGAGGGTATCTTATTGCCATTATTCCAGCAGCTTTGTTTATAGGATGGTACTTAGAAAAATTTAAACATACGAAAGTCCAAGCGATTATCGCAAATATGATAGCCGTTCTTATTATATTAATTATTGGAACAGTTTGGCTAAAAGTCGTTGCAGATCTTCCATGGAATGGTGCATTTAAAGGTGGAATGCTTCCGTTTATCTTACCAGATCTTGCGAAAGCAGTAGTTGCAGCTCTGTTAGGGGTTATTATTAGAACACGTTTAGTATCAGCAAAACTAATATAACAAAACAAGCTCCGAGGTGGCTCGGAGCTTGTTTTGTTAGTTTGGGGAGTACCGTTCTTCACTTATAGAACGATCTTTTGTGTGGTGGTGGTAGTTTTCGTCTTGTACTTTCATGTTCAGTTCTTCCACTTGAATGGCATCTACTGTTTGCATGTCTTCATGCATATCGAACAAACTTTGTTTCCTTGTTCTGACCCCATCCGGGTTATCAAGAAATGGACCTTCAGCATCTTTACGAACTCTATCCTTCATTTCTTACGAGGTTTAACAGCATATGGCTTAGTGCGTGTTGCTCTTCTTTACTTCCACTATTCCATAACTGTTGTAGAAGATGTTCTTCACGGTTTCGAGGATCCTCATGCTTTGCTAAGTAGCCAGCCACTTTTTCAGTAGCCTTTGCTAAAGCCTCGTCACTTAAGCCCAATTTTTCTCCAGCAGCCACTTTTTCAGATAAATAAGATTTGAATGCAGAAAAGTTTTTTAGAATTTCTTCTTTTTCTTCTGTGCCAATGCTATTGAGCTTATTGTCAATGCGTTCATCTATTTTGTTTCCCAAGCTTTCTCACTCCTTTGATATTAGACTCTTATTAGCTATTCCCAAAGCTAAGTCAAACATGCATGAGAAAAGTTTATTTTATTTTCAAACAAAAAGTTGTATTCGTAGGCATAGTTTCTGTCTAGTCTTGAAGGCTTTCCATATTTCAAATGGGGCAGAATCCACATTTTTGAAGTCCGGGAATATCCTTTGAAAAACAGCAAGTAGTTCGTACGGTTGTATTGATTAAATCAGAAGGGCTTTTACCTTTCAAATAATGAGCTAAAAAAGATTTTGTTGTAAAGTTTTTCCAAATGTCTTCATCTTGGAGTAGCAACCAATCTTCCTTCGCTTGTATCGAAGTTACGGGATTATCCATAAAAACATAGTAATGCCACAGTAAATAGCCAAAAACATTCTCCCATAGCGTCAGAGGAGAAATACTACATTGTGACCGAAGCTGTTGGATAATTGTATAGCATTGCTGATGCCAAACCATTTGAATATCATCGGCGCGATGATCACGTACATCCCGGTAATATTTTGATGGGATATATGTGCTAATGGTTTTATTTCCGTACTCAGTTGTTGCAAAGTATTGAAGTTCTTCCAGTGGTCCATCCCAAATTTCATCATATAAAGTCATCATATAAAATTGCATCGAGACGAACATCCCGACTCTTCTCATGAAGAATGAGGCAGCAATAGGATCATTGGAAGCTCCAGAGATTAACTTAATTACAGGGAGTGCCATATCTACGCTTTTTGCATGGAAAATGGTAGTACCACTTGGTTCAACATACACACTATAATTATTCAATTGTTTGATTTGGTCATTCGTTAATGTTGTCATAACCCTAGTATACAATTTTTTTAATTTTTAGTTGACTTTTTAATTGAAAATGATTATCATTACCATATAGAAACTTACTCTTAATGTGAGAAGGTTCTAACAGCGACTTTTCTCCAATCGTAGCTGATCATCGCACACTTAACCCCCTCAACGTTAAGTCAGTGCATTCATGTTATCGGTAACCAATGTGGTTGCCGATTTTTTTGTGCAAATAAAGACCAAATGTATTTCATCACGTAATCGAATTAAAGACAAAAAATAAAATTGTTTAATGTGAAATGTATAGCTAATACTAATGGTATAAAATTCGAAACAAAGTCAGTGATCGCCTTGTTTTTTGTAGAAAATTATAGGTCATTGTGCAGCCTTTCACTAAATTGACTTTACTACACTAAATCATTATAATTTTCAGAATATATAGCTATTTAGGAGTTTGAGTTCCTAAAATGCCAATAAAAAATATATAAAGGGAGAAGTGAGGAGATGGATTTAAAAACAAAAGCTTTAAATTTACACCGAACGTATAAAGGGAAGATGGAGATGATTTCAAAGGTACCTATGGAAAGTATGGGGGATTTGAGCTTAGCTTATTCCCCTGGAGTTGCAGAACCTTGTATAGAAATAAAAAATAATCCATCTACTATTTATGATTACACGATGAAGGGAAACTTAGTAGGAGTAGTTACGGACGGTACAGCCGTTTTAGGTTTAGGTGATATCGGACCTGAAGCAGCATTGCCTGTAATGGAAGGAAAGTCAATTTTATTAAAACGTTTTGCCAATGTCGATGCTTTTCCAATTTGTTTAGACACAACAAATGTAGATGAGATTGTGCAAATTGTAAAAGCAATAAGTCCAACCTTTGGAGCAATCAATTTGGAAGATATCTCTGCTCCACGATGCTTTGAAGTGGAAGATCGACTTCGACAAGAATTAGATATACCTGTATTTCATGATGATCAGCATGGAACAGCAATTGTCGTTGGTGCGGGACTACAAAATGCAGTGAAGTTAGTTCAAAAGGATATTCCTTTATTAAAGGTTGTTATAAATGGAGCAGGTGCGGCCGGAATGGCCATTTTAAGAGTTCTTCAACAGCTGGGTTATCAACAGATAATCATGTGCGATTCAACCGGAATTATTTATGAAGGTAGAGAACAGGGCATGAATCCGGTTAAAGAGGCAATTGCAAGCACTACGAATCCATTAGGTTTAAAAGGAACATTAAAAGATGCTATGGATGGTGCAGATGTATTTATTGGAGTTTCTGTAGCAAATATTCTAACGAGAGAATTAATTGATGCAATGAATCCTAATCCAATTGTTTTTGCATTAGCAAATCCTACGCCTGAAATTGCTTATGATTTAGCAAAAGAGTGGGGAGTTAAAGTCATTGCAACGGGGCGTTCGGATAATCCGAACCAAGTAAATAATGTATTAGCTTTTCCAGGAATATTCAGAGGGGCTCTAGATGTAAGAGCGACTGATATAAACGAAGATATGAAGCTGGCGGCAGTTCAGGCAATTGCTTCTCTTATTGACGAAAGTGAGTTAAGGGAAGATTACATCATTCCAGATGCTTTTGATGAACGTGTAGTAATTGCTGTTGCAGAAGCGGTTAAAGCAGCGGCAATTGAATCAGGCGTGTCTATCCTTTATCAACCAGCATTAAAAGAAGTATAGGTCTATAGAATAGTTTTAAGATGGTGTTTAATGTTGAAAATAGCAATGCAAAATCAACTAATAAAGAAGGTTAATCGTAACGACCGTCATTAATTATCGGAAAAGAAAACCAGAACATTAGAAAGTAAGGTCTACATCAAATGATGTGGACCTTTTATTATCCAAAGGATGTGGTCACTCTTGCGATGCAAGTTTGACACAGCCAGTATTTAAAAACAACAAGACCGATCAGACGGCAATGTTTTTTTAGTAAAATGGGGCTTCAAAGTAAAAGTCAGCTATCGTTCTTAGGTCCTGAGGGTCTAGTTCATCGAAATTGATTTTTGAAAGGTTGTCCTTTGTGAAATCTATACTATAAACTGCATAATCGATTGAATCCCCGTTTTCCTTTTCGTACGGTATTTCAACTATTAGCGTAAGTTCCTGTACATCATCTTGCATTTGTATTTCTTGCAATAATAGTATACAACTAGCGAGTATATCAGCTTTGAATTCTTCCAATGTTTCACCCATAAAAGCAAAGGTAGTTACTATTATTTTCAATTTCCCATTTTCATCATTATATTCTATCGTTTCAACAGCTTGCTCTGGTGTATCAACTCGATGGCCGAAATACTCAACGATGGCATCTTTCATTTGATCTTCTAGAGACGCTTCTGCACCTTTTTCCTTGTTACTGTTACTATATGTACAGCTAGCAAGGAGTAAAGTACAAATAAGTATAGATAATAATCCTTTCAAGTCAATGACTCCCTTATCAAATAGATTCTTGTAAATTATAAAGGGTAATCCAAAAGTTTGAAAGGTTTATAAAATGCAAGAGATATAAGTAAGAATGATATTTTTGAAATGGATAAGATCCTAGAATTGACGGAGCTAGAGGGATTATTGAAAACGACTCAATACGATTTGTGCAAGCATCGAAAACAGATAATTGCTATTAAAGTTCGCGATTAACAGTTATCTAATATTGTAGAAACTTTTCTCTTAACCAATCGTAAATAAAGTATAAGAGGAAGAGGGGGAGAAAAATGGATGTGCGTGAGTTTTATGTATCCTTGTCACCTAAAAGGGCATTAGACATTCTTCAAGAATCCTTAATACAAGGGAGCATCTCCGGTGCCGTTGTGGATGTTTATGAGCGAATGGTAGGAGAACATCAAATAGTTGTATGCGTTCTAGAAAAGTATTATATGCGTACGAGTAATCGTACTTCATTAACGGTTACAATTGATAATCTAGAAAGTAATACTAAGGTGCACGCAGCTGCATCAGGTGGTGGAGAAGGAGCGTTTTTTAGATTTGATTGGGGAGCTGGAGGGAATTTTGTCGGTAGTGTGGAAAAAGTGCTTGGAGAATATAAACTATAAAGGCAAAAAAATTGCAGGGTTATGAAGTAAAATAATTCATCGCCCTGCAAATTTTATTTTGTTTTTGGAACGAGCAGTTTAGAATTTAAAACCTTCGTATAGTAGCTATGTAAAAACATTCCTAAAATAATAATAGCAAGTCCGATTAGGGCAATTGGTGCAGGTAAAGGAACATGAAGTAACCACATTTCACCGATAATAACGAAAATAATTTCCGTCGATTGAGTCGCTTCTACTGCTGCGAGTTTACCTTGATGGTCACGAACACGGTCAGTTGCCATAAAAAATAATATGGTGGCAATCACACCCGAGCTAACCGCTACAATAAGCGATTGAAAAACTTGGTCCATAGATGGTAGTCCTACCGTGAAAATAGCGTAAATAGATAATATAATCCAAGCAGGCATCGATGCGATTGTCATACCTAAAACGCGCTGAAAGGTATCTAATCTTCCGTTTAAATGATCCATCATTTTTCTATTTCCGAGTGGATAAGCAAATGCAGCCACAATCACAGGTAAAACTCCTAAAAAGAACATGCTCATCTGAACGGATTCTGTATTTGGAATTTGGATTAAGATAATGCCTATTAATATAATGAGAGAAATAAAAAGTGATACCATTGGTATTTTTTGTTTAATCAGCTCACCGTCTATTTTTAAAGCAAATAATGGGGCAAGAAGAACACCGGCGATAATTGTAAATTGCCACATGCCTGATATTAACCAACCTGGTCCATAAGCTGCTGCAAAGGTTAGAGGTGCGTAAAATAATACGAATCCCACAAAGCTCCAAACGAGCCAAGTAGAAGGAGAAGCTTTCATTTCCTTAAATGTTGTGGATAACCCTTTTTGATAACCGACGATGATCAATAAGAAAGGCACCATGAAAAAGTATCGGAGGGAGGAGCTCCAAAGCCAGCTCCCACCCGATATTTCCATTGATCGATTAAGTATAAAAGTTACTGCAAAAAATAATGATGCTAAAACTCCTAATAATATTTCACGCACAGGTACACCTTCTTTAAGCTTGTTTTTCGAATGATTGAATAATTCCTTTTAGGACTTCCGTTGATTTCTCCATTACATCTACTGATATATATTCATATTTACCATGGTAATTTTCTCCACCAGTAAAGACGTTTGGAGTTGGCATTCCCATGTAGGAAAGCTGAGAACCGTCTGTCCCTCCACGTACTGGAATAATTAGAGGGTCGATATTGAGTGAGATCATTACTTCTTTTGCTACATCGACAATTTCCATTACAGGTGAAATTTTTTCACCCATATTGTAGTATTGATCATTTAATTCCACTGAAATAGCGCCTGTACCGTATTCTGCTTTGATTTTCTCGGCAGTGTCTAAGAACAATTGCTTTTTCGCTTCGAATTTTACTCGATCATGATCACGGATGATATAGCTTAACTCTGTTTTTTCAACGTCCCCGTTAAAGTTCATCAAATGTATAAATCCTTCATAGCCCTCTGTTTTTTCAGGTACTTCATTAACTGGCATATGTGATTGGAACTTAGTCGCGATAGTAATAGAGTTCACCATTTTTCCTTTTGCAGAGCCAGGATGAACGCTTGTACCGTTCGTTATAACTTTTGCTCCAGCCGCATTAAAGCTTTCAAATTGCAATTCACCAAGTGGACCTCCGTCCATTGTATATGCAAATTTTGCTGCGAATTTTTCTACATCGAATTTATGTGGTCCGCGACCAATCTCTTCATCGGGAGTAAAGGCAACACGAACTTTTCCGTGTTTCACTTCAGGGTTTTGGATGAAATATTCCATAGCTGTCATGATGATAGCTATCCCAGCTTTATCGTCAGCACCTAAAAGTGTTGTGCCATCCGTTGTAAGCAAAGTATGTCCGACATAATTTGAAAGCTCAGGGAAGTCTTTAACAGTCATAACTGTATTTTCGTTCAGTTGAATGTCTGATCCGTCGTAATTATCAATTCGCTGAGGGTTTACATTTTTCCCTGTATAATCTGTAGCTGTATCCACGTGAGCTAAAAATCCGATTGTCGGAATTTCCTTATCTGTATTGGAAGGTAATGAAGCAAATAAATAACCGTTTTCATCTAAAGTAATTTCTTCTAACCCAATCTCAGCTAATTCTTTTTCAAGTACATGGAGCAGATCCCATTGACCTTCCGTTGATGGGCAGGTTGTGCTTGATGCATTAGATTGTGTGTCTATTTTTGCATAACGAGTTAAACGCTCGATTAATGTTTCTTTCATGAGAAAAAAACCCCTTTCCAAATTAAAAGCATATATTTATTTTAGCAGATTCTTTCGAGATGCGGAATAATGAGCATATATGCTATAGGCAAATAAAAACTGGGCTCCATAATAGGAAATCATTATAAGAGCATCAGAAAAAGGAATAGATATTATAAATCGATTAATAGCAAGCACCGAGTCCGAAAAAATAAATGAAATAGCACCAATAATTGCGAATTTATTTGCTGTTTGAAGAGCATTCCAACCCATTAATAAAATAACAACAATATAAATTACCACAGCAAAAGCTAAAATATTTTCTCCTTCTGCCCAAAGAGTCCCTGCTATCCATAATACCATTCCAATTCCATAAGCAATTAGAAGAGCTGCTGCCCACTTTGGAATAGTCGATACTTTAATATGGCGGAACGCAAAAATATACCAAATATGTCCAATTAAAAAGGTAATGAGTCCAGCGATAAACCAATAAATTAAACCATCCGCCCACATGCAAATAAATAGACCTATCATGATTAGCGATTTATATCTTTTTGATTCACCGGATGGTTGGATAAATGCAAAAACTAATATCAAAAACATCGGAATTATCTTAAACATCATTTTAATTCCTATAGGTTCATTCGGTATAAGGAAAATATACGTAACTCCCATTATTGCTATTAATAGACCTAAAATTTTACTCCACATAATAATACATGCACCCCTTTACTATACATTCGTTTTTTTCATTAAATATCCTGCCCTATTGTACGGGTCAAAAAATAAAAAAAGAACAAGCATCTCGGTAGATACTTGTTCTTAGATATCAATCAACAGGAGGATTGCTTGTTACGTATGTTCCAGCGATAAAATCATGGATTGCACGCTTATCTTCACGTAAGCCTACCATAAAAGCACTAACAATCAGACCTATTCCTAATGTGACTACATATACGAAACCTGCTACAATAACACGCATAAGCATTGTTCCAAAGCCTAATTTGGTGCCATCAAATTTGACGATACGGATGCCTAACATTCTTTTGCCTACTGTGTATCCGGTCCATAATACTGGAACAATAAGAGAGTAAAGAAGATTTCCAAAGCTAGTGATTGGTGATTCCTGCCAATGCCCGAAAAGAAGAAAGCTAATAATAGACAATGGAATTCCTATTATTATAAAGTCTAATAAACTTGCCCCTAGTCGTGCCCAAAAACCAACTGGATTCAACATGTTGCAACTCCTTTTTTATTCTTTTCTATTTAACTATAAAGCTGCGTCATCAACGCCATCTAAATACTTCTCAATCGAACCAATAACGGACTCGACACAGCCTTCTTCAAATGGAGATATTAAATTTGCCTCAGCTACTAACTTAGTGAAAGATTTCGATCCACCTAGCTGGCAAAGGTGTAGATAATCTTTCCAAGCTGCTTCGTGATCTTCTCTGGAACGCTTCCAAAATTGGAACGCACAAATTTGAGCCAACGTGTAGTCAATATAATAAAACGGACTTGCATAAATATGACCTTGGCGTTGCCAGAAAGCACCAGCTTCCAAATAGCCATTTCCGTCATAGTCACGATGAGGTAAATAAATTTCCTCAATCTTTTTCCAAGCGGATTTACGCTCTTGAGGTGTCATTTCAGGATTTTCATATACGACATGTTGAAATTCGTCCACTGCAACCCCATACGGCAAGAATAGAAGGCCGCCGCTCAAATGTGCAAATTTATATTTTTCTGTTTGTTCTTTAAAGAATAATTCCATCCAAGGCCAAGTAAAAAATTCCATACTCATCGAGTGGATTTCACAAGACTCAAATGTTGGCCATACATACTCAGGTATACCTATATTACGGCTTGTAAACACTTGGAATGCGTGACCCGCCTCATGTGTCAACACATCGATGTCTCCAGATGTTCCATTAAAGTTTGAGAATATATAAGGAGACTCATAGTTATCGATAAATGTACAATAACCTCCAGATTCCTTCCCTTTTTTCGCTACTAAGTCCATTAAATCTCGGTCAATCATGAATTGGAAAAACTCTGCTGTCTCAGGAGATAACTCATCATACATTTTCTTTCCATTTTCAACAATCCATTCCGGAGAACCTTGTGGTGCTGCATTCCCAGACAAGAAATTCAGAGATTCATCGTAGAACTTTAGCTTTTCAAACCCAATTCTTTTTGCCTGACGCTCATAAAGTTTTGTTGCAAGAGGAACGATGAAATCACGAACTTGATCACGAAATTTTTTCACCATTTCCGCATTATAGTCAATGCGATTCATACGTATATAGCCAAGCTCCACAAAGTTTTTGTATCCAAGCTTTGTAGCAATCTCATGACGTACTTTTACAAGCTGATCATATATGTCATCAAATTTATCCTCATGTTCTTTAAAAAAGCCGAATCTTGCTTCCGTTGCTTTCTTACGTACTTCTCTATCAGTTGATTCACCGTAAGGTCCAAGCTGGGCAAGTGTTAATGTTTCGCCGTTAAATTCAACTTGAGCAGAAGCAACAAGCTTAGAATAGTCAGAAGCCAATTTATTTTCTTTCTGCATAAGTGAAATTACTTCTGCGGAAAATGCTTTAATTTGAAAATCAGCAAGATCAAATAATTGGCTTCCCCATTTTTCTTCTAATTCTTTACGGAATGGAGAAGCGACTAGTGCTTTATAATATTCTGTAATTAATTCTTCGACCTCTGGGTTTTTTTCATCAAAAAAATCACGCTCTTTTTGGTAAAACTCATCATTCGTATCAATTGATGCACGAATGTACACTAAATTAGCTTGTGTTGAATAATCATTTCGAAGTGCATTTAGTTCTTCAATTGCAACACTTTGTTCTTCAACGGAAGTAGCCTGTTTGAATTTTGTTAATGCATCATTAAATTTTGTTTTTTCTTCTTCTAAATTTGGTCTTTTGTACTCATAGTCCTTGAATGTAACCAATGAAATTCTCCTCCTGTACGTTCTTTCGAAAATCGAAAGGTCTCATTTCCATTGTTCATTATTTTCAGATTTATTGCAACAATAATTTACAATTGATTTTAAGTAAACAATATTATATTATGTCTATTATATAATAAATATTTGTGGGGTGTGTTTATAAAATGGAGATATCTGAATTATTTTGGGATGCAAATGCAGAACAATTGAAAGTTGGTTATGTGGAAGAGAAGGAAGATTATGTTTGTTTATTATGTGGTGAAAGAGTGGAAAAGGGAATTATTTATCCAGAAGCCACTGTTTTGTATGAAGCGGAACGTTATATGAAACACCATATTGAAAAGGAACATGTATCTGTATTTCATTATTTAATTGGATTAAATAAAAAATTAACAGGATTGACAGATCATCAAAATAGCTTACTTCGATTGTTTTACGAAGGTAAGAGTGATGCAGACATACAGGCAGAATTAAGTATAGGTAGTGCCTCTACGATACGTAACCACCGATTTGTATTGAAGGAAAAAGAACGCCAAGCAAAAATCTTTATAACGATGATGGAGTTGTTAAAGGAAAAAGACAGTCATGCACCAACCTTTTTGCCGCTTCATAAGACTGCAACGATGGTGGACGAACGATATAACATTACGAAAGAAGAGCAAGAAGAGATAGAAAAGAAGTTTTTTTCTAAAGGTATAGATGGTCCTCTCATAAAATTTCCGAAAAAAGAAAAACAAAAACTGGCAACTCTTAGGGTGATCATACAACGATTTGACTTAGAGCGAGTATATAAAGAAAAAGAGATAAATGAGGTACTAAAAAATGTATATGCTGACTATGTCACATTAAGACGTTACTTAATAGAATATGGGTTTTTAGATAGAAAAGATGACGGCAGTGAGTACTGGGTGAAAAAATAAATACGAGGAGTGGGGAAATTGGATCGTAAACTGGAACTGAAACAAGCATATAAAGAAGTAAAGATTGAAGGTGGAATTTATGTCATAACGAATAAACAAAACGGTAAAAAATTCGTTGGATCCACACGAAACTTCAAGACGTTAAATGGCACGAAGTTTACTCTAGAAACAGGGACACATACAAATAGAATACTTCAAGAAGAATGGCAACAATTCGGCAAGGATGCGTTTGAAATTGAACAAGTAGAGACACTGAAAACACCAGAAAATCAATACGTAGACGAAAAGAAAGAACTAGAAAAGCTTTTAAACAAATGGATGGAGCAATTACAACCATTTGGCATTAAAGGATATCATACGAAGAAAGAGTGACCCAGAAAAGGCTTTCTAATAAACGAGGAAGCCTTTTAACTATTTTTGGAGAAATTACTTTACATATATAATCTTTGGTTTTGGATGAAAAATTCTTTTATAGAAAACATAATACATTATCTAGCTATGCAAGGTGACTTGATTGCATATAGTACAGCTACATTTAGACTATATAGCTAAAACATAATGTTTGATGTAACACTAGAAGTGATTTGACATGGCTATAAAGTAGATGCATCGATTCGTACAATGCATTTCTGATCAGGAAATAGGGCTGTATGTAAGGAACTCGTATTTCAAGATGTATTCGTAATTGTTGCAGATATAAAAAATAACTCCGAGGGATTCGGAGTTATTTCCCAACAATATAGGTCTTTAAAAGTGCGGCGCGCTCACGTAAGCGTACTTTCGCTTCTACCACTTCGGGGGTCTGTGCTGCTACCACGTCCGTTTTCCATTCTAGCTTTTTGGCAAGTATTTTTGCTCGCTGTAGGTGATAGTCACTCGTAATGATCGTTATAGACTTTACGTTATCTGGCAAAAGCTCTTTAGAAAACAACAAGTTTTCATAAGTAGATGTCGACTGATCTTCAATGATTAGCCTCTCTTCTGCTATCCCATTCTCCAAAAGAAAATTTTTCATTACGACCGCTTCCTCAATATCTTCATCGTCTCCTTGTCCTCCAGAAAGTACCAGGGTGACATGAGGATATTCGTTTGCATACGCAAGTGCTGATTCCAATCTGAATTTTAATGCAAGCGAAGGAATATTCCCTTCTTTTACTTTTGCACCAAGGACAATGGCGTAATCGTTGGAACCGTCAGCTTTAGGGTTTAATCCTTCATCCATCCATTTGCTAGTTAGCATCCACAATCCAACTCCGCTGGAAGCGAGAACAAATAAAGGGATAAGCACAATCCACCTCATTTTTTTAGACATTCCAATTCACTCATTTCTTTATAAAGAAGGTTTTTTTCTTTTTATAAAAGTAGAAATTCTCATCTCTTCCTTACGAGCTAAACGACGAAAGTTTTCGATATGCAATATGAGTGCCATCACGAATAAAAAGCTTGCAATTGCAATTGGTATATATCCTTCTGAAAACCATATAGCCTCGCCTAAAAAAACAAAATAAAAAACAAATACTCCAATTAATAAATAGTCCGTTAAAAAAGTTGTGCCAATTAATAATAAAAGTCCGATCAATCCTAAAGGCCAATAAATTGCAAAAAGTATGCCGATTACAGAAGCTGTCCCTTTTCCTCCCTTAAATCCTGTGAAAATGGGAAAGTTGTGACCTAAAATGACAGCAGCCCCCGCTAAGTAAAGAAGTGCATCCTGTTCTAATACTGAAAAGTTACCATATTGCTGCATAAAAAATCGTGTTCCAGTAATAACCAATACACCTTTTATTATATCGATAAAAGCTACGAGTATTCCGTATTTCATTCCAAGCACAATGGCTGCATTAGAAGCACCTGAGTTTTTAAGACCTTCTGCTTTAATATTGATTCCACTAAAAAACTGAGCAATCTTTGAACCATGAATGGAACCAATTAAATAACTAACTACTGAAATACAAATAATCCATATTACCATTACAACACCTCCAAAAGTAACCCCCATACATTAAACGTACAAGCCTAAAAGAAGTTTCAGAATTTTTATAAAAAGTACTTGACGTAAAGATTAATAGAGTCTTATACTGTGTAACAAGATGGAATACTAATCTAATACTCTTATCAAGAGTGGCGGAGGGACTAGGCCCTACGATGCCCGGCAACCAACAAGTTTTATACTTGGAAAGGTGCTAAATCCTACAAATTCACGAGCGAATTTGGAAGATAAGAGGAGGAATATGCGAAACCGCACCCCTCTTCTTAAAGAAGAGGGGTTTTTGTTGTTTGTCCGATTAACGATACGTTTTCCGGCTAAACATAAGTGCTTTCGTATTTCTCAAAATCCTCTCCCGCCTCCATATGCGTCCATCTAAAACTATTATTTAGGAGGAATTCAAAATGACAAATTTCCAACCAGAAACACTTCTTTTACACGGTGGTCAGCAACCAGATCCAGTTACAGGTTCACGAGCAGTGCCAATTCACAAAACAACTTCTTTTGTATTTCGTGATACAAACCATGCCCAAGATTTATTTGCATTAAAAGAGTCTGGCAATATTTATTCACGTATAACTAATCCTACTGTAGATGTTTTTGAACAACGCGTTGCTCTACTTGAAGGAGGAACGGCTGCTGTTGCACTTTCTTCTGGTATGGCGGCAATTGCATTTTCCATTTTGAATATTGCGGGAGCAGGCGATGAAATCATTGCAGCGGAAAACTTATATGGTGGTACATTTAATTTATTCGCACATACATTGCCTCGTTATGGAATTCACGTAAAATTTGTAGATTCTACTGATCCAGAGAATTTTCGAGCAGCAGTAACGGATAAAACAAAAGGGTTCTTTGCTGAAATTATTGGAAATCCGAGCTTGAATGTGCTAGACGTGGAGAAAGTTTCAGCAATTGCAAATGAAATCGGTGTTCCATTGTTGGTAGATAATACATTTGCAAGCCCTTATGGTGCTAACCCGATTAAACACGGTGCTCACATAGTTATCCATTCAGCTACTAAATGGATTGGCGGTCATGGAACAACAATTGGGGGAGTAGTTGTAGATGGTGGTAACTTTGACTGGAATTCCGAGAAATTCCCTGGTTTTACTGAACCAGATGTAACCTATCACGGACTACGATACGGCATTGATGTTCCGAACGTAGCGTTTGCCATAAAACTACGTGTTCAATTGCTTCGAGATTTCGGACCTTCGTTAAGCCCTGAAGCAGCATTTTCTTTTTTACAAGGTTTAGAAACCCTTCATCTTCGTGTGCCAAAGCACAACGAAAATGCACTGAAAATTGCAGAGTATTTATCAAACCATGAAGGGGTAGAATGGGTAAATTATTTAGGCCTGGAAAATCATCCTTCCCATGAACTTGCACATAAATATTTACACAATGGCTTTGGCTCTATCTTAACTTTTGGCGTAAAGGGTGGAAAAGAAGCGGGCAGACATATTATTGATAATATAGAAATTTGGTCGCATGTAGCAAACGTAGGAGATGCGAAATCATTAATTATTCATCCTGCTTCTACGACTCATCAACAATTAACTCCTGAAGACTTAGTGAAATCAGGTGTTACCGAGGACTTAATCCGCTTGTCTGTTGGTCTAGAGGCAGTAGAGGATTTACAAAATGCACTTGATAAAGTACTTGTAGGAAAAACAAATGTCCTCTCTAGATAGAATTTTGTTGTTAATTGGGCTAAAATAGTCTACAATATGTAAAATAGTCAATCGTAATTTTACGAAAGAGATTTTATTAAATATGAATGTGGAAGCTCAATTGTGCAAATTCATTTGGAGGAGAAAGTATGGCAAAAATAAAAGCAGCGATTCTAGGTTTCGGAACAGTCGGCCAAGGAATTTATCACATTGTGAATGAAAAAAGAGAAGAATTAAAAAAATCATTAGGCTTAGATATTGAAATTAGTGCGATTTTAATTAATAATTTGGCAAAAGAAAGACCTGAAACGCCTGGTATTCTAGTAACAGACGATTTCGAGGATATTATTAATATTCCAGGTCTTCAAGTAGTGTTTGAAGCGATTGTGAACGAGGAACCAGCTTATAGCTATTTATGTAGAGCGATTGATAAGGGATGTCATGTGATAACGGCGAATAAAGTGATGTTCTCTAAATATAGTATTCAACTTCATGAACGTGCTAAGTCACGAGGAGTTTTTATCGGATATGAAGCTACAACAGCTGGTGGCGTTCCAGTAATTAAAACACTTAAAAATTTACTACAAGTGAACTCAGTAAAGAAAATTCAAGGTGTTTTAAATGGAACATCTAACTATATTTTGACACAAATGCGTTTAAATGAATGTCAGTTCGATGATGCTCTACAAGAAGCGCAAGCTCTAGGCTATGCTGAAGCAGATCCATATAATGATATTTCTGGTCAAGATGCATTCCGTAAGTTGATGATTCTTAGTGCACTTGCATTTAGAAAACAACCAAACTGGGATGATGTACGTGTAGTTGGTATTAACGAGATTTCATTAGAGGACGTGAAAAAAGCAAAGGCAGAAGGATTTCGTTATCGCCATGTAGCAGAAATTGAGCAAGACGAAAATGGAGAGCTTTTCGCTTCTGTAGGACCACAACTTGTTGGTCCTGACCACCCGTTATATGCTATTGAGGGTGTAAACAACGCTGTTTCCTTAGATACAAACTATATCGGTACACTTACACTAGTTGGTCCTGGAGCAGGTATGTACCCAACTGCAAGTGTCATGGTAGAAGATTATGCAGAGATTATCGGCAAACGTGCAGGCTTTATGATTACCATTTAAATTATCTCATGTTTAGGGATTACTAAGTACTGTTCAACAGATATAAAAAGAGAAAGGGTGGAGTGAAGTGACTTTGTCACCTTCACTCCACCCTTTAATCTTCATCTTTTACGTCCAAATCATCCGGAATTGGAGTATTGCGCCACTCATCTATTTGGCGTCTTAGTTCTTCGATTTGCTGCAAATGCGTATCAAATTGAGCGCTATTAATGTAATAATCTTCTCCATCAAAAATAGCACGAATTTTTTTTTCTGCAATATATCTTTTTACTTGTTCAATAGGCATTGATAAATAATTCGCAGTTTCTTCCACTGTCATATACATAGTGAATGCCTCCTATCTTTATTAGTATAAGATACGATTGTCACTATCTCAATATGTGCTATATTGAAAGTTAATATATAGAAGGTGGTGGGAGTAAAGAAATGTCTGTTTTACCATACATATTTGTACTACTAGGAGCTATCTTATGGGGTACGACGGGTACTGCACAAACGTTTTTACCAGACAATGCACATCCATTTATTATAAGTGCGGGAAGGTCTACGGTAGGTGGTTTTTCTCTATTGATCATTATGGTTTTATGGAGAAAAATAAAATTTAAAACTTGGCCTTGGAAGGAAACGTTCTATGCAGCAATTTGTATTGCACTTTTTCAACTATTATTCTTCTCTTCCGTTAAACTGACAGGTGTAGCGATTGCAAGTGTAGTTGCTATAGGAAGTGCCCCTGTATTTTCGGGAATCATTGAATGGCTCTTTTTAAAGTTACGACCATCTCGAATATGGGTAATCTCGACATTATTTGCAATCGTCGGATGTTTGTTTTTATTTTTAAACAAAGGTGAGATTACTATAAATCCAATTGGTATCATGTATTCTTTAATAGCAGGTATGATCTTTGCGTTGTACACGATATCTAGTAAGTCCTTATTAGAAAAGGAAGAAGCGATACCTGCTGTAGCAATGACATTCTCAGTTAGTGCATTGTTGCTCATGCCTTTCTTCTTTATATATGATGTAAGCTGGTTAAAGGAAGCAGGAAATATTGGAATTATTTTTTACTTAGGTCTAGCCACTACTAGTATTGCGTATGTGTTATATGCTAGAGGATTAAACAAAATACCTTCATCGTCCGCACTTACATTGTCTTTAGCAGAACCTACAACAGCTGCTATTTTAGGTGTGTTCATAGTTGGAGAGAATCTTAGTACGATGTCTTGGATAGGAATTTTGTTACTACTTGGAAGTATTGTAGTGTTAACTATTGGTAGTAAATCAACCAAAAAGTAGCTTGTGAGATAGAATATGAGATTTGCCTTACATGGCAGATCTCTTTTTCTATTTAATGGCAAAGCGCAACCAATTTAATGCTGACCGAGACCATATCACGAAGAAGAGAGACCAATTCTCGAGTAACCGTAACCAAATGTAAACTAACCGCGACCATTTCTCCTTATAAAAGGTTAACTTCTTATAGAAACACTCCTACGAAACTCTTAAAATCCCAATACATTTCTAACTTCAGCATTATAAGACTGGCTGACAGGAAGTTCTGTACCATCTTGAAGAAGCACCAACAGATTAGACGAAAAATCACGTATGATGCGATCGATAAAAGATATGTTCACGATATATGAGCGGTGAATTCGTAAAAAGGATTCAGGAAGACGCTGCTGTAATTCCTTCAATGGAATATTTGTTTTATATGGTTCTTTGTCGGCATAAAACCATGTTTTTTTTTGTAGACTTTCCATGTATGCAATTTTTTCTATTGGTATTGGACGCCATTCTTCTTCGAGTTTACCTGTCAAAAATCGATAAGGAGGAGCAGTTGGTACAGTTGGTTTAGGGGGAAGTATAACAACCACTACTGCATTTCCCCCATTTATATTTATCGGATAACCTACTCCGTAATATGGGAGCTGAAAAAGCGTTTCATCTATTACAGCCTCTGTTCTACAACCGCATTTTAAAACTAAATCTGCAATGCTTCCTGGGTTTATCTTTTGTCCTTCCTTAATACGTAAATCATGTTTTCCTGCCATGTAATAGATGTACTGATCACCCATTGCTATTGCAATAGAGGCCTCTTTGGGAACCCACTCTTCTAGCAAAATACTATACTGTTTCAAGTAATCTTTCGAAATTTCCATTGCTTCTCCTCCATATTCTAAATTTTCTGCATTCATCCGTCTTATTTGTTGTTCATCCTAAAATAATCCTCTCTTATCCTAAAAACGATACAAACAATTCTAAACTGTTATATATTAATGTACAAGAAAAGTAACTGTTATGATACAGTAAGAAAGTCATATTTTTCAGACAGTTATAATTATAAATTTGAGGAGTGTGTTAAATATGTCAACGAGACAACAACAAGTGGAAGAATTACGTAAAGATTGGGAACAAAATGAACGCTGGAAGGGGATTGAACGCCCGTATTCACCGGAAGAGGTAATTAAACTTCGCGGCTCCATTCAAATTGCACATACGTTAGCTCGTAAAGGTGCAGAACGTTTATGGTACACACTTCATACGGAAGACTTTATAAATGCACTTGGAGCTTTAACGGGAAATCAAGCAGTACAACAAGTAAAAGCAGGACTCCAAGCAATTTATTTGAGTGGTTGGCAAGTAGCGGCAGATGCGAACCTTTCTGGTCAAATGTATCCGGATCAAAGCTTATACCCAGCAAACAGTGTACCTGCTGTAGTAAAACGTATTAACCAAGCTTTCCAGCGTGCAGACCAAATTGACCATGCGGAAGGAAGAGAAGATGGTTTTGACTGGTTTGCTCCTATTGTTGCAGATGCAGAAGCGGGATTTGGTGGACCTCTAAACGTGTTTGAATTAATGAAAGGTATGATTGAAGCAGGAGCAGCAGGAGTTCATTTAGAAGATCAACTTGCATCTGAAAAGAAATGTGGACATTTAGGTGGTAAAGTACTTCTTCCAACACAAAATGCTGTTCGCAATCTAATAGCGGCTCGTTTAGCGGCAGATGTTTCAGGTGTACCAACTGTATTAATCGCTCGTACAGATGCTGACGCAGCAGATATGGTAACAAGTGATATCGACTCTCGCGACCATGATTTTATTACAGGCGAAAGAACTCCTGAAGGATTTTATCGTACTAAACCAGGGATTGAGCAAGCTATCGCTCGCGGCTTAGCGTATGCACCTTATGCAGATCTAATCTGGTGCGAAACATCTCACCCGAGCTTAGAGGAAGCAAAACAATTCGCAGATGCTATTCACGCAGAGTTTCCTGATAAAATGCTAGCATATAACTGTTCACCATCCTTTAACTGGAAAGCGAACTTAGATGAAGAAACAATCGCAAAATACCAAGTTGAACTAGGAAAAATGGGATACAAGTTCCAATTCGTAACGCTAGCTGGATTCCATGCATTAAACCATAGCATGTTCGAATTGGCACATGAGTATAAAACAAAAGGAATGGCTGCATACTCTAAACTTCAACAAGCAGAATTTGCAAATGAAGCAAAAGGTTATACAGCTACAAAACATCAACGCGAAGTTGGAACTGGATACTTCGATGATATTTCCCAAGTAATATCAGGGGGTACTTCATCTACTACTGCAATGAAAGGCTCTACTGAGGTGGCACAATTTTCTTGATAAGTAAAGTTGATTGGAGGCTGAACGTTGGATGGAACAAGCAATAACAAAAAAAGTTGAAATTATAGGAAAAGAAGTAGATGGGATTCAAGAAATTTTAACTCCCGAAGCACTAGACTTTGTAGCATCTCTTCATCAGTTATTTGATGAGAGAAGAAAAGAATTGCTGGAAGCACGCCAAGTACGTCAAGAAAAGCTGAATAATGGGGGTACATTAGACTTTTTGCCAGAAACAAAAGAAATTCGTAAGGGAGAGTGGACTATCGCTCCACTTCCTCAGGATTTACAAGACCGTCGTGTTGAGATTACTGGTCCTGTAAATCGTAAAATGGTTATCAATGCGTTAAACTCTGGTGCAAAAACGTTTATGGCTTGTTTTGAAGATGCAACTTCTCCAACTTGGGAGAATATGATCGAAGGCCAATTGAATATGCGAGATGCAGTGCGAAAAACTATTTCTTATAGTCAGGATAATGGGAAAGTATATAGTTTGAAAGAGGAAGTAGCGGTTCTTCTAGTACGCCCTAGAGGGCTTCACCTTTTGGAGAAAAACGTTCTAATAGATGGGAAACCGATTTCCGGTAGTTTCTTTGACTTTGGACTTTATTTCTTCCACAATGCAAAAGAGCTTATCGCTCGTGGAACTGGTCCTTATTTCTATATCCCCAAGTTGGAAAGCCATTTAGAAGCAAGGCTTTGGAATGAAATCTTTGTTTATGCTCAGCAACAACTGGGAATTCCAAATGGAACAATCAAAGCAACTGTGTTGATAGAAACGATAATGGCCGCATTTGAAATGGATGAAATTTTATATGAGTTACGTGATCATTCGGCAGGTCTAAACTGTGGACGTTGGGATTATATATTTAGTTATATTAAACGACTTCGCAATCAGCCGCATGTAATCTTACCGGATCGTGGTCAAGTAACAATGACATCACCTTTCATGAGAGCGTATACGCAACTGTGCATTAAAACATGTCACCGACGTAATGCCTCGGCAATTGGAGGAATGGCAGCACAAATCCCGATCAAAGGTGATGAAGCTGCTAACGAAGCGGCATTTACAAAAGTAAGTGAAGATAAACGAAGAGAAGCAACTGATGGTCACGATGGAACATGGGTAGCGCATCCAGGTTTAGTACCAGTTGCATGGGAACAATTTGACACGCATATGCCAACACCTAACCAAATCCATCGAAAACGGGAAGATGTTCAAGTAACAGCGGCAGATTTACTCGAAGTGCCTGAAGGGACAATTACAGAAGAAGGTCTTCGATTAAATTGTAGCGTAGGGGTTCAATATATAGCATCATGGTTACGAGGAAATGGAGCAGCACCTATCAACAACTTGATGGAAGATGCGGCGACAGCAGAAATTTCACGCACGCAAGTATGGCAGTGGATTCGTCATCCAGAAGGAAAACTAGAAGATGATCGTAAAATCACTATTCCACTAGTGGAACAAGTTCTAACGGAAGAATTAGGAAAACTAAAAGCTTCCTTTGGCAATGAAGCATATTTAAAAGGCAGATACACAGAAGCTGCTGAACTGTTTCTTTCATTAGTGAATAAAGATGAATTTATCGAATTTCTAACATTGCCAGGCTATGAAAAAATTAGTTAAAAAAACATATTATAGGAGGTGATTTGCATGAAAATAAAAAAACAAGAAGCAAATACAAAACATTGTCGCGAATGTGGATGTGTTATTCATGAGCAAGTAGAATCATCCTTATATGAATGTGAACGCTGCATCGGCACGAACGAAGAATAACTTAGACACATAGACAATGGAAACCGCAACACAAATAGCCCTATCTTTCTTTCTAAAGAGTGAACTGCCCCGTAAATGTTAGACATCAACTAACATTTACGGGGTGTTTTTATGTCTAAATATACAGTAGAAGTTAAATTAGAAGCGGTGGAACGCTATTTAACTGGAAACCAAAGCTATAAAACTATTGCAGAAAGCATTGGCGCAGCTAAATCTCAAGTCATTACTTGGGTAAAACTATTTGAAGCACAAGGTGAACATGGTTTTCAGAAAGACGACTATACAAGTTACTCATCAGCGTTTAAACTAGACGTACTCAATTTTATGATCAAAACTGGTGCGTCTCTTCGAGAAACCGCAAGCACATTTAATATTTCTTCCCCTAGTACCGTGTATAAGTGGGAACAGTTGCTTAAGACAAAAGGAATGGACGCGCTTGAACCAAAGAAAAAGGGGCGTCCATCCATGAAAAAACAAACGAAGAAAATTATATCACCAACATCCACTCCAGCAGAAGACTCAGTCGAAGCTCTGCAAGCGAAAGTCGAGCGTTTAGAAATGGAAAATGCTTATTTAAAAAAGTTAAACGCTTTAGTTCAGACGCAGGAAAAATTACAAACAAAATCAAAGCGCAAGTAATTTTTGAACTAAAGGGACAATATGAGGTCGTGGATTTAGTTGAGGTCGCTGACATTCCACGCAGTACTTATTACTACTGGGAAAAACGATTGGATCAAGTCGATAAATATGAAGCGGGAAAAGAAGCCATTAAGATCATTTATCACGAACATAAGGGTCGTTATGGTTACCGTCGCATCGCGAAAGAACTGCAGAAATACGGTTTTACTCATGACCCGAAGACCATCAACCGCTTGATGAATGAAATTGGTTTAAAATGTGAGGTCCGTATGAAGAAGTATCGCTCTTATAAAGGAAACGTTGGGAAAATCGCTCCTAATGTACTACAACGTGATTTTAAGGCAGAGAAAATGAATCAAAAATGGGTAACAGACGTGACTGAATTCCATCTATTTGGAGAAAAACGTTATCTGTCACCTGTTCTTGATTTGTGTAATGGAGAAATTATCGCATATAAAGTCATGAATCGACCGGTCTACCAACTTGTAGGAGATATGTTAGACGAAGCTGTTCAGCGCCTCCAGCCAGGAGACGAAGTCATCCTTCATTCCGATCAAGGCTGGCATTATCAAATGAAAAAATATCAACAGACATTACAAGCACATCAAATTACACAGAGTATGTCTCGTAAAGGGAACTGTTTAGATAACGCAGTCATTGAAAATTTCTTTGGTCTATTAAAGTCTGAACTGCTTTATTTACAAGAGTTTGAGAGCATGGCGCATTTTGAAAAGGAATTAGAAGAATATATGGATTATTATAATCACAAGCGAATGAAGGCAAAATTAAAAGATCTGAGCCCGGTAGAATACCGAACACAGATCTTAGAAGCTGCCTAAATTATTTGTCTAACTTTATTGGGTCAGTTCAGAGGATAGGGCTTTTCATATTCTTACTCTACTAGACGAGTAAATTGAATCACCTTTTGTTCATTTTCTACTACATATTCAACAAGTATTTGCTTACCTTCCTCTAATCCTTCAAAGAAAGGAATGGCAACTTCAGAGAGTCGCATAGCTTCTGTTGCTCCATCAAGATTTTTCACTTCAATAGAATGAAGATCAATTTGTCCGACATAAGTGACTTCTTGTGATTCCACTACTAATTTCCCGGTTGCTCCACTTATAGACTCTCCAGCCCATTCATAATTAGTCTCGACCTTAAGGTTTTCTAATCCATCTGCTGTAGACCAAACAATCAATTTATAAGAACCGGCAGGAACTCCTGCAAGCTCTTCTTGAAGATTTAAGGGTATGGCCAACTTTTCACCCGGCTGTAGCTTCTTCTCCTGGATCTCTTGTACAAACATTTTATTTGCGGAATAAGTGTATATTACTTCCTTTGCTTCATTTAATAGCTGAAATTCAATTTGTTGCCCACTTGACATAGTTAGAACAGCTTCTTTTTCTGCACCATTTATGATGATGAAGGAAGCCTCTCCATCAGCTAACACGTTAAGCTGAGTAGATATTTTGTACTCTTGGCTACCTGTCGAGGAGTCTACATCACTCGTACCGCAACTTGCTAATGTAAATAGGGTTACAGCTAATAAAAATAACCAAGGGATTCTTTTTAATTTATTCATTTTGACACCTCCTGTTTAAAAATTAGACCATTTTTAAGGCAGAAAGTTACACTAGTTGTAGCTTTTTTGTTTTCGAATAGGAACATCCTAACCATCTAATATGACGAGGCATGATATTTATGAAATATATAGAATGATTATTTTAATGTACAAAATATATTTGGAAGAAGGGAATAGGAATGGGGAGAGTAATTGGATTCGAACTAAATAGTCAAGATCCTAAAAAAGCAGCAGAATTTTATTCGGAAGTTTTTGGTTGGGAAGTTGCTGAACCACATTGGGACTATTGGGCAGTTACGACTAGAATGGATGTTAACTCAGGAATTAACGGAGGAATCGGTAAAGGAGCATATGATTATCCTCATGGCACTCGTATTCAAATTGAAGTGGAATCAATTGATGAGTACATAGCTAAATCTAAAAATAATGGTGCAGTAATTGTGAGGGATAAAATGGAATTCGATGAATTTTACCTTGCCTACTTGGTAGATCCTGTCGGTCTGGGGTTTGGTTTAATTTAAAAAAAATAAACCGTGGACAAATTGCTTCCTAAAAAAAAGTGGAAAGTGGGATAAGAGATGTCTTCTATATTTAAGAGAATTGATACTGTATTTTTACAAGTAAGTGATTTTGAGCAAGCGATCAAATGGTACGGTGATGTGTTAGGGTTTAAGCTTAGATGGAAAGATGATAAAGGTGGATATGCTGCTTTAGACATTGGTGAAACACTTCTTACGTTAGTTCGAACAAACAACAACGAGAAGCCTGTGAGAAAAAACAATCATATTTCTTTCAACTTTTATACTTCTGAGATCGAGCAAGCGTATCAATATTTAGTGCAGAACGATGTAAATGTTGAACCGATAATTGAAGATAAAGACGTTAAATGGTTCAAATTTCAGGATTTAGAAGGAAATGATTTAGAGGTATGTTATTTTAAAGAATAGTTACTTTCAAAGAGGCGCTAAAATCATTTTCAGACCTATGCAGGTAATTCGAATGGGATTATCGATGAAAAAGCTGTCCGTTATTTTGGACAGTTTTTTTGCGTTTAATTTCAGCTAATTTCTTATGGATTTACCTTTTTCTAAATAAAATAGATGCGCACACTAAGAAATATTATAGTTTCTTAAGAATTTCTTCAGATTTATACTAATGGAATGTTAAGAAATCAAGGTTACAATAAGAAACATAAGAAAGAGATGTGAGGAGGCAAGAAGATGACCCAGTTTACTGTTTTAGTAACAGATGATGACCAGGATATTCGAGATGGAATCGAAATTTACCTAAAAAATGAAGGGTATAACGTGTTAAAAGCTGCGGATGGATTAGAGGCTCTTCAATTAATAGAAGAAAATGAAGTTCACGTCATTGTGTTAGATATTATGATGCCTAAAATGGACGGAATTGCAGCGACCTTTAAAATAAGAGAACAAAAAAATATCCCAATCATTATGTTAAGTGCGAAAGCAGAGGATTCCGATAAGATCCACGGTTTATCGGTTGGAGCGGATGATTATGTGACAAAGCCTTTCCATCCAATGGAGCTTGTAGCAAGGGTAAAGTCACAGCTAAGACGTTATACAAAGCTAGGAACCTATCAAGGGCAGCAATCTGTGATTGAAATTGATGGGCTTATGTTAAACCAAGAGGCAAAGGAACTTAGTGTAGATGGGGAAACCGTAAAGCTTACGCCAATAGAGTTCAAAATAACAGAGTTGCTCATGACCAATGCAGGTCGCGTTTATTCCATTAATGAAATATATGAAAGAGTCTGGAATGAACCTGCTTACAACGCGGAAAACATTGTAGCGGTACATATTCGTAAAATTCGAGAAAAAATAGAAGCAGATCCTAAAAATCCGAGGTACTTGAAGGTGGTGTGGGGCGTTGGCTATAAAATCGACAAGTAAAGTGAATTTACTTTTATCCATGGTTGCAATTATATGTGGAGTGCTCTGTTTATCTTATTGTATAACCAATCTTGTTCCTATTTTTGAAATTAAGGAAAGCTTTATCGAAATTATCCGATCGATGAAAGGGGGAGTAGCTGAATGAAACATCCTATAATGAAAAATATAATCATTAGTATTTTGGCAGTTATAATGATTTGCGGACTTTTTACAGTAGTAGATGAGGGACAAAATTATATAGGTAAAAATTATTTTGATAGTGATAGCTTTCAAGTGGAATTAGAAAGTTTTCAATCCTCTATTGTTCCGTTAGTTTTAGCGGTTCCGGATAAAGAGGATGTAATGAAAAATATTACTGTGACAAGAGATGAAATAGAAGAATATCGGTATCGGTATGGAGGTCTACAAGAACAATTAGACTCTATTAGATTTCAATATGAAGGAAGAACTGATGAAGAATCAATTGAAGAGCGTAATAAAAAAATGGCAGATATTACGAAAAACTTCGAGGATAATGCTTATGTTGAAAAGAAAATCCTTATAGAAAAAGAAGAAAAGATTGAAGAATACTTTCGAACAATTGAAAGAGAAAAAAATAATTTCTTAAATACAAACGATGACTATATTTATGACTTGAAAAATATAGAGACAGGTGAACGTTTTACTAATGGGGAAGTAAATTCAAAAAATGCCTTTACAAAATTGTACTCAAGTAAAAATGGGTATTTAAAAGAAAATGTTATATTTCAAAGCGGAGAACTATCATGGGATGTGACTAACTTAATAGGAAATAAATTTGCTCGATTTGAAGGAACAGTCGCTATTTCGGAAGCAAGTATTTTAAGTGGTAGCAGAGAAGATGAATATAAATATTTTATAGTTAATCAACGAATCTTTTATGGAGTACTAGTAGTAGGAGTATTGGCAGCAATTGCATTTGTTTTATTATGGAAAAGAAACAGCAAGAATTTTAGATATGAGAAAGCCGAGCAAAAGTATAATAAGTATCCAATTGATGTTAGACTCGCATTATTCTTCATAAGTATTTATGTGGCAATTTTGTCTGCGAGAGAAATAATACAGTACGTTTTATATTACAAAGGATACGATCTTATTATTCTGGCACCTATAATTGCAATAATTTTTACAGCATGTACATTGTATCAATGGACATGGCTACGTGCTGGAATTGGTCATGTTGATTGGAAACAAAGTTTAATTTTTAGCTGGGGAAGATCACTAGAAGGATTTTTCTTAAATCGAACAATTGCGGTTCAAACATTAATCATGCTAATCGTAATATTTTTCTGGGGATTCGGGACAATGATGTTGTTTCCAATGCCAGAGGCTATTCTTATCTGGGTTCCTGCAACAATATTAATTGGGATACCAGTACTAGTGTTTTTATTATCGAGAATGTCCTATTTAAACCGTGTCATCGTAAAAACAGAGGAAATGGCAAAGGGAGTTCTTCGAGGAGAATTAGAAGTAAAAGGGAAATCACCAGTTGCACATCATGCGGCTAATCTAAATCAGCTTCGGGATCGAATAAAGTCTTCTCATTCGGAACAAGCAAAAAGTGAAAGACTCAAAACAGAGCTAATTACAAATGTAAGTCATGATTTGAGAACTCCATTAACTTCAATTATAACCTATACAGACTTGTTGAAGAATCCAAGCATAACGGATGAAGAGCGAGCATCCTATATTGCGATTTTGGATAAAAAATCAATGCGTTTGAAGACATTGATTGAGGATTTATTTGAAGTATCAAAAATGGCTACCGGTAATATAGAATTAGTGAAACAAAAAGTCGATTTAACTCAGTTGCTACAACAGGCGATCGCAGAACATCAGGAAGAAATAGATAAGTCAGAGTTAGATTATCGAGTAGCAATCGGTACAAAGCCAATAATGTCGTATGTGGATGGTCAAAAATGGTGGAGAGTACTTGATAACTTAATCATCAATACGTTAAAGTACGCCCTTCCAAAAACACGTGTTTATATCAATTTAGACCAGGTAGACGGAGAAGCAGTCTTTGTTATCAAGAATATTGCAAAGTATGAATTAGGTAACGACGTATCTGAATTAACGGAGAGATTCAAGCGAGCAGACACATCACGCCACACAGACGGATCAGGTCTTGGGCTAGCCATTGCCCAGTCTATTGTGGATTTACATGGTGGTAGTTTACGAATGGAAGTAGATGGCGACTTATTTAAAGTTACCGTTACTATAGCAGCGATATAATGGTAAAACGAGAAATCCAGAGATGGGTTTCTCGTTTTTTGTTAGCCACATAGATTTAGTTGGAATTTTGGAGTGTTTAGTTGGAAAAATGGATGCTTTAGTTGGAATCTTAGCGCATTTAGTTGGAAAGTTCATTTTCCGCGAAGAAATCGGGCGATTTTCGTTAGATTCTCTAGGTGCAGGAGCGGTTTTTGCTAGCCACATAGATTTAGTTGGAATTTTGGAGTGTTTAGTTGGAAAAATGGATACTTTAGTTGGAATCTTGGCACATTTAGTTGGAAAAACAGCTTACTTTAGCGGCTGTTGGCCCCCATGACTTCGAGTCTCTGTAAAATATAGTATTTAGATTTAAAATCATTAACCGGGTGAAGATTAAGTTTTTTTAATAGATAGTTGGCTGCGAATTTGTCTTTGAGTTCTAAGAAATAGACACATTCACGGTTAGTAATAGTATTTTTGACAAGGTAAAACCAGTCTTCTATTGCTTGGGTTTGCATAATTATTTTAGAAGTTTTACATGTTGGACACGTGCTAGTGTTATTAATTTTATTAAAGCATTTTGGACAAAACAATCCCGTTTTTATTTGCGAGAGTTCTAGTGGATAAGTTTGAGCTATAGGTTTAGGGGTGAACTCAGTAGATTTAGAGAGTAGGCTATTTAGAAGTTGATGGAATTTAGTTGTAGAAATGATATCTGAATATTGATTATAATTGTTGATGTATTCAGATATATCACAACCCATTACAATGGTCGTATCTTTTGGAGGAAGTACGACATGTGTTTTAGAGTAAGCGAGAACAATAAGGCTTTTAATAGGTATATCTATCTTTAAAGAATTTAATAGGGTTTGCAAGTTATTGACGTGTCGTTTTATTTGTTGCTCCGGACATTTAAAAGCTGTAGATTCTTCGTCAAGAACACGAATTAACTGGTCGGGATTTTTTTGGAACAACAATTTGCCCCGTATATTTTTTTATTTCCAAAACAGCGATGTATTTTCTTGTGAGGATAAGCGTGTCTACCTGTAGATAATTATGCGGGCTAATTGGGATATGGAGGTCCTTTAAAATAGCGTAATGTTTGGGGAAGTTTACTTGTTTTAAGAAATTGTCAACGTACGACTCTCCAGCATAACCAGCTTCAATTGCTCTAATTTTATTTTCAATTTCAAGGCAAGTAGGGTGGTTTATAGGGAGTCGCCGAAGCATGCGCTTGTATATAGCGACTGTTTTAGGTAGATTTCGTGGTATATCTATAGAAAACCCTCCTTATGTTTAGTAAGTAATGCATTGAAAGTACCATTTTTCTAGTAATATCACAGTAAAAGATACAATAGTCTGAAAAAAGGGGTTGAACAGGAGAATGGAAACACTAAATCAATTGAATTTTACAAGAATTTATACATTGGGGAGAATCAAACAGAGTAAAGAGAGTGCTTGGGACATAAAACCAAGTGGATTTAACAATACGATTCGATGGAATGTCGGCCATATTTATGTGAATGGGGAAGTGCTCACGCAAAAAGCAATTCCATCTTACGAAATCTTACATCCAGAATGGTTACCTCTCTTTGTTCCAGGAACTAACCCAGATGAATGGGATACCGAGCCTCCAACGATGGAAGAACTAATGAATGCATTAAAGCTACAATCCGATCGAATAAAGGCAGTAATTGAACCTAATTTACATAACCAATTAGTAGAACCCATGTCTATTGGCAATCTACATCAAATGGATACGGTGGATGCACTTATGCAATTTATGATTTGGCATGAAGGAGTGCATGCTGGAATTATTCACGCTTTGAACCGTGCAACGACGGAGTGAGGGATGAAAATATATATTATAGGATCCGTTGGTAGTGGTAAAACAACACTAGCTCGAAAAGTAGCCTGCAAGCTTCAAGTAACACATTTTGAAACGGATAATTTTGTGTGGACACGACAACTAACCGGTGATATACGAAATGAACCGGAAGTTCGGGATCATTTGCTGCTAGAGGTGATTCATCGAGACGCTTGGGTGATAGAGGGCGTCCATATCGATTGGACCGATGAAGGCTTACAAGCGGCAGATCAAATCGTTTTTTTAGATATTCCATTTAGGATAAGAAGAAGGCGCATCGTACTTCGATTTATACGTCAATTACTTAAAATAGAAAAAGCAAACTACCACCCGACATTTACCATTTTTCGTCGGATGTTCAAGTGGAATAAATACTTTGAAAATGAAATGAAACCAGCGTTTCTAGTAAAATTTAATAAATATGAGAAGAAAGTGCATTGGCTTCAATCAGATAAAGAAGTAGAGGGCTGGTTGAACCAATTAGAAAGAGGATGATGGAATTAGCATTATCCTCTTTCCATGTAAAAAGGAGATACCTATTGGTTATCCCTTTTTCTTTAACATTTCTATTTCATTTACTAGATAGTCTAACTTACTCTGTATGTCGGAAAGCTGCTCCTTTTGTTCTTGGCTAGCTAGGTTCACTAATTTAGCTTCTTGTTCTTCTTTCTCTTTAGCTTGAGCCAGTTCTGATAAAGCAATACCTTCGGCAATAGCTACGATTACATACCCTAGTGTGAGAACGACAGTCCCAATAAATTCAACAGTGGTGCTAGTTGGGATTTCATTTTCGTTATTTGGATCTTCAGGAATATACACACAAACATCCTTTACTCCGTCTTTCCATTAGCATATGATAAAAAACTCGCATACGTTATTTTTTGGATTTCACGAGTTGATGCTCGAATGCATAAATGACTGCTTGTGTTCGATCACTTACTTCAAGCTTCGATAAAATATTGCTCACATGTGTTTTTGCTGTTTTCAATGCAATATAGAGAGAGTCAGCTATGTCTTGATTTGTTTTGCCTTCTGCCATAAGCAGTAAAACTTCGAGTTCTCGATCTGTTAAGTCTTTGTGCAGTGCTTGTTCGGAACCTTGGCGCATTCGCTTCATCATTTTGTTTGTCACTTCTGGCTCTAATACTGCATCACCGTTTAACGTTTTGCGAATAGATTCAGCTATGTGAGATGCTTTGGAAGTCTTTAACAAATAGCTGATGGCTCCTGCTTCAAGTGCTGGATACACTTTATCATCATCGATAAAGCTCGTAACAACCATTACTTTTGCTTCCGGCCATTGTCGCACAATCTCACGTGTAGCTTCGGCACCATTCAAGATAGGCATAACCATATCCATTAATATAATATCCGGTTTATGCGCAAGAGCCATATCAACAGCTTCTTGACCGTTCGTAGCTTCTGCTACCACTTCCATATCGGGCTGAGCCTGTAAATAAGCAGACACACCAATACGAACCATTTCATGGTCATCCGCTAACAATATTCGAATCATCTTTATGCTCCTCTCTCTTCACTGTTCCAACTAGCTCTAAGTTTTTCTCGATTGGAAGCTTCACTTCGACAATTGTTCCTTGCGACGGAACGGAAACAACTTTGCAAGTAGCACCAATTTCAACAGCTCTTTCTTTGACATTCTCTAAGCCATATGAGCCTGTTTTAGCATCCGCCATCTCAAAGCCAACGCCATTATCTTGCACTCGAAAAATTGCTAGATTGTCACGTTCTACGAATAAAATATCGACTTCCGTAGCCTTTGCATGTCGTAACGTATTGGATAAGGTTTCCTGTGCAATTCGAAATAAATGGTCCTCTGCGCCTTTTGGTAATGAGACCTCTTCTAAGCGATATCGAATGGTAAAAAAAACTTTCTGTTGGAGCTCTAGTAATAGTTCTTCCATTCCTTGCTTAAGCGTTTTATCGTGTAGTGCTGCTGGACGGAGGTGGAGCAGTAAGGCACGCATTTCTAACTGAGCTTGTTGAACAATTTTTTCTGTTTGCAATAAATTTTTAGGAGCTTCCCCATTCTGCGACTCCTCTATTTCCACCATCGTTGAAAGAAGCATAGACGCTGCAAATAATTGTTGTGAAACCGAATCATGCAGCTCCCTAGCCAAGCGTTGTCTTTCTTGTACGATTCGTTCCTGAATAAGCTTATCTTGTGCTTCTGCTTTTTCATTTGTAATACGCTGCAAGGTTTTCCGCTGGGTCAATATGAGCTGCTCTAATTGATTGGTTGTGACATGTAATCTTTTCGAATATGCGAACTTTTTATTGTTTGGTAGGGACGTTTCTGCTTCTAATAAAGGTCTCAAGCTAGATTCTATTTTCTTTTCCTGGTCACGAACCTTTTGAAGAGTATTCAAAGAAAAACTAAAACTCATAAACGCTAGTATGATAATAATCCAAGCACCTAATGGTACTTCTGCGTAAGTAGTCTCAAGCAATGACCACCATGCATTATCGTTTGGCCAGCCCCACAGTGCATAGAGTAATAATGCTGCTAAAGCCATTAATATAATAAAGAGGGAAAAGCCTTGACCCAAAAGTATTTTCATTTACGGATCACCTCAATATCCCCAATCCATGTCGATACAGTAACGACAAGTTCAGAAGCATAGCTAACATCCTCTTGATAACCATCTTTTAATACGACCGATTGATTCCACAAACGTTGAAGCCCTCGACCAAATATATTCGCCTCTCCGATAATAGTTGCGTAATGGAGTCTCACTGGAACTTCATAAGGTACATAAATGGTAACTTTTCCAAGCGACTGGCGTATGGAAATAAAGGAAGTACCCTTTGGTAGAACTGTTTGTGTCACATCAATAACATGCTCTCCGTAAAAGCCTTGTACATGTACATCTTGCCATTCATAGGCATTAAAAGGAGTTGTTTGCGAAGAAAAAAGCTTATTTTGTATCACACTGTTTGGTGTTTCTTTATACACCGTATCGAATGGTCGAATCACTTGTTGAATCGGTTCATTTTTCCAGAGCTTATACAGTATATATGCCATAATAGCCATGAGTAATAGCCTTAAACTCCACATAGAAAAAATAGAAATTAATATTAGGATAAACCCCGTCCAAAATAAAAAACGAGTTCGTTTGCGTAAGCTAAAATAAATCATCCCAATGCCAAGAAGGACTAATACAATGCTGCCATTTCCAAAAATTGTTGCTTCAATAAACATTAGAAAAACAAAGCAAATGAGGATAAAAGCAAGCTTGTTTGTTTGATTTTCTTTCATTTGAGTATTCCTCCTTCTTCGCATAGTGAGATAAGAGGAGAAGATTTCTTCCCCTCTTATATATTAAACAAGAAAGTAAAACTATTCTACAAAGTAATTGTCTAATCTCCAGGCACCAGCCGCTCGAGGTCAAATGACAATTTCCTCCAGTGGCTGAAGAACTGCCCCCTCGGAAATTGTCATTTGCTTGTTTCTGCGCGAAGCTCGTCGCAGAGATACTCTGTCGCCACTAAACTGCGCCTTACGCTTTTCTTATAGTTTACACAATTTCTGTCTTGGATTGTGCATTTTTTTCTAACATTTCAAGACGGTGTTCCATAGAAGTTATTTCATGTTCCTTTTCTATCTTTTGACCAAGTCGTTCAATGTATTGTTCCATTTCTTGGAACGTGCCAAAGTTTTTTTCTTTTTGTTCTGGTTGTAGAATGCGATCCATTTGATGATGAGCGCGGGTTACGTTTTCTTTGCCCATCAATTGTAATTGACGAACCTTCATATCTTTAATTTTATGTTTCATTTCTTCGTATTTACGTTCTAAACCGAAAAGCTCTTCCGTTGTTTGTTGAATGCTATTTTGTAAAACGGAAGTTCTTTCGCTATATGCATTTAATTCGGCTTGAGCAAAAGCAGCTAAGTCTTCCTCGCCGCTTGCTGTAGCTAGCTCTACTTGATGCTTACGTTTTTCAACCATTTGCAATGTTTCTGCAAGTTCTTTTTCAAGTTCTTGTTTTAATTTTCCTTGGCGTTCTAACCATTTACCTGTTTGCTCTGTTTGTTTTTCCGCTTCACGAATATATTGATTCAACATTGCAATTGGATTTTTTTCCTCTTTTTTATCAAACAACTTGTGTAAGTCAGCCTCTACCGAGTATTTCAATCTTTTTAATAATGATGTCATGTTATTTTCCTCCTTATTTTGAAAGTTCGTTCCATTGTTTTTCGAAATTTACAAATGGGTCATCAGATTTTACAGCTGGTGCTGAAAAGCTAACGGGTTCGTTATTCCATTTTTTAATAACGTACCAAACACCTACGATTGCTAAAATTCCGAAGAAACCAGGCACGTTTGCAACTGCCGAAAGTAATCCTACGATTCCTACACTTGCCCAAAAGATTTTCAAAAACGTAGAATCGCTTTTAAGGTAAAAATGTATCCCTGCGTAGACGATCAAAGCAGAAACTGCTAAACCTAATAAACTCCCTAAGTTTGCAACTGCTACAACCCCTGCGATAATACCAAGTACTAATAAACCAAATTTTTTCATGTGATTGTTCCTCCTCTCGTTTGTATTTATAGCTTATCAATTCCGCTAACTTATCCAAACGGGCTAGAATATGATTTTCATATCGGTCTGGAGACTTAGTAATACTAAGACATAATCTGCTATACTAATGGAAAATACATAAATTGGAGAACTGAATATGAAAAGAATTACTGGTGCTGTAATAGCTATTCTCCTGTATTCTGCTATAGTGTTTTATTTTGGATGGGTAGTTTCTAGCTGGTTAGAAACATTCTTTCCTATAAATAAGTGGTATTTCGGTATAGTCTGGGTACTTATTGCTTATGGGTTTCTTATTGGTAGAATCAATCATAGCTTGCGGCTATTTAGTATTGCGGGATCCTACTGGATGATAATTATGGAGTATGGGCTAATTCTTTTTCCGATTGGAACAATTTTAACTTGGGTATATCCAGAGCAGGTAAAATTAATTGGTTGGATAATCTTATTCTTATTTGTTTTCATTTTTGCGTTTGGTACATTCAATGCATTTACACCAGTTGTTCGTGAGCTATCTATTAAATTACCCAAAAAGGATTCCAAGTTGGACAAGCTTAAAGTAGTAGTTGCTTCCGATTTCCATCTTGGTTTATTATCCAATAAGGCGCATTTAAAAAGGTTTGTGAAAAAAGCAAACGAAGAGCAGCCTGATTTAATCTTACTAGTTGGTGATTTAGTTGATGACGATCCTATTTGGTTTGTAAAAAAAGGTATGTCAGAAGTGATGAAGCAGCTAACTTCTACGTATGGTGTATATGGGGTACTCGGCAATCATGAATACTATGGTAAGAAAATTCCTCTATTAGTAGAAGAAATGGAAGCGTCTAATGTACATATGTTGTTAGATGAAACTATTGTGTTGGCAGAATCGTTCTATTTAACTGGTAGAGAAGATTTGACGAATAGAGAAAGAAAGCAGCTTTCTGAATTACGTCCCGAAAAAGATAATCTTCCTTGGTTTGTTATGGATCATACACCTTCGAATTTATTGATACCTGAAACGGAAGGGGTAGATTTTCATGTTTCAGGTCATACGCATAGAGGACAAATGTGGCCAAATCATCTTATTACGAGAAAGGTATTTGAGCTAGATTATGGGTATAAACAAAAAGGAAGCTTGCATGCGATTGTATCATCCGGTTTTGGATTTTGGGGTCCGCCTATTCGCTTAGGTAGTCAATCGGAATTATGGGCAGTAAACATTAAGCTAGAGGACGTGAACAAATAATGGAAGCATGGATTTCGGACTGGCTTAGTCAGTACGGTTATTTTGGTGTATTTTTCTTAATATTAATTGAAAATATCTTCCCTCCAATCCCATCAGAGGTGATTTTAACGCTCGGTGGGTTTATGACTACAACAACAACAATGACAAAGCTTGGAATTATTATTGCATCTACTTCAGGGTCCGTTGTTGGAGCAGCTCTTTTATATTGGATTGGCTCACTTTTAGACGTAGAACGTTTAGAGAAGATTGTACAGAAGTACGGAAAAATTTTAAGACTGACTATTAAAGACATTCATAAAGCAGATGCATGGTTTGATAAATATGGTGTTTGGGCAGTCTTTTTCGGTAGACTCGTGCCACTTGTTAGAAGTTTAATATCCATTCCAGCAGGGATGTCTAATATGAAGTTTGGCTTATTCCTCTGGTTTACGACATTAGGAACTTTGATATGGAACACAGTGTTAGTATCAATAGGAGCAGCAGTCGGAGAGAATTGGGATGAAATAGTAGGGTATATGGATATCTACTCGAACATAGTGTATATTATCTTAGCGATAGTAGGTATTGCATTTCTTGTTTGGTATTTTAAAAAACGTGACTAAGGAGATCTTATGGAATTTCTAGAATTATTAAAAGCGATTATATTAGGGTTTGTTGAGGGTATGACAGAGTTTGCTCCTGTTTCTTCTACAGGGCATATGATTATTGTTGATGATATGTGGTTGAAAACGGAAGAATTTTTAGGTCAGTATTCTGCGAATACATTTAAAATTGTCGTTCAGCTTGGTTCTATTTTAGCTGTAGTGGTTGTTATGTGGAAACGATTATTTAGTTTAGTAGGATTATATAAGATAGAAAGCGAAAATTCGAGCAAGCGTTTTAATTTACTACATGTAATCGTTGGTATAATTCCTGCAGGAGTATTAGGAGTATTATTAGAAGATTTTATTGATGAAAATTTATTTGGCGTAGAAACAGTTATATACAGTCTAGTTGCAGGTTCTATTTTTATGATTATTGCGGATAAATTTGGTCCGAAAAAACCGTCTATCAATAGCTTGGATCAAATTACGTATGCTAAGGCATTTAAAGTGGGATTAGTACAATGTCTGTCTTTATGGCCAGGATTCTCTCGCTCAGGTGCAACTATTTCCGGTGGGGTACTGTTTGGGATGGATCATAAAACAGCAGCAGATTTTACATTCATCATGGCTGTTCCAATTATGGCAGGGGCAAGTCTAGTGTCTGTGGTAAAAAATTGGGAAGAGATTAATATGGGGGATATGGGCTTTTATGCAGCAGGCTTTATCAGTGCATTTGTATTTGCGCTAATTTCCATCAAATTTTTCTTAAAACTAATTTCTCGCATCAAATTAATGCCATTTGCAATCTATCGTTTAGTGATAGCAGCAATTTTAGCAGTTATCGTATTTATGTAATAAAAGGGCAGACATTTTGAATTGTCTGCCCTTTTATTATGACTAAAGAAAGACACGTACTTTATTCCTATGTACAAGTTTAAACACAATATGATAGGGTATATAAGTGAATATAACACAACATATAGTATTTGAACGATAATTAGGTACCTTTATGGTTTAAAAGGGAATTCGGTGAAATGCCGAAGCTGTCCCCGCAACTGTAAGTGTGGACGACTGTTGAAATAGCCACTGCGAGAAATCGTGGGAAGGTCGACAGGAGGGTGAAGCATGAGCCAGTAGACCTGCCTTTTCATCGGTGAAGCAACACTTTCTTCGGGGGTTGAGAGGTGGGGGCGAAGGACTCTATCTCAATTAATTTTTAGATGTCTTGTTGTTTCCTACTTTTTTAATGTGAGCGATGACTCAGCCGAAGAGGCTTGGGACATCGCTTTTTTGTGTCCTTAAGCAACTATCACTCCAGCAGAACCCATAATCAAAACAAGGAGGAAATAAAAATGACATCAATTACCTTTACAGAAAAACAGGAGGTACTCCACCATTTAGTAAAAGAATTCGGAGAAGACAATATGGCACCACTCATTAAATCACATGAAAGATGGATGAAGAAGAATCCGGAGGGTACCACCTCTGCTTGGTCTAAGTCGATGTCTTTGGAAGCATTAAGTTTTTTAGATGAACAAGAAACGTATTGGACTTTTGTTGCGGCGCGCATTCATTTGGCACATGTATATGAACAAGTCGCTAGTCAAAGAAAAACAACATCTAATAATGTTTACAGTAAATTTGCTAGCAATGTACAACTCCAAGCTGCTAATGGAATTTACGACATTCGTTTGACGGAAGCCTATTCGTTTGATGAATTACAACAGTTAGCAGAAATAATTGTTCCAGAGAGAGATTTTTTATTTACATATATTGGTGTTAAAACTTTACTCGATCGTTATGTCGCAAGGGACTTTGACAAATCAATTGTTGAACTTCCACAAGAACGTTGGCTAATCATTGCAATGACGCTAATGAAAGAAGAAAAAGAAAATAGAATTGGCAAAATAAAAGAAGCATATTGGGCAATGAGTAACCTTTATATGACTGTAGCAACACCAACACTTTCAAATGCTGGAAAGCCACATGGACAGTTATCTAGCTGTTTTATTGATACGGTTGATGACAGTCTTCAAGGGATATACGACAGTAACACAGACGTAGCGACCCTTTCTAAATTCGGTGGCGGAATCGGAGTATATATGGGGAAAGTGCGAAGTCGAGGGTCGTCTATTCGAGGTTTTATAGGAGCATCTAGTGGTGTACTTCCATGGATTAAGCAATTAAACAATACGGCAGTTAGTGTGGATCAGCTTGGTCAGCGTCAAGGTGCGATTGCTGTTTACTTAGATGTTTGGCATAAAGACATTTTTACATTTTTAGATTTACGCTTGAACAATGGAGATGAGCGTCTTCGTGCACACGATATCTTTACAGGGGTATGCTTACCGGATTTATTTATGGAGAAAGTAGACGCACGAGAAGAGTGGCACCTATTTGACCCGCATGAAGTACGACAATTAAAAGGCTATTCCCTAGAGGATTTCTACGATGAGAAACGTGGCGAAGGTTCTTTCCGAGAAAAATACGAGGAATGTGTGAATGATTATCGATTATCACGCGAAACTGTTCCAGCAATAGACTTGATAAAACGTATTATGCGTTCCCAGTTGGAAACAGGGGTACCATTTATGTTTTACCGAGATGAAGTAAATCGTAGTAACCCAAACAAGCATGAAGGAATGGTTTATAGCAGTAATCTATGTACAGAAATTTTTCAAAATCAAAGTGCTACCTCTTTTGAGTCCATTCAATTAGAAGACGATGTGATTGTGACAAAACGTAAAGCGGGGGATTTTGTAGTTTGTAATTTATCTTCTATTAATCTAGGACGAGCGGTTCCAGAAAATGTATTGGAGCGTTTGATAAAGATCCAAGTGCGTATGCTCGATAATGTAATTGATTTAAATATGATTCCGGTACCTCAAGCGCAACGTACAAATGCTCGTTATCGAGGAATTGGCCTTGGTACATTCGGTTGGCATCATTTGCTTGCTCTAAATAGTATCCGCTGGGAGTCAGATGAAGCAGTTGAATTTGCTGATAAACTTTATGAAAAGGTTGCTTTCTTAACGATTCAAGCTTCTGCCGAACTGGCGAAAGAGAAGGGGGCCTATCCTTTATTCGAAGGGTCAGATTGGCAAACTGGAGCCTATTTTGAAAAACGTCAATACGAGGGACAAGAATGGAATGAACTGCGTAAGGAAGTCACTGAAAATGGAATTCGAAACGGCTATTTAATGGCAGTTGCACCTAACTCATCCACTTCAATTCTAGCAGGAAGCACGGCGAGTATAGATCCTATCTTTCAAAAGTTTTACTCCGAAGAGAAGAAAGATTACAAAATTCCAGTTACTGTACCAGATTTAAATTCGGAGACTACGTGGTTTTATAAATCAGCTTACTTTATTGATCAACACTGGACTTTAAAACAAAATGCTGCACGTCAACGCCATATTGACCAAGGTGTTTCGTTAAATTTATATGTTCAAAACTCAATAAAAGCAAAAGAATTACTTGATTTACACTTAGATGCATGGAATAGCGGGCTGAAAACAACTTATTACGTTCGATCAACTTCAGTAGAACTAGTCGATTGTGATTCTTGTTCAAGCTAAGGGGGAAAAGTTAATATGCAATTAGAAAAAAGAAAATTAATGGATAAAGAAGCGCCAAACCGTTCTACTAGTATCGTAAACGGCCAAAGTTCCAATATATTAAACTGGGACGATGTACGATTTAATTGGGCATATCCAAAGTATAAAAAAATGCTTGGAAATTTTTGGACCCCTTTTGAAATTAATATGAGCAATGATATTAAGCAATTTTCGGGGCTAACAGATAATGAGCGAGAAGCATTCTTGAAAATAATTGGTTTGCTTGCCCTTTTAGACAGTGTTCAAACAGACTTTGCAGGAAAAGTAGCAGACTTTTTGACTGACTCTAGCTTGAATGCATTGATGATTATTCTAGCGCAGCAGGAAGTGATTCATAATCATTCATATTCATATGTGCTTTCTAGCTTAGTTTCCAAAGATGAGCAAAACCGTGTATTTGATTTCTGGCGCACAGAGCCTGTTTTGCAAAAGCGAAATGACTTCGTTTTAAAAGGGTATGAAGAATTCGCAGAGCAGCCGGATGTGGATAACTTACTGCGCTCTGTTGTATATGATGTCATATTAGAAGGGTTGTTTTTCTATTCGGGCTTCTCATTTTTCTATCATCTTGCCAGACATCAAAAGATGGTCGCTACGAGCACAATGATTAACTATATCAATAGGGATGAACAGTTGCATGTTGACTTATTCGTAAAGATTTATAAAGAGTTATTAACAGAGTATCCACAATTTGATACTCCTGAGCGTGCGAGTGAAGTGGAGGAGATTTTCCGAGAAGCAGCACAGCTCGAGGTCGACTGGGCACGTGAGGTAATCGGTGATAAAATAGACGGTTTAGATATAGAGGACGTGGAAGAATATATTTATTTTTACGCAAATGTACGATGCAACCAGTTAGGCTATGACCGTCCATTCCCCGAATATCGCAAAAATCCATTAAAGTGGATCAAAGCTTATGAAGAAGTAGATTTAGGAAAAACCGACTTTTTTGAACAAAAATCTCGACAATATGTGAAGGTAAATGTGCAAGATAACGGATTTGATGACTTATAAGAACGGTTTTTGTTTTATCAAAAAAGCATCCATCAATCATTTTTGATTGATGGATGCTTTTAGTTTTCTAACTAACTTACAGAAGTGGGCAGTATGATCGTTACAATTGTTCCTTTGTCACTTGACTCTACATGTATTTGTCCGTCGTGTGCTTCCACAAGCTGTTTCGTTATAGCTAGTCCTAACCCGGTTCCTGATACTTCCGAAGTGGTATTTGTTCCACGATAGTAGCGGTCGAACAGGCTTTCAAGCTCTTCCTTTGGAATTCCCTTTCCTTCATCCCAAATAGTTAATTGAACAGTATCTTTCATTTGGTCTACTTTTAAATATACTTTTGTTCCTATAGGGGTATGCTTTATCGCATTTCCGACTAAATTATCGAGAACTCTTTCGAATAATTTTGGATCAATAAAAACATGTGCATGGTTGTCTCCTTGGGGGTCTTGTATATCTCCCCAAACAGAATTTTTAACATACATCTTAAGAAAACTTAAAAGATTCACATCGACTTTATTGATAGCAATTGCATTATTTTTTAATTGATACGTGTATGTTAAATCTTCTATTAAAGCATCCATATAGTTCGACTTCTCTTGCATAGTCTTTGCAAAATTTTTAACTTCTAGATTTGACCAGTCATAATCATCAGAAGCAAGCATAGTGGAATATCCATAAATAGAACTAAGTGGTGTTTTTAAATCATGTGACAAACCAGTAATCCAATCTTCGCGTAACTTTTCAGTCTGCATTATTTTTCGCTCATTAGCTTCTAACGTATTTGCTAATCTGGAAAGTGATCGATCAATGTCTTCGTATACACGATATTTTCGTTTAAAACGTCCGGTCTTTTTAGTTCTTAATCTACGATCATCTAAAGGTTTATAGTCTTGCTCGGCTAACTTTTCGATACGTTTAAGAAAAAATAAAACAGGTCGGCCAAAGCGATTCCCAATCCAAAAAGAGAATAAAATAGTAAAGAAAAAAAGAATGAGGTGAAATAAAAGAAGTCCTATTCCAAACTTTTTCATCCCATCTAAAAATGCGGGTTCAAAGGGATAATAATTTGAATTATTCATTCGGACGACAGCGATGGTACCATCTTCAAGTATTTCTGAAGCAACAACTTCTTTTCTTTCAGAATAGTTATGGGAACTAGCGAGTATTTCAATCCCACTGAGTGCTTGTTTTTTGTCACCATAAACAACTTGTTTTAGTCTACCTTCTGTCGTATAGATTTCTAGGCTTGCGTCTGCATCATCTAGTTTCTTTTTGGTTTCATGCGATAAACTTCCGATATTTTCTTGAACTATCATAGATAATAACTGTGTGGCAGGATGTTTTTCGATAAATACTATATATAAGCCATCGCCTTGTTCCCAAACAAAAGCCTCTTTTGTTTTTGTCATTGCTACAAATTGTGATAAAGTGTAGCTTTCACAGCAATTACTGTTATTTTCTGAACTAGCTAGGACTTTGCCATTCTTGTTGATTAATTGAACAAGTCCTGTATTTTCATGCGCTGAATCTATTAACTTTTGAGATAAATGATAGACCCCATTTGAATCCTTGGTAAAATCGGACTCAAGTTCAAATGCATCTAATTCACGAATATCAGAGTAACTATTGCTCTCGATTAGATCATAAACAAAATATACTATCAGTCCGATAGACACAATAAGTAATACACTATAAAAGATAACAAAATATGCTAAAAATCGTGTAGTCATTTTCCCTGATAAACTCATACTAATTCTCCTTACTAATGAGTTTGTATCCGACTCCACGGATAGTTAAAATAAGTTGAGGGTTACCTGGGTTAACTTCAATTTTTTCTCGTAGCTTTCGGACATGAACCATTATCGTGTTATCATCAATAAAATGCTCTTCTCCCCATACTTGAGAATAAATTTGTTCTTTTGAAAGGACCTGCCCAGGATGTTCGCAAAAGAATTGGAGTAAATGAAAAAGTTTTCCGCTTAAAACAGAAGTATCTTCTGCTACAGTCAATTCAGCTGCTGCTACGTTCAATTGGAACCTACCAAAGTCAAACACTTGCTTCGATAAAGGCTTTAAGAAGGAGGAGGTATACCGTTTCATCTGCACTTTTACGCGAGCTGCGAGTTCCATTGGATTAAATGGTTTGGTAATATAATCATCGGCTCCGTACATGAAACCACGAAGCTTATCTGCATCATTTGCTTTTGCTGTTAAAAAAAAGATTGGTGCATCTGATTTTGTGCGGACCTTTTTCGCTAAATCTAGTCCAGTTCCATCTGGGAGCATAATATCTAATATCAATAGATCATAATTATTATGTGAAATGAGTAAGTCTGCATCTTTGTAATTTGTACATACATCAACATGGGTAAATCCTTCTTTTTTTAGAATTATATCAACCATATCTCCGATAGCCTGTTCATCATCCACTACTAATATTTTCGCATCTAACACCAATAACCACTCCAAAATTTAAGAATATTTTAAGGTACGTTTCATTCTGTCATAAGCTTTCTATTTTATACTAACAAAGGAGTGATACGAAATTCTAGGGGGATTTGTTTTAAATGGAAAGAGTAAAATTGATTGATAGTTTAAGAGGGCTTAGTCTATTCGGTATATTACTAGCTAATATGCTTATATTTCAGTATGGAATATGGGGAAAAGATGAAATTTCTTATTTTTCTCTCTCGGGTATGGATACATGGGCATATAAGTTTATAAAAATAGCAGTAGAGGGTAGCTTCATGCCAATTTTTACTTTCCTTTTTGGTTATTCACTTATTAAGATGGTTGAATCTTTAAGAAATAAGGAAGTAAAAGTGAGATGGCATTTAATTAGACGATTCATATTGCTAATAACACTTGGGATTTTGCACGGGACTTTTTTGTGGGAAGGAGATATTTTAGCATTTTACGGATTTATGGGTTTCTTTTTATTGATGTTTATAAACAGGAAGAAAAAAACACTTATTATATGGGGAGTTATTTTGTTCCTTTTAACAAGTGCTATGGGCTATGGAATTTTAGAAGAAACAAAAGAAGAAGTAGAAAAATTATCTTCCTATATTGTTAAAACAAATGATATTTATAAAAACGGAACCTATGAAGAGATTAAGCATCATCGAAATACCGAAAATCCGCTAGTATTCGAAGATAAGTACTTTATTTTTTTCATAGTAATTCTAGCCCCATTTATGACAGCTCCACTATTTTTGTTTGGGATGGCTGCAGCAAAAGGGAACCTGTTTACCAGACCGCGAATGGAACAAAAATGGTATAAAGTCGGAGCGATACTTTTACCAATTGGTCTTGCGTTAAAGAGTGGTAGTATACTTCTTCAAGAAAATGCTTGGTCTGCTATCTTATTAAATCTTGGTGCCCAGCTTCTTTCTGTAGGATATATTTCTCTATTTGCAATACTATTTACTTCATTTTCTAATTCTATCGTATTTCGCAGTTTTGAAAGTGTCGGAAAGCTTTCTCTAACAAATTATATTTCGCAGAGTCTTATATGTACAACCATATTTTATGGATACGGTTTAGGAGTTTTCGGAGACTTCGGAATGTTAAATAGTATAATTCTAGGACTCGTAATCTTTGCTGTGCAATGTCTAAGTAGTACATTGTATTTGAAAAAATTCCGTCGCGGACCGCTAGAAATAATAATGAGAATCTGGACCAATTTTTCATGGAATGGGTCAGTTAGAAAAAGTAGGAAATTATTGAAAAAGCGAGTAGAACTTGAAAACACCCCGGTTTAATAAACCAGGGTGTTTTGTTTCTTATACTTTAAGTTAAATCCACTCTAGAATCTCCATTCTGTTTCCAAATGGATCGTGTATATAAATTCTATTTGCACCTGGCAGATCATAATCAACAATATAGTTAATTTCTTTATTTGTTAAATGCTCTTTTAATGATTCAAGATTTTCAATCTGGAACGCAGGATGTGCTTTTTTAGCTGGTGCGAATGGTTCCTCAATGCCTATATGAATTTGATAATTACCAAATTCAAACCAAACACCGCCCTTTTTCTTTAAAGCTTCTGGCTTTTCTATTTCTTTGAATCCTAGAACCTCACCAAAAAACTGTCTAGCAATTGGTTCTGAACCTTTTGGAGCAGCTAATTGAACATGATCGATAGATTTAAAGATGAATGACATGACAAGTCCTCCTTGTTTCGTTCTACTTTCATCATATGCTCCAAACAGGCATTTGAAAATTTTATAGTAATTATTGTTTGGTATAAGAAAAACTTATGTCATAAGCGTCATGTGGACATAAATTTTTGTAGTATCCGGTCAGAAATTGTCCTATACGGTTATAAAAATTTTTATGCGGACGGAAATTTGTTTATACGGTCAGAAATCCATCTTATCCGGACACAAACGCCACAATTCCTACATTTTCAACAAAATTTTATTTACTGTATTTTGATTACGTGCTGTAGATACCATACCAAGCTTCTTCTCAAAAAAGGTGTTCGTAAATTTCGTTTGATGATAATTCTTCGAAAGATTAATGATAATATTTTTTCGATTCCATACGACAAATTCATCATCTATTAAGCTGTCGAGTAATGCTTGCTGTTCATCTGATATTTCATTAGCTATAAACATGACATATACTTGTTCTTTTAAGAAAATGGGGTGCTGTTGTATCTCTTCCAACTCTGCTTTGTTCCTTATTACAACAGGTATGTCAAAGCCGTAAGTTTCAAACAACTCTCTTTCCATTTCAAGAATATCATAAGCTGTATTATCAAAAATGACATTTCCGGTCTGTATATAAGTCCGCACGTTTTCATAACCCATTTCTTCAAAAAGAACCTTCAATGATTTCATATCCACTTTATTTTTTGCACCCAAATTAATACCACGTAGTAAAGCGACAAATGTCATTCTCAGCACTCCCATCCTCAAATAAAAAACTCCTACTTTTATCTTATCTAAATAAAAGTAGGAGTAAATAATAAAAATGATTAACCTAACCAAAATTTGTTTGTGCAGCTTAAAACTAATACCAATAAAAACAAAGTAACTATTATAGCGTCTACTTTCCCAACGGTAATTACGTGAAAATAACTACTTCTGCGTTCACCAGTAAAACCTCTAGCTTCCATTGCAAATGCGGCTCGTTCCGCTTTCCGAACAGCACCAGCAAGCATTGGAATCAAAACTCTCCGAATGCCAAACAAACGTTGAATGGCATTTTTCTCGCGCCCGACCCCTCTTAACCTATGTGCTTGCCCGATCTGTGTAAATTCGTCTTTCAAAACCGGTAAAAACTGATAACCTACCATAATGCCATAAGCAATTTTAGGAGAGAGTCTTAATTGTTGCATCAAACTCAACACAAACGTCACAGGATTTGTCGTCAACGCAAACATTAAGGACAAGCTAGAAAATGCTAATACACGAAAGCTTAAGGACATTGCCTGATTCAATTGTGTTTCTGTAAATTCAATACTCCACAATGACCAAATAACTATTCCCGATTGATCTTCGGAAAAAACAAGTGTAGTCCAGAAATAACCGATTGCAGTTATAAAAAATGGAAGCATGAATAACGACCACTTCTTCCAATTAATCCGGCTAAACAATATTTGCAGCACAAGCACTCCACCCCAAAATACAAGGGGAGTCCAAGGGTCAAAATAAAATGCCATCGTTAACATACAGACGGTTATTAATAAAAACTTCACGGAAGGATTCATTTTATGCAAAGCATTTCTCATAACTTAACAATCCTTTCGGAGGAAGCAAATGGTGCTCCAATAATAAACGTTCATTTTTCCAAACATCACTCGCTGGAAACTTCCCAGTTAAACGTCCATCGTTCATCAGTAAAATCGAATCGGCTAGACAGTAAGCAAATTCCATATCATGTGTAACGATGACAAAAGTTGCCCCTGAACGAGCACGCTCATCAATTAATTGAAATAACTCAGATAATGCTGCAGCATCCTGACCAGATGTAGGTTCATCCATTAAAATAACCTCTCGTCCGTCACATAGCATCGCGGCAATAGCCACTCTACGCTTTTGGCCGTGACTTACTGCAAAGGGATGTGCCTCTGATACTGACTGGAGCTGCAATCGAGTAAGTATTTCTTCTGCATTACTGCCTCCGCCATAAGCTACTTCATCACGTACACTTTTCGTAATAAATAAAAACTCGGGAGATTGCGGAACATACCCTAAAAAACTTGGTTCCACCTTTCCGCTAGTGGGAATTAACTGACACAGTGCCTTCAACAAAGTGGACTTACCGCTACCATTTGGACCTGCTAAAACAGCAATTTCCCCTTGCTTTAATGAAAAAGAGGTTTCTTTTAAGAAGGGCTGAGCCTTTATTTTACTGACAACTATTGATACATCTTCTTTCAAGCTGTTTTTTCTTCTTTCTAAGGGGGAACTCGACTTTCCTTGAATTAATGGAATACTTCTATCAAAAAATTCTCCCCATAAATCCAAACGATGCTCTATAGCAACTATTGTCATTTTTCTTTTCATTTGTAAACGATCCAACCACTCAACATATTTTTTCGCAGCATATGGATCTAAATGAGAGATTGGTTCGTCTAGCAACAAAACTTCAGGCTCCATGATGAGTGCACAAGCAGTTGCAATGCGTTGTTTTTGACCGCCAGAAAGCTTTTGAATAGTAGCATGTCGAAATTCACTCAAGTTAGTTAGCGTAAGTACTTCACAAATTCTTTTGTCCATTTCTTCCTTGGGAACATGCAAGTTTTCAAGGGTGAATGCTAGTTCTTCCTCTACAGTTTGCATGCAAAATTGTGCATCGGGATCTTGAAAAACAGTCGCAATACGATGATTTATTTCCCCGGGAATATATGAAGTACTTTCTTTTTCAAATAATTTAACAGAGCCAGTTAAAATTCCATCGCAATTATCAGGAAACAAGCGATTACATAAATAAAGTAATGTCGTCTTTCCACAACCACTTGGACCTGTAATTACTACACGTTCACCAGCTTGAATAGTAAATGTAAGCTTGTTCAATATCCATTTGTCCTCATCGGGATAACGAAAACTCACATCTGTAAACTGAATTATGTCATGCACGAACATCACCTTTATTCGAGCGAGAAATTGCATAGCCTCTAAGCGAACCAGTAGCAAGTAGTCCGTCCGACAAAGCTTTACCACCAACACCAGCTATAAGTGCACCGCTTAATATTCGAATACCGAACATCAAAGCCACATATCCAGTGCTAAATACAGTAAACCCTCCTAAAAAGTAACCATATACAAAACTGAAAACGGATGATCCGATACCTGCAAGCATCAGTACCCAAAGGTCGAAACGTTTATAGCGTGTTGCGGCAAACACTGCTTCGGCACCTAGTCCTTGAATAACCCCTGAAAGTATTAATCGAGGTCCTACAGCATTTCCTAGTAACACTTCAATCGCCGCTGCAATCGTTTCTGAGATGACAGCTGCACCAGGTTTACGAATGATATACATACAAATGATTGATACGATAAACCAAATACCAAAAATCCACTCATATGCTATCGGACCAATAAATCCTGACCAAATATTACCGATATGAACAAATAATAAATATACAATCCCAAACACAACAGCAAATAAAGACATAAGGACAATCTCTTTTAACTTCCAAGACTTAAGCATTCAAAATACCTCCATGCGAAGGACTATTTATACTCATCGAAACAGTCATTACCAAATGCTTATATTCTTCTGAGCGAGCATGTGTGAATGTTTCTTCGTAAAATGCAAACACATCATGAATATCCCCGTGAATACCACTTGCATAATGCATGGATTCATTGAAAACACCTCGTTCTTTTGCACGCTCAACCTCTCTATAAATCACATCCATATAATTTGGGTTATTCATCGGATAAAGTGCAAATTGAGATGACACATATTGCTTTGTCGTGTCATTATTTGCAACATCATCTCCTTTATCTAAATAGACATCCCCAGCAGTATCTCCAGGGCAGCCAGCAGAAAAGGTACCCGATAAAGCAATGTGAACACCTGTCTTAGCTGCATGCAGTGTAATTGACTTTGCGACATTGAACACATGTACCTGTTTTCCGCGAATGACAGTTGATACATCGTCTGTATGCATCCACACATTCGATGTATCCGTTTCCCGAAGCGCACCTTTAATTACTGAAATAAAATCATTGGTCATCGGATGTAAAGAAAAACGAAATCCGACGATAGGGCTTAAACCACATTGCATATAAAAAACCTCCTAAAATTTTTCATAAAAAAAGACTACATCCGTGAAGATGCAGCCACTTATCCAATATGAAAAAAGTCGGAAAGTCACCGCACTTCCTCACGCAGGTATTATCCTGATCGAGTTATAAGGGATCGGAGCAAAAAGCTCGCATCTCAGCCATAGTGGGCACCCCCAGTGCAGAAAACGGTATGTAGTTATACAGATTTTTGTTCAAAACAATCTGTTTTTTTTATGTGCCCCCAGTATACCCTATGAAACTATCAATGTAAATGTAGTTGCAAAATTTCCTTCTTTCGTCCATGCTTGAACCATCAGAAATAGTTGGAGGGTGCTAATTTGGATAAAATATTTATAACACGAAAACTACCAGACGAAGTAGTAAACCCATTAAGAGAAAAATTTGACGTGACGATGTGGCACAGTGATGAGATTTCGATGACCTATGATGAAATAAAATCACAAGCGAAAGATACACATGCACTTTGGACAGTACTTTCCGATAAGGTAGATCGTGCATTAATTGAAAGTTTGCCAAACCTAAAAGTAATCAGTAATTTAGCGGTAGGATATAACAATATTGACGTTGAGGCAGCGAAAGAGCGTGGAATAATTGTGACCAATACACCAGGTGTATTAACTGAAACTACAGCAGATCTTGCGTTTTCTTTACTTCTAGCTACTGCACGACGCGTGACAGAAGCAGAACGGGATCTTCGAGCAGGTAAGTGGATATCATGGTCACCAATGCAGTTAACAGGAATGGATGTATTTGGTGCAACACTTGGAATTATTGGAATGGGACGTATTGGGGAGGCAGTAGCGAGACGAGCGAAAGGGTTTGATATGAAAGTTCTCTATCACAATCGCTCTCGTAAAATCGAAGCGGAAGAACAATTCGGGTTCACTTATGTAGAGCTCGATGCATTATTACAAGAATCGGATTTTATCGTTTTATTAACGCCATTAACTGCTGAAACAAAAGGGTTGATTGGTGAACGTGAACTAAATCTTATGAAGGAAACTGCAGCAATTATTAATGTGGCGCGCGGAGGCATTATCGATGAAAAAGCATTGTATGAAGCTTTAACAACTAATAAAATTTGGGCAGCTGGCCTTGATGTATTTGAAGTAGAGCCGGTGCCACTAGATCATCCTTTACTAACGTTGCCGAACGTGACAGTATTACCACATATTGGAAGTGCGAGTATTCGAACAAGAATGGCGATGATGCAAATGAATGCAGATGATATTGCAGCTGTTTTGGAGAATAAAGAGCCAAAGAATAAAGTAATATAAAAAATACCAGATCAGAGCGATGTTAATTGCTTTTGATCTGGTATTTCGTTTTACTTGGCTATTAAAGTTATATCATTGGCTGTAGCCCAGTTGTTCAACGGTGCAACTGTGTATTTTACTCCTGACTTTAATGTGTTATCAGTAATATCGAAGATTCCGACTGCCCCTTGACGAGAAGAGAAGCGATATTGTGCTTGTACAATGCTGCCATCCTCCCCTTGCAATTGGACGCTGCGACCAGCAAATAGCTCGATACTTGGGTCTTTATCTAATGTTAGTTCGAATGATTTTTCATCGATTGCTTCTGCTGATTGGATCGTGAGTGGTGCAAATTCTTCTCCTATAAAGGTTGGATTTTTGATTTCTCCCCAATCAGATGTAACCGTATATTCTGTACCTGGCGTTAACGATTGCCCTTCTGGCAGACGGAATTTGGGTGCTTGTCTACCATCCGCTGCTTGCGTGAAAGGAATATATTTCGCTGTTATTTTTTCTCCATTATCTGATGTTATTGTCACTGTACGATCTCTTAAGGAAGAAATCACTTCATACTGATTTCCATTTTCATCTTTGTTTTCATCATCTACTTGAAAAGAAAGATTCCCTCTACCAGCTCGATATGCTTCAATAATATTAGCATAATCTGTTACACCATCTTCTTTAAAAGACTCTATTTCAATGGTGTCATTTGACACTTGCATGGTTTTACTTATATTAATTTTCTCTTCACTTGCCTCAAAGGATTGTTTTTCACCGCCTTTAAAGCTTAATGTATATGTTGTACCTGGTTTGTGAATGGTAACAGGAACGATATATGTACTTTCCGCCCCGATTTTTAGCCTAGGAACATTCACGATACTCATATCATGATCAAATTCAAAATTTTGTTTAATTGTATCCAAGTTTTCTGGATTAACATCATCCTCTGACAGTGGCTGAGAGAAGGTAATTTGTAATGTCATTGCATTTAATGGTTGTAATTCTGTAATCTGTGCTTGTGTGACGTTTTGTGTTTCCTTTTGAGGTTGCTCTTGCTTTTGATCGCTTTGCTTAGTTTGTGCTTCATTATTACACCCAGTTATTGCAAGCGTTAATCCAAGAAGTATAGGTGTTAATATTTTTGTTGATTTCATCTTGTCATCTCCTAAGTAACTAATTTATAATGCCCCTGCTTTTAACAAAATTTGTTCCAATTCTTTAAACTCTTTTTCACGAGCATGCTGTAATGGTGTTACCTGATTATTATCTGGGATGTTCACGTCAGCTCCATGATCTATGAGCAATTGAATTGTTTTCTGTTGGGTTTCATTTCCGTTATTCAAAATGATTGCTTCTAATAAAGCGGTCCAACCTAGATTATTAATATGATTCACATCAATATTAGTGCGTGTTAAAAGTTCTTCGATTACATCTACGTATCCATGTTCGGAAGCTGGAATCAAAGCAGTGCCTCCATATCGATTAGTAATGCTTGGATCAGCTCCAGAATCAATCGTCAGCTTCAGAATTTCAAGAAATCCTTCTGCGCCAGCATATAGGAAAGGATTGTTTTTCATGTCATCTTGAATGTTGACATCTGCACCCGCGTCAATTAGAAACTTCGCAGTCTTCACATCGTTGTTATAAGTTGCAATCATAATACTAGTTCGTCCGTTTGCATCCTGGACATTAATATTAACGCCATCCTTCAAAATACTTCTAATTTTATCAATCTCTCCACGGTCAGCTGCTTGAAATAATTCTTTCTCCATTTCTTCTCCCACGATTTCACTTCCCCTATCTTGTTTGATGGATCTTTCCCCTATATTTGATACACATCCTTGAAGTGTGAGAACCAATCCTGTTATTACCGCCAACCATATCTTACTTATCCACTTGGTTGGACTTCTCATTTATTTTTTCCTCCTTAAAAATATTTTTTAGACTTCTGCCTAAAATCATCCTAACCTACGATTTTAAAATCCATCTAAATAATTTCTTAAAAAAAGATAAACTTATTCATAACATTTCTTAATACAATTAAAAAAACCGTTACTAAAACCTAAGTAACGGTCGGTAGTAAAGCTTAAACATTAAAGCGATATCCTGCCCCCCAAACGGTTTCTAATAATTTTGGGTGTGCAGGATCTCTTTCAATTTTGCTACGAAGTTTACCTATATGGACAGTCACAGTAGAAACATCTGCTGCTGAATCAAAACCCCATATATTCTCATATAGTTGCTCTTTGTTCAATACTTGGTTCGGGTGCATCATAAGAAACACTAAAAGATCAAATTCTTTTGTAGTAAACGGTAAATCTTCTCCATTAATATTAACTTTTCGTGAGGATTTATCGATAGAGATACCATGTATGAATATCGTATTTGATTTGGTTGGGCTCCCGGATAAGCGTTCATAACGTGCTAAATGCGCTTTAACTCTAGCGACCAATTCACTAGGGCTAAAGGGCTTTGTTATATAATCGTCAGCTCCTAAACCGAGTCCTCGAATTTTATCGATATCTTCCTTTTTAGCGGAAACAAGCAATATCGGGATATTCTTGACTGCACGTATTTGCTTGCAAATATCAAAACCATTTATCCCTGGAAGCATGATATCTAGAATTATCAAATCATAGTTACCTTTAAGGGCACGTTGAAGACCTACATTTCCAGTATGTTCAATGTCTACATTGAAATCATTTATTTCTAAATAATCTCTTTGTAATTCGGCAATACTCACTTCATCTTCAATAAGTAAAATATTTTTCATATTATCTCCCTTTCTTTAAGGAAAAGAAAACATTCGTACCTTTTCCGAATTCACTAGTTGCCCAGATATTTCCTCCATGCTCTTCAATAATTTGTTTTGAAATCGCTAGACCTAAACCACTACCGCCTAAACGTGAATTTCTAGATTGCTCTGCTCGGTAAAAACGATTAAATACATAGGGAAGAGCAGACGGTTCTATACCTTGGCCATTATCAGCTATTTTTACAGTAATATCATTATCTCCTTCATAAAGGGAAATGGTTATACTCTTTTGATCTTTATCCATATACTTCACACTATTGTTGATTAAGTTGACCAACACTCTTTTTAACTTCTCCCTATCTGCAGTAACATACATTGGCTTGTGCATTAGCTCAACGTAAATCTGAATTCCTTCTTGGATTAATTCCAGTTGAAGTTCATCAACATAATCTCTCATATATTCCGTTAGTTCGATTGTTTCATAAGAAAATGGTTCCTTTTTCAAATCTAACTTGGAGAATAAGAATAGCTCATCTATCAAAGAATCCATGTCTCTAGCTTTTAAGTGGATAATGGATAAATATTTATCCATTTTCTCTGGAGAATTAGCTACACCATCTTTTATTCCTTCTACATATCCAATTATAGAAGTAATAGGTGTCTTTAAATCATGTGAAATATTTGAAAGAAGCTCTTTGCGATTCTCTTCATATTGCAGCTGGAGATTAACCGATTCTTTTAATTTTATTCTCATTTCTTCAAACGATTTATTTAATTGACCAATTTCATCATTGGAAGTCGTTTGGATTTCAAAGTTTAAATCTCCTGATTTTATTCGGTTGGCTCCATTTTTAAGATTAGAAAGAGGGTGAATGATGCTTCGTGAAACAAAATAGTTTAAAATCCCAATAATCATAATAAATAGAAAAAGTAGTAGACCAAATAGGATTGGAAACAACTCTCGAGCCAATTCAGCATAGGAACTGGCCTGTCTTAAGACAAAAATGCTTCCTTTGCTATTGTCAGGAAAATAAAAGTCAAACTTCACATAAGTGTAAAATGAGTGATCGATTTTTATCGAATCACGACTATTTATATTCGTTTCCTCAAATCCAGGAAGAGATTTAATCAATATATTCTCATCATCAAGTGTGGGGGAAGCATACTCAATACTGTTACCTTTTCTAACGACAAGTTCGATATCCTCTTGTTCGATTTTCTTCAACTGTTCTTCGTAAAGTAGCAGGGTAGGATTATTTTTAGCTAGTAGCTTTAAATCTAGAAACGCACTTTCTTCGACCGTCGTCAAAGGTTTTTGAACATATGTTTTTTTATAAAAATGCTCGATAGATCTAATATCCCCAGTAATCGTAAAAATAATTAGAAATCCAGCCACTAACAGTAAGGTGATAGAAATAAGTATCACTCCAACATAAGATAACAAAAATCTCATTTTAATAGACATATTTTTCACCCCTTAACTTAATTGAAGCCTATCACACAAATCTTAAAATTATATAAAATTTATATGAAAACTACATAAATATCTATAAGAAATTCTGTAGCATATTTTTTCAGTATTAATGAAAAATGCTCAAACAAAACTATATTCTTTAAAAAAGGTTCGATTAATTCGAATTACCTAACTAAATACTAATTGATAAACTAATAAATTACTTATATATATATCTATTTTCACTTAAATATGTAACTGATTATTCTAAATTGAATAATTTTGGAATGCTTTTTTTCTTGTTTTATTTGCGAAGGGTATATAAGTTTAGTAGTATTAACACTTATAAATTAGACGTACCAATTTTTTGGAAATTATGGCTGCATAATTATTTTGGTATAAAGATGATTAAAAATTACCTAAACGGGTATTAGAAGGAGGCAAGGACCGTGCGTCTAATTAAAATATAGAGAAAAGGGGAAATTTTATATGAGAAAAATGTTGGTGTTTTTTTCGTTGTGCACAATTTTAATTCTTGGTGCATGTAGTAGTGAGACAAGTAAAGATAGTATTGATGTTATTAAATTTGCAGATGCAGGTTGGGATAGTATCCGCGTTCACAATAGCATTGCACAGTTAATTATTGAAGAAGGTTACGGCTATGAAACCGAGGTTACAAGTGGTACAACTGCAGCTACTATGCAGTCACTTGAAAAAGGTGATATAAATGTCAATATGGAAGTATGGACGGATAATATTAAAGAAATCTATGATAAAGCAATTGATAGTGGAAACATTAAAAAAGTAGCAACGAACTTCAATGATAATTCACAAGGATTATATGTTCCAACTTACGTTATTGAAGGAGATCCTGAAAGAGGTATAGAACCAGTGGCTCCGGATTTAAAAACTGTTGAAGACTTAGCTAAGTATCCAGAGCTTTTCCAAGATCCTGAAGATAGTAGCAAAGGCCGTATTGTCGGTGCACCATCTAGTTGGGTTGTAAGTGAACACTTGGAGACGAAACTTGAAACATATGGACTTGACGAGCAATATAACTACTTAGCACCTGGATCTGATTCAGCTATTGTTGCGAGCTTAGCTGGTGCATACAAAAAAGGCGAGCCTTGGGTAGGTTATTATTGGTCACCAACATGGGTTACAGCAAGTTACGATTTAACGCTACTTGAAGATAATGCGTATGACGAAGCAGTATGGGATGAATCGAAAGGAACTGAATTTCCACCAAATGATGTCGTAATTGCAGTTCATGAAGATTTACCTACACAAGCAAAAGATGTGGTTGATTTCTTAAGTAAATACTCATCTAGTAATGCATTAACGGAAGAAGCTCTCAAATATATGAATGAAAATGAGGCAGAGCCTGAAGAAGCCGCACATTGGTGGATGAAAGAACATGAAGACGTTTGGACTGCTTGGGTGTCTCAAGAAGTGGCAGAAAAAGTGAAAGCAGCTTTAGTAGAATGATTCATGTTGTAAAAAATCTAACGAGTGAGGTGAAAGAGGCTGTCTCATAAAACAGCCTCCTTAGTATGACTGAATTTCCCGATATACGTATACCTATAGGAGATGGTGTGGAGAAATTTATCGATTTTTTAGCGAATAATTTCGAAGCGTTTTTTGATTTTATATTTGTAATTTCCTCGTCCATGATTAAGGGACTTGAGGGAGGACTTCTTGCCATACCGTGGTGGATCTTTATATTAATTGTTTTCTTCTTAGGTTGGTATTTTACTTCTTTGTACGGTGGAATCCTATTTTCGATTTTTATTTTTTTAATTGGAACCTTTGATTTGTGGCCAGAAACTATGACTACGGTTGCAATTGTGTTAATTTCCGTAATACTTTCACTGGTCATCGGTATACCACTTGGAATTGGAATGGCATTTAGCAAGGCAATGTCAACCATCATGCGTCCGATATTAGATGCCATGCAAACAATGCCGAGTTTTGTTTATTTGATTCCTGTCATTTTCTTCTTTCCACTAGGAAATGTACCTGCAGTAATTGCAACGATTATCTACGCATTACCCCCTGTCATCCGTTTAACGGAACTAGGACTTCGAAATGTTGACCAAGAAGTAGTGGAATCTGCACAATCTTTTGGATCATCTAGAATGCAAATGTTAATGAAAGTAGAATTACCACAGGCTTTGCCAACTATAATGGCTGGAGTTAACCAAACTACCATGATGGCGCTTGCTATGGCTGTTGTAGGGTCTATGGTTGGTGCACAGGGACTTGGAGAAAGAGTTTTATATGCGATTAACCGAATTGATATTGCGTTAGGTTTTGAAGCTGGGATCAGTATAGTTTTCTTAGCTATTATTATTGACCGTATCACAGGTGGAATTGCTAAGCGCCTTCAGAAACATAGGAGGGAAGCAGCATGACAATAAAATTAAAAATTGAGAACGTATCAAAAATCTTCGGTCCTCGACCTAAAAAGGCAATACAAATGGTTAAAAATGGTGTTTCTAAAGAAGAAATTCTTGCAAAGACAGGACATACAGTTGGTGTTTACAATGCTTCCATGGAAATTATGGAAGGAGAAACATTTGTTATTATGGGGCTGTCAGGAAGTGGAAAATCTACTTTAATCAGATGTCTAAACCTATTGAATCGTCCAACTTCAGGAGCGATATATGTTGATGGAGAAAATGTTGTGGAATACAACAAAAACCAATTAAGATATTATCGTCAGAAAAAAATAGCGATGGTATTTCAGCACTTTGGCTTGTTTAGCCATCGAACAGTGTTGGAAAATATCGAATATGGTCTTGAAATTAGAGGGATGTCAAAAACAGAAAGACTACAAATTGCTCAAAAACATCTAGAAACAGTTGGGTTAAAAGGATATGAAAATAAATATCCAGACGAACTATCTGGAGGTATGAGACAACGGGTAGGTATAGCACGTGCACTTGCTAACGATCCAGACATTCTGCTGATGGATGAGCCTTTCAGTGCACTTGACCCACTGATTCGACGAGAAATGCAGCTTGAGTTACTAGATATTCAAAATAGACTTCAAAAAACGATCATTTTCATCACACATGATGTAAATGAAGCATTTAAAATTGGTGATCGAGTTGCTGTAATGAAAGATGGAAAAGTAGAACAAATAGGTACTCCAGAAGAAATATTAGACAAGCCTGCTAGCAACTATATTTCTGAGTTTATTCGAGACATTGACCGCTCGAAAATATTACAGGCCGAGAATATCATGATGAAACCATTTGGACTAGTGTCATTAAAAGATGGTTTACAAGTAGCGGCGAAAGTTATGAATGAAAATGGTATTTCTAGTGCGTTTGTTGCCGATCGTAAACGTCAATTGCAGGGTATTGTTACAATTGATCAAGCGATAGATGGGATAAAACAGAAGAAGACATTGCAAGAAGTAATGTCAACAGATGTCAAAACGGTACGACCTGATGAATATGTACAAGATATTATTCCGCTAGTGCTCGAGTCTAAATATCCGCTTGTAGTAACAGATGAGGATAAAACAATTAAAGGAATCATTTTACGAGTACACGTATTGGCAAGCTTGATCAGTGATAATGTAGAAGAAGAGTAGAATATAATGAAGGCATAGGAACAGTTTGTTTCTGTGCCTTTTTTTAGTAATCAAGGATGATTACCTTTAAAATAAGGTTATCCCATTAGACAGGAGCTTAGATAATCGCATGAATAAGCTAAGTATGGAAAAAATGGATTTCAAGTCACTTGTCCCTTTTATAAGTAACGAGTTTAAAAAATATTTCACTAAAAATATTAAGGCTTTATATCATTATACGAATCTTGATGGAGCACTTGGAATTATTAGTAACAAAATTTTTTGGGCATCCCATATTAAGTTTATGAATGATTCAAAAGAGTATAGTCATGGATTAGAGGTTTGTGAAAGTATAGTAAAAAAACTGATCAATGAACTCCCGTTGGACAATCCTAGAAGAAGTTATTTAGAAGAGGTTTTTGCAATTTTAGAGGAACAGGATACTGATATTTTTGTTGTTTCTTTTAGCGAGAGTGGCGACTTACTAAGTCAATGGAGAGGTTATAGTAGAAGCCAATACGGGATATCTATTGGTTTTGACTTCACCTCTTTATTCGATGACTCCTTTCAATTAAGTGAACAAAGTTTCTTTCCCCGCAAAGTAATTTATGATCAAAAAGTACAAGAACGAATTATTAGGCGTATTATAGATGTAGCCTTAATAAGCGTGGAGTTGAGTGGTATGCAACCGGACTATGCACCTAAAGAGGTAGCGCGAACAATCGGGTACTTTTTGCCGCTATTTAAGCATTCCACTTTTTCTGAGGAAAAGGAATGGCGTATTATTGTGACAAACTCCAAAAGTATGCATTATCAACATGATTTAAACTTCCGCGCAAGAGACAATATTATATTGCCTTATATAGAAATGAAGATGCACAATAAAGCAAAAGAGAACAATAATAAACTACCTATAAACCAACTAATAATCGGACCATCTGGAACAAATGAATTTACTGCACGAAGCGTTAAATATTTTTTGAAAAACAGTGGCTATTCTTCTGTTCCGATTAAAGTATCAAAAATTCCTTATAGATAACGATTGGATTAAAAAATTCGAGTATAGTCATTTAATGAAAAATATTAATAAAATGGTAAAAATAAAGTGCTTTTTTATCAAAAGTACTGGAAATTGATTGAGAGGGCTTTCGTAAATGATATGAAAGTCCTTTTAATTTTGGATTATTTTGCCTTGCCGATATGTTATACTTTTAGTACATTTCACCTCTAAAGGTAGGGACTAAAGTGCTTTATTATGATAATTTTTTAGAACTATTTTACTTCTCTAATCAATATCCAGCATTCATAACAATAAAATGGAATATAACAGTTATAGGTCTAATAATAACAATGCTTATTGTTCCTATTCTAATCTATAACTTGTTTAACAGTGCTGTTAGACATCGTTCTAACTATTTTGATGCATTAACGAAGTTGCCTAATAGACGCTTTTTCGAGAAAAAGATTAAAAAAACCGATGTCCCGCAGTGCTTAGCTATTTGGCATATGCATAATTTTGAACATGTAAATAGAGAACGGGATTACCAATTTGGTGACAAGGTAATTAATCAATTGTCAATACTACTAAAAACGTTTGAAACACCTGAGATAGTACTTTATCGACTTGATGGTCATCGCTTTGCATTTCATTCCAATCATTTAGATGGGGTAAACCACCTACATAGAATAATGGAAAAGGTAGCAGAAAGTTTACAAAAACCATTTGTAATAGAAGGATATGAAATTTATCTTCCAGCAGTATGTGCTATTTCTAAAGCATATGACCTAGATGAAACGATTAATATGTACACAAATGCTCTTGCTGTCTTAAATTTTCCATCTATTGAATTTAACTATGAGATCATTCATTATGATTCAGCTATACATACCTATGTGTTTGAATTAGAAATTGAGGAAGATGTAATACAGGCGATAAAAAATGAAGAGTTATTTATTGTATACCAGCCAAAGGTTAATGGAATTACCAATGCTGTTGTTGGGGTGGAAACCTTACTTCGTTGGAACCATCCGACTCATGGTTTCTTATCCCCAGCGATTTTTATTCCCATTTTAGAAAGAAATAATCGAATTGTTCATGTGACAGATTGGATAATTGAACGAGTTTGTCAGCAAATAGCAGATTGGAAAAGAGATGGAATTACATTTAAGCAAGTAGCAATCAATATTCCTGGGCAATATGTGACTTCCCCACTATTATTGGATGTACTAAAAAGCACTTTACGTAAATATAGGGTAGAGCCACATGAAATAGAATTAGAAATTACTGAAACTAGCTTTGTGGAAAATATAGAGAACGCTATACAAGCAGTAAGCACTTTCCGCAAGGAAGGATTCTCTGTAGCATTAGACGATTTCGGTACTGGTGTATCTTCCTTGTCATATTTAAAAAAAATGCCTATCTCCACATTGAAAATTGATAAATCCTTTATAGATGGTATACCAGAATCGAAAAAAGACTCGTCCATAATGCAAGCAATAATCGATTTAGGGCATTCGTTAAATCTGGCAATCATATTCGAAGGAGTCGAAACAGAGGAACAAGTAAAATTCTTAACTACTACATGTGAAAAACCGATTATACAAGGCTATTATTTCGCCAGGCCGATGAAAGCGGATGAGCTTGTACAATGGCATAAAGAATTTTGTCCTTCATTAAATAAGAGTGTCAGGTATTAAACCTGGCACTCTTTTTATTATTTTGCCTGGAGGAGTGGTTACCTGAATTTCCTAAGACCTATGCAAGTTGCTTTTTATAATCTCTATTAATTGATTATTTTTCAAGTTGATTGCCTCTTTTTATTAGTTAATAATTATACAGCTGAAATATGAATAAAAATAAGAGAAGCATTTACTGAATTAATATAGTATTAGCCTGTGAAATACGTATATACACATAAAAAATGTTATTAGATCGGTGTAAGGTAACTTGAGGATTAATTTTTATGTTTGCCATAAAATTATGAAACTAAAAATATTTTCTTACGTATAGATAGTGATAAAAAAATTCTAGGAGGGTCTCTAATGTCGTTTTTTAATAAAGTCCTTGCAAGTGTTGGAATTGGTGGAGCCAAAGTAGATACAAAACTGGAAAAGTCAGAGTATGTTGCTGGCGAAACAATGAGAGGCGTTGTTGAAATTTATGGGGGAAATATAGAACAACAAATAGACTCCATTTATTTAACAGTGTATACAACGTATATCCGTGAATCGGACGATAGAAAATACACAGATGTTGCTTCGGTGATTAACTATAAAGTAAACGAGCCTTTAACAATAGGAGTTAATGAAACGAAAGTAGTTCCATTTTCATTTGCCCTTCCAGTGGATACACCAATCACTATAGGAAATACGAGAGTATGGGTTGGCACAGGACTAGATATTAAAAATGGTGCAGATCCTAAAGACAAAGATTTCATAGGAGTGAGACCAACAAGTCTTGCTGCTCAGATTTTAGACGAAATAGAACGACTAGGATTTAGATTGAGAAAAGCGGAATGTGAGCAAGCTTCTAGAAGATACCACAATAAGTTTCCGTTCGTTCAGGAATTTGAATTCATTCCTACTAGCGCAGTATATAGAGGAAGATTAGATGAATTAGAGATTTTGTTCCTTTCCCAAACGGAACAATCAGCAGATGTACTTATTCAAGTAGACCGAAGAGCACGAGGATTTGGAGGTTTTCTTTCAGAGGCATTAGAAATGGATGAAAGTCACATTAGACTAACGATCACTACAAGAGACTTACCAACTTTACAGGAAAAATTAAAACAAGTCATTACTAAATACGCTTGATAAAGTAATTCTTTTATTTAAAATCCCTAGAGATGAAGTTCGTTTCTAGGGTATATTTGACAACATAACTAACCATTGGTTATAATGTAACCAATGGTTAGTTATAAGGAGTGTAATTAGTTGAAAAGTAAACAAGAGCAACGTTCAGAAGAAACAAAACAAGAAATTTTAAAGTCTGCTGGGAATTTATTCGCCGAAAAGGGTTTTGATGCAGTAACGATAAGAGAAATAGCAAAGAATGCAGGTTGTTCACATACGACGATTTATCTTTATTTTAAAGATAAGGAAGCATTGCTTCATCAGCTCTCTATGCCATCTTTACAAGAATTACAAGAACAATTCAACGAAATTTTGAAAATAAATACATTATCTTCAGAAGGTAAACTAAAAGAAATTAGTCGTGAGTATATTACATTTTGCCTACGAAATCGAAGTATGTATGATGTTTTTTTCAATGCTAAATCTTCCAGAGTAGACGAAGAACCTGAATTAGAGATCAATAAACTTCGAATAGAAATTTTTGACATAATGAAAGAGCTCATTCAGATAATTCTTTCTCTACCAAACAACGATCAACTGCTAGCATTTTCTCGTATTTATTATTACAGCTTGAATGGGATCTTGAGTACGTACTCGTATCAACATGAACCGCTTGGAGTGTTAATGGAAAGACTCACACCTACGTTTGACCTTGCAGTGGATATTCTTATTTTAGGTTTTAAAGAAAAATTAAAGTAAGGGGAATAGATGATGAAAGCAAAAAAGATATCGGACCATATTTGGAGTTTAAAAACATGGATGATTATTCCGATTCACGTATGGGTTGTTGTTGAAGAGGACGGGGTTACATTGGTGGATGCTGGAATGCCTATCATGGCAAAAGGAATTATGAAATTTATTAACCAATTGAATGCTGGTCCTTTGCGAAGAATTCTATTAACGCATGGGCATTCTGATCATGTTGGAGCTGTGAAATCGATTTTAAAAAACAACGATGTGCCTGTATACGCACATCAAATAGAAATTCCTTATATGGAAGGGGAAATTGTCTATCCTAAAAGAAAGAAACTAGAGTCAAACTTAGCGAAAAAATTAAGTCAGCCACTCCTAGAGGATAAGACTGGCAACATGCAACCGATTGGTGGACTTACCCCTATTTTTACGCCAGGGCATTCACCAGGTCATGTCGTTTATTACCACGAAAAGGATCAAATATTGTTGGGAGGGGATCTTTTCACTTCAAAGAAAGGTAAGCTTCAACCGCCAATGCCGATGTTCACAGCAGATATGGATCAAGCAGTAAAAAGCGCATCCGTCATAAGTAAGTTAAAACCAAAGCTGTTAGAGGTGTGCCATGGCAATGCGGTGGAACGTCCGGCAGATCAGTTAGAGAACTATATTAGAAGTATGGAGATAAAACTTGGCGGTGGGTTATCATGATAATCGCTCAATATACAGTGTATGGTCTGATTTTTCTAATGGAATTATGTGCGCTTGCTGCATTTTCGTATTGGGGTTTTCATCTGAACTACGGCTGGTTTTTAAAGTTATTATTTGGAATTGGTACCCCTCTTCTTGTTGCTATTTTTTGGGGGGCATTCATTGCCCCTAAAGCTAATTTTCCTGTAATTATTCCAGTTCGAATTATTTTACAGCTAATTGTATTTGCTTTAGCAACTGCCTCCCTATATTTTTCTGGAAATAGTAGGCTTGCGGTTATATATGGAGTAGTAGTTATGATAGGAATGACTTTGATGTATACAGGAGGTCGTTAGCTTTGTTTGCAGGACATTTCGGAATATCCGCTACTGTGAAAAGTAAAACCCCTGAAACGCCACTATGGTCACTAATCGTCAGCACACAATTGCTTGAAATTGTGTTTATTCCATTTAATTTGGTAGGTTTAGAGAACATAGAATCCATAGGAGAAGGTGGATACGGCAATGATATGATTTATGCATTCTACACGCATTCTTTAGTAGGTTCACTTATCCTTTCCGTTTTAGCAGCATTGCTAGCTAAAAGATTATGGGGTAGGAAATCTGGTATTATCACAGGAGCCGTCGTATTTAGCCACTGGATTCTTGATTTTATAGTTCACCGCCCTGACATGCCAATTCTGCCAGGTAATATCGGTAATCTCCCTCTCTTAGGATTAGGTCTATGGGAAATGGTTCCCGGAAGTGTTCTGCTTGAGGCATTATTACTTGCAATCGGTTGTTTCTTTTACTTTAGCTATGCCTTGAAAAAAGAAGTATTTGCACATAAGGGAAAAGGAATTATGGCCGGTTGCGCGATGACTGCATTTCTTTTACTTTCATTTTATTTTGGCATCTCCCTATAATTATTTGAATTTTTTTAAATAAGTTATTTAATAAGACCAGAACGGATTCTAGTTCTTGGTTTTTTTCTGTTTAGCCATTTCCAATTGATATAGTACAATTAATAAAAACAGTAAAATTCATAGGGAGATGATTTTTATTTCAACAGATATAGAAACTCAAATTATTGATGACATTATGCATCAAATTGTTTCAAAGTCAATGGAACATGGGAAGAAACTCCCTTCTGAAAATGAACTTGCTACAAAATATAAAGTACCAAGAATGACAGTGAGAAATGCTCTAACGAAACTAGAAGAACGAGGATATATATATTCTAAACAAGGAAAAGGAAGATACTTAAAAGAAGAGTCTATACAAATTCAATTGCATCTGACTGGGAAAACAAGTTTTACAGATAAAATGAGGCAATCAGGTTATGAATTAAAGACGGAAAATGTTGTTTGCGAAAAGATTTCTTATAATGAACAAATATATCAAAGCCTGAATTTAAACAAAGAAGATAGTGTCTTTAAAGTGGCAAGAATACGCTATATCAATGAGGAGCCAATTGCTATTCATTCTTCCTTTGTGAGTGAAACAACGTTTCCAAGAATTGCGCAGGATGGACCTAAGATTGAGTCGATGTTTGCATATTATCGAAACCTAGGTTATAAGGAATTTACAAGTAAAAAAAGTCTGTTAAGTATTACATTTCCGACTTCAAGTGAACAACACTTACTATCCTGTAAAAGCATGGTGCCGCTCATTGTTGTAGAGAGTGATTGTATAGATGTTGACTCCAATAAAGTATTAGAACATACAAAAATACTTTATCGAAGCGATAAATTTAAATACGATATAACGATGGGATGAAAAGGTGAATGACAATTCGGTTATTTGCTTTTTTTGCTTTTATCACTAGAGAATGCCCAAGTAAAAAATATATAGAAGGCAGTAATAAACAATGCTTGTAAGGCATTATCTACCCAATTAAATGTTTGGTTCTTAGAATAATCCGATAGAAGATAAATCATATATAATCCTATAAAAAGAGGTAGATAATTATACTCTCTGAAAAATTTCATCTATTATCCTCCGTACATTAATGACCTAATCCTATCATAAATGGATAAATAATCCTAATTGAGACCAAATCATTGATGAAAGCAACCAAATGCAACATAAAGCAACTAAATTCAAAGTAAAGCAACCAATACTTAAACGAAAGCAACCAATGCTCAAATTTTATAAATTCTTACCCGGACAGGTCTAGCACCTGTCCTTTTTTATATCCAGAATTCAGCTACTTACCCTCAAGGAAACAAAGGCATTTTCGCTTTTTCCCAACCAATTGTTAAGGACATTTACAAAAGCTTTACGGAGCCTTAAAACACAACCACTTGGCGACAAGTTAAGATGAATTTGCAAAGGAGGATTTATCCATATGAAAAGAAGACGAAGAACTGAGATTCTCATTCAGGGCGATCCCCAATTGGCTCAAAAGTTTGCAGAATCTATTATAGACACATATGAATGCCGAGAGATTTTAGCACCGCAATATGGGTTGACTATGATCAAGATGAGAGAAACGGCGAAAAGCTCCCTGTTTTATATAGGAGAGGTCCTAATTACGGAAGCAAAAGTAGAGATTAATAAACGCATTGGAATAGGAATCGTTGTAGGCATGAAAGACGAACTAGCACGCCATCTAGCGATTATTGATGCTGCATATAAAGCACAATTACATGAAACGATAGCGTGGGAAGCAGTACTCATAGAAGCAGAAAAACAAATTAATATAGAGCGTGCAAAAAGACAAGCGGAACTATTTGAAACGAGAGTTAGCTTTGAGACGATGGAAGTTTAATAAACCAATAGGAGAGATAATATGGCAATTGATCAAGTACACGATTTACAGCAAGTTTACAGAAAAATATTGCACAGTATGTCGAGGCCCGGTACCATTTCGTCACTTTCTGAAATCGCAGAAAGAGTGGATTTTAATCTTCCTTGTTACAATGCAACTATTTTAAGTGCAATGACATTTTTAGACGCAGAGTCCACTTTTCATATCCTTTCCGAGGAGCAAAAGGATCTAATCGAAAAAATTTCAGAATATACATCCTCGAGATATGCACCAATTAACGAAGCAGATTTTGTCATCGTACTACGAGACGATACAGATACGGTAATTCAAAAAGCTATGCAACAATGTAAAAACGGTACCCTTATTGATCCGCAGCTGTCTTCGATTTGGATTATAGAAAGCACTCCTCTTTCTGACGAGGGGCAGTGGATGTTAACAGGTCCAGGGATTCAACATAAGTCTCAGGTACAAACACGATTTGATCAATCTATGTGGAAAGCAAGAAATGAAAAAACAAAGGAATATCCGCTTGGAATTGATTTGATTTTCACAGATGAACATGAGCAAGTAGTCTGTATCCCTCGAACAACTACAATCAATAACATGGAGGTGAGCTAATGGGTTACGTTCCAGTTAAAGGTGGCACACAGGCGATAGAAGCATCTATTAACCGATTAAAATATGAACGGATTAAAGACCGAGAAATTATAGAAATTAACACAATTATGTCAACGATGCGTGGAATGGTAGACCAAGTAATGTCGGAAAGTAGTTTGTATTCACCATACTTGGCTGCACTTGCGATAAAGCAAGCGGAAGGAAGTATGGAGGAAGCAGTTTTTCTCATGCGTGCTCACCGATCCACTTTACCTCGTCCATATTATAGTCAAACCGTTGAACCGGAAACGATGCTAGTGGAGCGCCGAATTTCGGCAAGTTTTAAAGATATTCCAGGTGGACAATTATTAGGGGCAACTTATGACTACACACATCGTTTGCTCGATTTAAGTTTAATAGAAGAAAGTCAGGAAGAAAACCTAAGGTGGCTACAACATTACCACAATCAATTAAAACAAATAGAAGCCTTTGATGAAGTAAAGTACTTTCCAAAAGTAGTAGATTACTTGAGGGAGGAAGGACTTTTTGAAACACATGAGGTAGATAATACCCCTCCTATTGATGTTACAAAGCAAAGTATACAATTCCCAACTACGCGTAGCGAAAGACTTCAAGTCCTCACACGTGGACAAACTGGAGCTGTCACATCTCTTGGCTATGCTTCATTGAGAGGATATGGGCAGGTACATCCGACAGTCGGTGAAGTACGTGTAGGCTTACTTCCTATTTATGTGCAACATCCAAATGAAATGGAGCACAGTGCGGAAGATGAGTTTTATATAGGAGAAATTAGAGTGACTGAGGTAGAGTCATTTGTGCCAACAAATGTGAAAAATGAGAACAACGAATATGAACTAGAGTTAGAGATTGGTTATGGCATTTGTTATGGACAAAACGAAACAAAGGCAATAGCTATGAGCATTTTAGATCAATGTTTGGAGCATCCCGAATCCAATTTTCCGACGCATGATGAAGAATTTGTGTTATTGCATATAGATTCTGTCGAGTCTACAGGATTTATTTCTCACTTGAAACTACCTCATTATGTTACGTTCCAATCCAAACTGGATAGTATCCGCCAAGTGAAGAAAGGGGTGCAGAAAGTTGAAAGCTAATACACATTTTGCATTTTTCGATGAAGGATCTAAGAAAGAAATTCGACGTGCAATTATAAAGGCAGTAGCAATTCCGGGGTATCAAGTGCCTTTCGCTTCAAGAGAAATGCCAATTGCACGAGGTTGGGGAACAGGTGGATTACAAATAACCCTCTCAATTATTGGCCAGTTAGATGTGCTTAAAGTAATTGACCAAGGAGCAGACGAGTCTGTAAATGCTGTAAGTATAAAAAAACTCGTTCATGAAACGACTGGTGTTGAAATAACAGAGAAAACTGCAGACGCGACTCTTATTCAATCACGGCACCGAATACCAGAAGTTCCTTTAACAAATGACCAAATTCTCGTCTTGCAAGTACCGACGCCAGAACCCCTCCGGCCTGTGGAGGCAAAAGAACTTTTGACGAAAAGAATGCATGCGGAAGATGACTATAGTGGTGCATGGTTATTGCTTTTCGAACAAATTATGAAATACGGCAAAACGGCTACTGCGGCAGACCACCCGGTATACGTAAACGATCGCTATGTGATGGCACCAAGTCCAATCCCTAGATTTGATAACCCAAAAATGCATCATTCTGAAGCTTTAATCCTTCTTGGGGCTGGACGTGAAAAGAAAATATATGCAGTTCCTCCTTATACAGATGTAAAATCCCTTGCTTTTGAGGACTACCCATTTGCAGTCGAATCGTTTGAAGGTCAGCAATGTCACTTATGTGGTTCTACACATATCTTCTTAGATGAATTAATTGATCAACAAACAGGAAAAACCGTTTATCAATGTAACGACACAAACTACTGTATGGACCAATTAAATAAGAAAGAGGAAGCTGAGGTGCTAACCAGCTATGCATGAGGAACCAATATTAGAAGTAAAAAACTTACGAAAACAATTTGGTACAGGGTGCTACAAGTGTAGAGAAATTGAAAAAAGGGAGTTAGAGAAAAATTTCTGTAAGCATTGTGGGACTGTGTATGCTTGCCAAGATATTTCATTTGATTTGTTCCCTGGAGAAATACTAGGGATAGTCGGCGAGAGTGGAAGTGGTAAATCGACGATGATGCAATGCCTATACTTCGATTCAGATGTTACTTCAGGTGAAGCGTATATTAATGATTCTTTTTTAGCTGGGAAAAACGTTTTTGAACTATCCTCCCAGCAAAAACGCTCGATTCGAAATCATGTATACGGCATGGTTTATCAAAATCCTGTTCATGGATTAAAAATGAACTTTTCTTCTGTCGGTAATATAGCGGAGAAACTAATCGCGGCAGGCAATCGCAATGTAGCGGTTATGGAAGCAACGAGTAAACAATTGCTGGAAAGCGTGCATATCCCATTGCATCGAATGAAAGAAGAGCCTCGAAACTTTTCGGGTGGGATGCAACAAAGAGTTCAAATAGCAAAGGCATTGTCGAACAACCCACCAATACTTTTTTTAGATGAAGTAACGACTGGTCTAGATTTATCTGTACAGGCAAATGTACTTGATTTGATCAAAAAAATTCAAAGAGATTTAGGAATTAGTATGATTGTCGTGTCACATGATTTAGCAGTTATACGGATGCTTGCAGACCGCACGATTGTACTGTTGAACGGAAAAATTATTGAAGAAGGCTTGACCGATCAAGTTCTTGAAGACCCACAACATGAGTACACCCAGCAATTAGTTTACTCATTATTATAAGAGGAGCGGTGACTTTGTACATTATTCATAATGGGAAAATCATAACAGAGGAAGCAATAGTAGACGGATATGCGGTAGTAGTGCAGGGAGAAGTCATTCAAGCGATTATCCCTCAAGAATCGGTGGTGAATTATTCTGATGCTGAGCTCATTGATGCTAGAGGAGGATACATATCTCCTGGATTTATCGATATTCATTCCGATTATATTGAAACAATAGCATCGCCAAGACCTACTAGTATGATGGATTTTAATATTAGCCTAAGAGAAGCAGAGAAAATATTAATTAGCCACGGAATTACTACGATGTTTCATTCGCTTTCCTTTTACCGTGAGGATGTTTTTACCCATAAACCAATGCGAAATCCGAACAATATTCAACGAATGGTAGATGCAATAGACGCTACGCATCACGAGCTACATTTAATCCGTCACCGGTTACATGCTCGATTCGAAATAGATAATGTCGATGAGATTGACAGCCTTGTTCAAAATATCGAAAATGGCAAAGTGCATTTACTGTCATTTATGGATCACACCCCAGGGCAAGGACAATACCGCAATCTAGAAGTGTATCGCGAAACGTTAAAGGGATATCGGAATATTTCTGATGACGATGTAAATGTATTAATTGCGGAACGACAAAGCACTGAGTTTTTAACGATTGAGAAAATAAAAGAAGTGGCAGAGCTTGCTATATCAAGAGGGATTGCTGTCGCTTCACATGATGATGACGAAATTCAAAAGCTAGAGCTCGTAAAATCCTTTGGAACAACAATTAGTGAATTTCCTATTACGCTCGAAGTAGCAAAAAAAGCTAAGGAAATGGGCTTACATACGATAGCAGGGGCACCCAACGTATTGTTAGGTGGTTCCCACTCTGGGAATTTGTCGGCAACAGAAGCCATTGCAAATGACTGTGTAGACATCTTGTGTAGTGACTATTATCCAGCTGCATTACTCCACGCTATTTTTAATTTGCATGAAAAGCACGGCAATGACTTACACAAAATGTTTATGATGGTCTCTTTAAATCCTGCTAAAGCGGTGAAAATGGATGATGAATTAGGATCTATTAAGGTTGGGAAGAAAGCCGACATTCTTGTAATTGAAAGAATGGAAGACGGTTATCCGATGCTGACTGCAACAATGGTAAACGGTGCTTTAATAACAACTACGCATTATCGGATCAAATAGTGAAACGAGGAGGTAGTAACATGACGATGTTAGATGTCAAAGAGTTTGGTAAACGATTCACTATTCATCACTTAGGCAAAACGATTCCTGCAATTGAGCACATTAATTTCTCATTGGACGCGGGAGAATTCATTGGAATTATTGGGAAAAGTGGTAGTGGTAAATCGACGATATTAAAGAGCATCTACCGTTCTTATTTACCTGATGCAGGCAATATTTTTTATAACTCAGAACGCTTTGGACTAGTTGATTTGGCTAATATATCAGAAAGAGAAATGCTGTATTTACGTAAGTATGAGATTGGCTATGTATCTCAATTTTTGAATGTCATGCCGAGAACGACCTGTCGCCAGCTCGTTATTAATGCATTACTTGAAATGGGCGAAACAGAGGAAGTAGCCCTTGTAGAAGCAGAAAAAGCATTAACACATTTTGAAATGGATCCAAAATTATGGGATAGCTATCCTAATACATTTTCCGGTGGAGAAAAATTGCGATTAAACATAGCGATGGCAACCGTGAAAAAACCAAGATTGTTATTACTAGACGAGCCAACTGCAAGTTTAGACCAACAATCAAAAGTAAAGGTTCGTGAAATGATTGAGAAATTGAAAAACAGAGGGACCACTTTAGTGGGCATCTTTCATGACATTGAATTTATGGAAGGGCTTTGTGACAAGGTTTATGATATGCAAACAAGACAAATGACAGTTGCGAAAGAGTCGGTTGGCTATGAAAGCTGATTTACATGTCCATAGTCGCTACTCCGACGGTTCGGAGCATGCGGAAACATTAATGAAGCAAGCTAGTCAGCGTGGTGTTACACATATTAGTTTTGTCGATCATGATACCGTTAAAGGGCTTTCGGAAGTTCTCGAACTAGGGAGAAAATACGGAATAAAAGTTATACCTGGTATTGAAATCTCAGCCTTCGACTATAAAAGGAACCGTAAAGTCCATGTTCTTGGATATAACTATCATCCTAGTGCACCACATATTCAAGCAATTTGTGATCCATTGTTAAAAAGGCGGCAGGAACATTCCCTCTGGCAAATGGAACAAATAAAATTAGCAGGCTACGAACTAGATAAAGAGGCTATTGAGGAATCTGCCAAACCATCCGAGACCATTTATAAACAACATATTATGCACAATTTAACAGATGCTGCCTATACATCTCCAGCGTACAAGCAGCTATATAAATGTCTATTTAAAGGGAGTGGAGTTGCCTCAGGGGATATTCAATACATTGATGTGTTTGAGGCAGTAAAAGCTATTGTGGCAGATGGGGGCATGGCGGTCATCGCTCATCCTGGCCAGTTGGATTCGTATGAGTTGATACCAGAACTACTAGAGGTTGGATTAGGCGGAATTGAAAGAAACCACCTAGACCACACGGCAGAGGACCATCTAAAGATAGAAGTCTTGGCAAAAAAATATGGCTTGGTTATGACAGGTGGTACAGACTATCACGGTGCTTATGGAGCAATAGTTGAAATCGGAGATATTGTCAGCCCTTCCTTTGAGAGGATGTAAATAAGGTTAATAGTGTTTAAAGATACTGTAAATTTACACAATTGGTAAATAATTTATGTTTCAATATAAACGTACGACTGGGTTAAAACATTGTAACGCCATTTTATTTAGCGAAAAGGAGAATTATTGATGAAGAAAAATTGGTTTATCATCAGTCTGGTTTTAGTAGTTGCTCTATTCTTATCAGCTTGCTCAGAAGGAACTGCTGGCGCGAAGGATGCAAAAGTAGATGACGTCATAAAAATCGCTTGGTATCCAAATGAATCTGGTACAGATATGAAATCTTCACGTGATGAAATTGGTCGAGTAATTGAAGAGGCTACTGGTAAAAAAGTAGAACACCAATTAACTACTGACTATGCAATCGCTATTGAAACATTAATAAATAACAACGCAGATCTTGCTTTCATGGGAGCACAGGGCTATATCGAAGCTAAAAATGGAAACGATGCTATTCAACCATTAGTAGTACCAACTGGTAAATCAGGTACATTAGACGATGCTTTATATCACAGCTGGTTAGCTGTAAATGTAGCTGACCAAGATAAATTCAAAGTAGACGGTGAATTTTCATTAGATACATTAGAACAAAAAAGTATGTCATTTGTTTCAAATAGTTCAACATCAGGATTCGTTGTTCCATCATCATCTATTATTGCTCACTATGCAGAAAAATCTGGCTTTGAAGATTTGGTGCCAGAGGATTTAATGGAAGGCGGACCACTATTTTCTCAAGTATTATTCGGGAACTCACACCAAGGATCAGCTGTAAATCTATTAAGTGGTAATTCAGAAGTTGCAGCATTCTGTGATACTTGTGTTGGAAACTATGTGGATGTAGTGGAAGGAGAACCGAACAAAGTAGGTTCAGTTTATAAAGTAAAAGACGACGCTGCAGAGCCTTTTAACACAGTACCTGGTAAAGAATTTACTTTGATGTCAGTTACTCCAGTATTAAATGCACCATTTGCAGCTAACTTAGAAGCTTTAGGTCAAGAGGATTATGATAAATTGAAAGAATTATTTACTTCAGATGATATTGCAAACAATGAAAAAATCTTCGTTCCAAAAGATTCAGGAGAACCAGGATTATTCTTTAAAACAGAAAATGAAAGATTTGCAGATGTAGAAGATGAGTGGTTCAATCCGATCCGCGAACTTTCAAAATAATAGTGTGAATGAAATAAAAATAAGAGTATGCATACAAAATCGTGCATGCTCTTATTATTTAAATAACCTAAAGAGGAGTCATATAAATGCCCTTACTTAAAGTAGAGAATTTAGGGAAATCGTATAATGCGCAAACGAAAGTGTTAAAGGATGTTAGCTTTGAAGTAGGGTCTGGAGAATTTGTTTCCATCATCGGACCTTCTGGAGCAGGAAAATCCACTCTATTACGTTGTATCAACCGTTTGGTAAATATCGACGAAGGTAAAGTTATTTTTGATGGCAATGATGTAGGAAGTTTGAACAAAAAAGAACTACGTAAGATGCGTACAAACATAGGTATGATCTTCCAACATTATAATTTGGTACCGCGATTATCTGTTATTGAAAACGTTCTACACGGTAGATTCGGATATAAATCAACGTTTCAAGGAGTGTTTGGAAAGTTTTCAGAATCAGAGAAGGAGCATGCCTTTTTCCTTTTAGAAAAGTTAGGTATAGCAGAACATGCCTATAAACGATGTGATCAGTTGAGCGGCGGTCAGCAGCAACGAGTAGGAATTGCACGCTCCCTTATCCAAGAACCAAAAATCATTCTTTGTGATGAACCGATTGCTTCGCTTGATCCAAACGCTTCTAAAGTGATTATGGATTACTTAAAAACAATTACGATGGAGCTTAATATTACATGCATCGTGAATTTGCACCAGGTGCAAGTTGCCCGTGATTACTCAGATCGAATCATTGGATTAAGTAAAGGAAGCATTGTATTCGATGGACCAAGTTATAGACTTTCAACGGACAGTACCGACTTAATATATGGAACAACTACAACAACTGTAGAGAAAAGACAGTTAGTTACTGTGTAAGGGGAAATCAAAGTGAATGTAAAAGGTATGAAAAACCAGAGAAAATGGCAGACGATAACTTATGTAGCGCTAATTATCATCTTGACTTATCTATCATCTGACATAACGAACTTTAACATCATTCATGGAATAGCAACTTTACCAGATGCTGTTACTTGGATTTTCTCTAACTTGTTTATTACGCAAGAAACACTGGAAAGATTACCGAAAATATTGGAAAAATTATTGGAGACAATCCTAATGTCTATTGCTGCTACAACGACAGCAACAGTTGTTTCCTTATTTTTAGGATTAATGGGTTCTAAAACTACTGGAACAAATTCTGTGCTCGGGGTATTCGCTCGATTCGTAGCATCAGTCGCGCGTAATATTCCAGTTGTAGCGTGGGCTTTAATCTTATTACTTTCTTTTGGCCAAAACTCCGTAACAGGATACTTAGCGCTATTTGTTGGGTCAGTTGGGTTTTTGACGAGGGCCTTTATCGAGTCGATTGATGAAGCAAGCCATAGCGCAGTAGAAGCTTTACAGGCAACTGGTGCTACCTACTTTCAAATCGTCTATAAAGCAGTTATCCCCCAGTGCTTGCCGCAGATGATCAGCTGGATTTTGTTTATGATCGAGACGAACATCCGAAGTGCCACACTTGTTGGTATCTTAACGGGTACAGGTATTGGATATACATTTGACCTCTATTATAAAACCCTTAACTATAATGCGGTTGCACTAGTTACGCTTAGTATCGTCTTATCCGTTATAGCAATTGAGTTAATTTCAAATCATATACGGAAGGTGATTCTATAATGGAAGCAACAACAACCCTTATAAAAAGAAAAGCAGATGGCAAAATATCGATTAAGTCAGGTAACAAGGTAGAGCGAGTAATGAAAGGCACCATCATTATTTTATTGGCTCTGACAATCCTAGCGTTTATGTTTTTTAACTATGCAGGGTTGGATTTAACGAAAGCTATTCCGGAAACATTGTATAACCTAAAAGCGATGTTTTTAGAACCTGCTCTTACTCATTTCACCTGGGGGGAAGCTTTTTACCAAGTAGGAATTACACTTGGCTTGGCATTCCTTTCCACTATATTAGGAGCGGTTATTGCATTCTTTTTAGCATTAATGGCAGCAACCAATCTTTCAAACAAATGGTTATCCAATACCATCCGAGTGATGGTAGCAATCGTACGTGCAGTCCCGACTGTATTATGGGTATTAATCTTTGCCATTGCTGCAGGATTAGGAAGTGAAGCAGCCGTTCTTGGAATGCTCTTTCACTCTATTGCTTATTTAGTGAAGGCATTCTCAGAGGCTTTTGAAGAAGTAGACAAAGGAATATTGGAGGCGTTGACCGCAACAGGTTCGAACTGGTGGCATATCGTTAGCCATGCAATTTTACCTACCACGTTCACTTATTTATTGTCCTGGACATTTTTACGCTTTGAAATCAACTTCTCAGTAGCTGTGGCAATGGGAGCAGCGGCTGGTGCTGGTGGTATTGGCTTTGAACTCTTCATGGCATCTGGATTCTACTTTGATATGCGTGAAGTTGGCATGATTACCTATATGATTTTAGTGTTGGCGATTATTTTAGAGCTAACTTCTACTAGATTAAAAAGTCGATATTTCCCTGCCACATCTAAATAAGCCAAACCCCAGAATATAGTGTTTCTGGGGTTTCTTAATTACGAACAGAGTTCATCTGAATTTCAATGTATAGATGGGAACTCAATAAATGGCTAACATATTTTTACCATGGCTATTAGTTCTCTATAAGTAATTTTGGATAAAGCCAAAAACATGTTCTTTTATATAGAACATTTACTCCTTTTAGCAAATATCAATAGAGTTATTTAAAAAAGCTCTTCAATTAAAATTAAATGCGTTTTTATTATTTCCTAATTTTTTTAGTGATTTTTTATATACAAAAATGAGAAAACATGGATATCCATGTTTTCTCATTTTTGTTTTAACCCTGTCCTCATCAACTTTAAATATTTCATAGGACAGGGATTGAGCAAATTGGGTCTATTGGTTACATTTCCCTCGTTTATTTGGGTTTAGCGCAGGTATATACATAGCATAGCCGGTTACAGAATTGAAAACGCAGCTCCAGCCACGTCAAAAAATAGAGGGGAGGGAGCCACGTGAGTGTTCAAAAAAGTACAGATAGCTCAAGCCTTGCTGAGGTGATTGACAGAATCCTGGACAAGGGAATTGTGATTGATGCCTTTGTAAGGGTATCGTTAGTCGGGATTGAAATAATTACAGTGGAGGCTCGGGTGGTTATCGCTAGTGTGGATACATGGCTTCGATATGCAGAGGCTGTTGGCCTATTGCGGGATGAAGTCCAGGATCAAGGTCTTATCAGAAGAAATCAAAATGAGCAATTAAGTTATTAAGAAAGGATGGACAGAAAATGAATAGCCAAAAATCCAATGAAAATTATGAAGCGGTGGAACAGGAAGAACAAAAGCAAACGGAAAATAATCAGCCAGCACAAGAGAAGAAGAAAAGCACAAATTATTCTATGAACTTTGCCCTGATTGGCGGTGTGGTTGGAGTAGGGATCGGCTTGCTTGCCAATCCGGATACGAGCAAGAAGGCGATGAAAAAAATAGGTGAATCTGAATTGATGAAAGTGGCAAACGAGGAATTCAGAAAAACGGCCCAGGAGCTTCTGGCAGGGCAGGCGCAAAGCAGCATCAAGCATCTTGCTTCAGGATACATGAGCAAAATCGAACAAGGGCTACTGTCTCCGAAGAAAGGTGATGACAGTGTTCCAAATACGGAAAACAAGCAAAGCTATAACGAAATAAAAGAAGAAAACAAACAGCTAAACGAGCGCCTTGAAAAAATTGAAGAGATGCTGAATAACCTCGTGGCTACCAAGTGATGACAAGTCTTTAATCCAAAGGGGGTTAGTGTATGGACAAGCAACTGACAAAAACAGCAGGGAAAGTCGCCAAGACGGTGATTGAACACACACCAGAACCGATTAAAGACAAAGTTAAAGAAGTCGTAGCTGACAAAGCCAAAGAGAAAATTGTCGAGAATGTCCAAGACAAGGCACTACAATTAACCGAAAACCTGGAGAGTGCCAAGGAAAAGTTTGCCGATAAAGTTGAAGGCAATGCAGAAGAAGCGAAAGAAAAAACACAGGATGTACTGCTTTCCGCCCGGGATAAGCTTGGGAAGGTAGTCGAGGCAGGGGAAGAACTTCAGAAGAAAGTCTCCTCGACAAATAAAAGTGATGATAAACGAAAAGTGAAGAGTGTCTCAGACATTAAAGGAATCGGTTCGATTAAGACATCCAAGGACATTAAGGGAGCAACCAAGATTAAAACTATTAAAGACATCCGGACCATTGGTTCTTAAAAGGATTAACGAAAGGAGAATGCAATAATGGCACTTCAAAAAAGTACAGACAGTTCAAGTTTAGCGGAGGTTATTGACCGAATTCTGGACAAAGGGATTGTAATTGATGCATTTGTCAGAGTATCAGTTGTCGGGATTGAAATTTTGACAGTTGAAGCAAGAGTAGTCATTGCCAGTGTGGATACATGGCTACGATATGCAGAGGCGGTCGGATTGCTACGAGACGGTGCTGAAGAAGACGGTCTTGCCCTTCAGTCGAATGAAGGAAATGCTCGATTTAGTATTTAGAAATCAGCTGGTACGGCTAGGGTTCAGGCAACCTTGGTGTGCCAGTTTTAGCAGGAGGCTACCATGGAAATCAAACAGATTATCGGAAATGTGACGGAGTTTTTCAATGAATTTGTAGCCCCGGTCCATAAAATCACTTCCGTAGAAGCAAGTGATGATAGTGGCTGGAAGCTTACAGTGGAAGTCATTGAGGAAAAGGAATATATGAAGAAGTATGCAAAGGATGAAATGCTTGGAATTTACGACGTCCATCTAAATTCGGAGCAGGAAGTCACATCCTATAAAAGACAGGATATCCGCTATAGAAGCTCCATCAAAATGGAAGTGTAGGTCGTGGGATTAGGAGGTAACAGAGTGACGGTCTTAAAAGATAAAATCGACAAGAATTCACGGACAATCATTCGCGACGAAAAAACGGAAGAATTGCTTTCTCGTTCGTTGCAGTATATGAAAGCCGGATATCCCATCCATTTTACAGGCCCATCCGGAGCCGGAAAGACATCTCTTGCACTGGCACTTGCTAAAAAAAGAAAAAAACCTGTCATGCTCATACACGGCAACCATGAGCTGAATAACAAAGACCTGATAGGCGACTTTACAGGTTATACGAGCAAAAAAGTAGTCGACAATTATATACGGTCGGTCTATAAGCGGGATGAAAACGTGACGGAGACGTGGAGGGATGGACGATTATTAGAGGCGGTGAAGAATGGATACACGCTGGTTTACGATGAATTTACACGTTCATTACCCACTACCAATAACATCTTTCTTTCCATTTTAGAGGAAGGTATCCTTCCGTTGTATGGTACCAAATTGACTGAGCCGTTTGTCCGAGTCCATCCTGACTTTGCGGTGATCTTCACTAGCAATCCAGATGAATATGCTGGGGTCTACCAAACGCAGGATGCACTTCTTGACCGGCTTATCACCATTTATATCGATCATAAGGATTATGACCGTGAGGCGGCCATCGTAGCCGACAAAGCCAATATTGATAAGAAAGACGCTGCAGCCATTACAGAGCTGGTTGCCAAGCTGCGCAATGAATGTATAGAAGAAACCGGTCCGAGTCTACGGGCATCTATCATGATCGCTAGGTTGGCAGCGGAACAAAAACTCAAGATTGATGGGTCCAATCCTGACTTTGTACGACTGTGCTTGGACATTCTAGGTCACCAAGTGAGCAGGTGTATCGAATCCGATGAACCCATCAAAACAGCAGAGAAATTAATCAAAAAGGTCTGCAGCAACATAGAGGCAATCAAGGAATAAAGGAGAGAATTAAAAATGAGCCAAGAAGAGCAAAATGGTATCTATATTTTTTGCGGAATCCAGACAGAAACGGACGAAGATTTCGGCACTTTTGAAATAGAAGGCGAAAACAAAGAGCTGTTTACTATCCGCTATAAGGATGCGGCTATTGTAGCAGCAGAGGTTCCGATGAAAATCTATCATCCGAACAAAGACAATCTACTGATGCATCAAAATGTCGTTTCCCAAGTGATGAAAAAGAACGACACTGTGATCCCTGTCAGCTTCGGCAATGTGTTCCAGTCAAAGGAGGACGTTGGTGTGTTGCTTGAAAACCTCTATCCGCAGTTTGAAAAACTGTTCCCAGCAATAAAAGGGAAGGTGGAGCTCGGTCTAAAAGTAATCGGCAAAAAAGACTGGCTGGAATCACTTGTTGGTGATAATTCGAAAATCGATAAAATGGCAAAAGCTGTGCAAGGGAAATCAGAAGCGGCCAGCTATTATGAAAGAATTCAGATTGGCGGAGCTGCACAAAAACTGATCACTTCACTGCAGCAGGATGTAAAGCAGGAAGTCTTCAGCCCATTGACGGAGCTGGCTGAAGCATCCAAGACCAACGATCCGATTGGGGAGAAAATGCTTCTTAATGCAGCATTCTTAGTTGACCGAGGTAAAGAAGCAGATTTTGATGAAAAAATTAATGAGACGTACGAAAAATGGAAAGACAAAGTTGAGTTCAGTTACAGTGGACCCTGGCCGGCGTATAACTTCATTAATATCCGTTTAAAAGTTGAGGATGCCTGATGATCCATAAACTGGTTTCCGCTCCAATTAACCTAGTAATAAAAATCGGTGAAAAGGTGAAAGAGGAAGCTGATAAAGAGCTGTACGACCTTCCTACAATCCAGCGAAAGCTGGTCCAGCTTCAAATGATGTATGAGCTTGGGGAAATACCTGAAGAGGTTTATAAAGCAAAGGAAGAAGACTTGATCCTTCGATATGAAATGGCAAAACGGATGGAAATGCAGCAATGGGAAGAGATGACAAAGAAGAAATGAGGAAAGGAAAAGATGGACAGTCTAATTTACTTATACGGATTGATACCGACAGAGGAAGCAGGCAAACAGCAGATTCCTGCTATTAATGGCTTTGATGGCAAAGGCGGCATCTACACCCTGTCTATAGGCAAGGCAACAGCCATTGTCTGTGACCTGGATGCTGAACAGTACTCTGAAGAGAACATTAAGGAACAAATTAACAGTGACATGGAATGGCTCCAGGAAAAGGCTTTTCACCATCACGAAACCGTCATGATGCTTTCAAAGATGTACACGGTCATCCCCTTGAAGTTTTGCACGCTGTTCAAAAACCAGGGAAGTTTGGCAAACGCTGTACAAACCAAAGAAGCACACTTGGTCGATACATTTTCCTCGATTCACGGTAACGAAGAGTGGAATTTGAAAATATACTGCGATGATCAGTTGCTAAAAAAACAGGTGAGTCAGAGCAATCAGACCATTGAAGCAAAAAGAGAGGAAATAAGCCACCTTTCTAAAGGAAAGCAATTTTTCGAGAAGAAAAAGCTGGACAAGCTGATTGAATCTGAGCTAGAAGAAGAAAAAAACAGAATTAGTGAAAATATACATGTGCATCTAAGCGAAATTGCGCTAAAAGGAAATGTCAAAAGAACGTGGAGTAATGATGTGACGGGAAGAAAGGATGAGATGACCTGGAATAGCGTCTATCTGATCCCCGCAGCAAATGTAGAAAACTTTTTAGAACAGATCCAGCAATATGAGAAGGGCATGAAGGGAATGGGATGGCAGTTTGAAGCAACAGGGCCATGGCCGGCCTACCACTTTTCTAACTTTTCATAAGTGAGGATGAGATGAAATTATGGCATTCAGAGAAACGATGGAAAACAAGGATATAGCGCTCATTGATATTTTGGATGTCATCCTAGATAAAGGTGTTGCGATCAAGGCTGATTTAGTGATTTCCATCGCTGGCGTAGATCTGGTGTATTTAGATTTGAGAGTATTGATTGCTTCAGTGGAATCTCTCGTACAGGCACAAGCGGGAAACAATAAAACCGTATCTTCAGAACAATTTGATAGACAGAGGGAGGCATTGACTGATGCAACCGGCCAACCAAGCAAGTGGAAAGATTAATCTAGACCCTGATAATGCGGAGCATGGTTTGGCGCAATTGGTGCTTACCGTCATTGAGTTGCTGAGGCAAATCGTGGAAAGGCATGCCATTAGGCGGGTTGAAGGCGGAACACTGACAGATCAGCAAATTGAGGACTTAGGCGAAGCATTGATGAATTTGGAAGAGAAAATGGAAGAGCTAAAAGAAATATTCGGCTTGGATGCCGAAGACTTGAATATTGACCTGGGTCCTTTAGGAAGCTTGCTTTAATACAAACACCCAAGGAGGACTTTAAATGGAACATTCCATGCAATCCAACACGATTGTAGACGTACTTGAGAAGATACTGGATAAAGGAGTGGTGATTGCAGGAGACATCACAGTCGGGATTGCGGATGTAGAACTGCTCACCATCAAAATTCGGCTGATTGTTGCTTCGGTCGACAAGGCTAAAGAGATTGGAATGGACTGGTGGGAAACCGATCCCTACCTATCTTCCAAAGCGGCAGACAGCAATACGAAAGCTCTGGAGGAAGAGAACCGGAAGCTTCACGAAAGGCTCGAAACACTCGAAAAGAGTATGTCAGCCAACCGGATGAAATCCAGTGGGTTCAACTACTAAACTATAGCTAGATTTTTATTATTAAAACAAGAAAGTGACTTGCTACTGCATCGCTCGCTAGCTGCGTCACAAAGATTATGGCGTAGCCATACCCTTTGAACCTAGCAATCCACAGGAGCGTGAAGTATGAGACCCGCAAGTATGCGGTATTCATATTGTTGGCTCAAAGGAAGATGCCAGCGCAATGAACGATAAATAAAAGCAATAATTGATATCTATAATAGGAGGAAACAACATGACTGAGACAATCTTGAAAGAAAATAAACCTGAAGTAAAAAAACAAGGTAATTTTAAACGATCACTAGCAGGAGGTCTGATTGGTGCGACTATCGGATACCTAGCTACCCCTGAAAATGGCCAAAAGCTAAGCGGTAAGGGAGTGGACTTAGGACATGCAGTGCAAGATAGCTCGAAGAAAGCAATCGATTCTATTAAGAATTCTGCATCCAAGTTGTTTTCAAAAGAAGGAGGCAATACTTCCGACGATCATGAACCTTCTCGCAATGCTTCTAAATTAAACAATGCAAAGGAATCCTCTCAAGAAGATGAAAGCATGGCAAATCGTCTGGAACGTCTGGAAGGGATGCTTGCAAAAATAGTCGAAGGAAAGAATGGAAAAAATAATGGGACTGCAGAGGTAAATAATGCTTCAAATGAATTGGAAACCTTGTCCAACAAAGGTGATTCACAAGATCCTGGCCTGGACAATCATGAAGAAGAACAACAAGGCCATTCTGACAGCAAAGAGTCCAGCACTGTTTTACAAACTACCTTAAAGGACGATTCAACAGATACAGAACAGCTGGAAAACGGTGAAGAGGACAAATCCAAGACAGATGATCGATCATCCAACGAGGAATATGAGGACCTAAAAGTAGAAAATGAACAACTACAAGCTCGCTTGGGCAAAATAGAAGAGCTTCTAGTAAAACTAGCAGAAGATAAAAATGACCAAAGTAAGGATTCCGCAAATGTAGAAGATGATAAGGAAGAAGATAGCTCTGATGATGGCCAAGAACTAGACAGCAGCAAAGGAAATGATGAAGCAGCAAGCCTAGATGATAGTGATGAGGAGCAAGATAAGTCCGATGAAGTTTCCGCTAACTTGGCTGAAGGAAAAAATAAAACGGAAGCTTCAGGAAACGCCCAAGAAGATGAAGTTGAATCAGAGAAACTTGAAGAAAATGAAGAGACCGAAGATGACGGTAGTCAGGAGGCTCCTGAAAAGAAAGAACTTGAAGGAAAACAAAAAACTCAACATTCTGGGCTAGAAACAGAAGATGAACAGGAAGACGATGAAGAAAATGAAGAAGACAAGCAGAATCAGGACGAGGATTCAAGCGAAGAAAATGTGGAAGATGACGAGTTAGAAGAAGGCGCGCCGAATAAAGATCAAAAACCAAATAGCAGCAATCGTTCGGATGCAAAATCCGGCAAAGCTGCCAAGCAGAATTCAGAAAAAAAAAACGAATCCAAGAAAATAGATAAGAAGGATAAGGGAAAAACGTACAAAGTGAACTCCAAAGATGAGGAAACCTATCTCCTTTTGGATGGATTAAGAAGGGAGTAGTAAATATGAGCAATGGTTCTAGACCGGCTAAAGATAATATTCTCGAGTTTTTAGTGCAAGCAGCGAATAAGCATGACTTCAACCTGGATATCACATTGAATGTTAAAGGAGCCGTCATTACCGGAACGATGATATCGGCAAAGGAATACTTCCGCTCCTTAAGCGGGACTTTCGAAGATGGGAATGACATTGCCCAGATGTTGAGTGAACAACTAGATCAGGCTGGGGAGGTTGCTCAGAACAGCGATGACACCGGGGCTAATTTTCTCCATATGAAAGAAACCAAGGTTTATTGTGGAGACAGCAAGCCAACTCCGTCAAAGGGGCAAATTCTTTGGCGCGGCAAATTAAGGGAGATTGATGGTTTCTTTTTAGGGAGAATTTTGGATGGCAGCGACCAGGAGGAATAAATAATAAAAAGAAAAGCCTCATTGAGGAAGTCATTAATTCGGGTCAAGACACACTGGCGACTATGACAGAAGAGGTAATAAAAGAGATTATTGATGATTGATTAGGATACTTTTGAACCTAGTACCAGGTTCAAATCGAACGCTTTTCCGAAAGTTTAGTTATTCATGTTTGTTTCTTACGTAGAATATAAGACCAAAAACCCCAAATAGTATGCACTTTAAAAGTGCTGCTAGTTGGGGTTTTGTTATGAATCATATTAGTTTTTAGCATTTTCGTTAGAATCCTCAAATTTAGGAACCAAATCGAAAATTCGTTGGTCCTCAAATGCATCTATGACGCGTTCAAGCCAGTTGTAGTAGTCTTTCATATACTTCAGCTTATCGATATCTATTTGAACCACTTCACGTAATTCCTCACTAAGGGCTGGGTCTTGCAACAGTTCCCCCAGTTCAGCCAGTGATTTTTTAATAGCTACTAAATGCAGTGTGACTGATCTCTGCCATTTAATAGAAAACAAATCGATGAAGCTTTGGTGCCAATCATCCGTCACTTTATATAAATCTTTTCGAACTCCTTTTTTCCATGCACGCTCAACCAATTTTAGTTCAGACAGTGCTCGGACAGAAGTGCTCATGCTTGTTTTACTCATGCCTAATTTTTCTGTCATATCATCTAATGTTAATGGTTCATTTTGAAAAAACATAGTTCCGAATTGTCTACCTGCAGAAGGTACCAAGCCGTATAAATGTATGTTTTGGGCAATTGTTTCTATAATTCGTTCCCGAGCTTTATCTATTTTTTCATGGTCATCCATTTACGTTCCCTCCACTGAAATTAGCTTTGCTCACATAATCCAGCTAACTAAATTTAAATGTATTATATCCTTACCCAAAAAGCAATTTTTTTAAATAATTTTCGTACAGTTTTTACCGTACAAACAATTAATAAGGTTTAAACTGTTGAAATTTTATGGAGTTGCATCTATAATTGATTGGGTTCGGGTATTTCGGACGGTAAGGAGAAAAGATATGAGTGAGAAAAACATAAATAAAAAAATAGTAGTAAAAGACGCTACGAAGATTTTTGGTAAAAGTAGTGGCCGCGCTATACAGTTGCTGAAAGATGGTAAAACAAAAAGCGAAATTTTGAAAGCGACTGGTGCAACGGTTGGTGTGAAACAAGTATCCTTTGAGGTCAATGAAGGTGAAATTTTCGTCATTATGGGTCTATCCGGAAGTGGTAAATCTACATTAGTTAGGTTGCTTAATAGATTAATAGATCCAACGATGGGACAAATATTACTGGATGGTAAGGATATTGTTCAGATGAATAAAGAACAGCTTCGTGAAGTAAGACGAAAGAAAATTGGGATGGTATTTCAAAACTTTGCCCTCTTCCCACATAAAACAATCGTTGAAAATACAGAATATGGCTTAGAAATCCAAGGGGTTTCTAAAAAAGAACGAAATGAAAAAGCAATAGAATCATTAAGACTTGTTGGTCTTGCGGGATATGAAGACCAGTACCCGAAACAACTAAGTGGGGGTATGCAGCAACGTGTTGGACTTGCTAGAGCACTGGCTAATAATCCAGATATATTGCTTATGGATGAAGCGTTTAGTGCATTGGATCCGCTTATTCGAAAAGATATGCAAAATGAGTTACTTCAGCTTCATCACGATATGCAAAAAACAATTATTTTTATCACACATGATTTGGATGAAGCGCTTCGTATTGGTGACCGTATAGCACTGATGAAAGACGGAGAAATTGTTCAAATTGGATCACCTGAAGAAATTCTGATGAGCCCTTCCAACGAATATGTCGAACGATTCGTGGAAGACGTTGACTTATCCAAAGTACTGACTGCTGGTCATATTATGAAAAAAGCAGACACGGTAAAAGTTGATCGAGGTCCTCGTGTAGCACTTCGACTGATGAAACATTTAGGTATTTCTTCTATATATGTAGTAGATAATGCGAATCGCTTATTAGGAGCAGTAACAGCACAGGATACTGTAGAAGCAATTGAATCAGAGAAGTCACTGAATGATGTAATTATTTCTGATCTTCCGATGATCTCACCAGATACGGTTCTCACAGAATTATTTGATGTAGTATCAACAGCAAGCATTCCTGTTGCAGTTATTAATGAAGAACAAAAGCTTCAAGGGATTATTATACGTGGTGCCCTCATAGGTGCATTATCTGGTGATAATGAGTTTATTAACAAAGATGGAACGATGGATTCCGCAGAGCAGCATATTACGGAGGTGATTTAAGATGGATGAACTATTCCCTCGCCTACCTTTTGCCGATTGGGTTGACACTGGAGTTGATTGGTTAGTAGATACGTTTGGGACAGGCCTAGACGGTTTTGCTGATGTACTAGAAGGAGTAGTAGAAGGCACAGTAGATATATTGGATTTGGTTCCTTCTATATTACTTGCTTTTATCTTCGCTTTAATAGCTGGAATTATTTCTACGAGAAAGATTGCCTTCTTTTCATTGATTGGCCTATTATTCATCGATTATTTAGGGTATTGGTACCCGATGCTTCAAATGTTAACGCTAGTATTGACTTCAGTCATCTTCGCGCTAGTGATTGGTATTCCTATAGGGATTCTTAGTTCACAAAAAGCGGGTGTTCGAAAGGTAGTAAATCCAATATTGGATTTAATGCAAACAATGCCTGCATTCGTATATTTAATACCGGCGATTTTCTTTTTCAACATTGGAGTCGTACCGGGAGTTGTAGCATCCGTAATTTTTGCAATGCCTCCTACAATTCGTTTAACGATGTTAGGCATTCAGCAAGTACCAAAAGATCTAATAGAAGCTACAGAAGCATTTGGTTCTACGACGTGGCAGCGTTTGTTTAAAATACAAATTCCACTGGCGAAACCTACTATTATGGCTGGGGTGAACCAAAGTATTATGCTATCTCTATCAATGGTAGTAATCGCTTCGATGGTAGGTGCACCAGGACTTGGTGAAGAGGTTTACCGGTCCGTTACGCAATTGAAAACAGGAGTTGGCGTAGAAACTGGACTTTCTATAGTAATCGTAGCGATTATTTTAGATAGAATCACGCAGTACGCTGGAAATAGAAAGAAAAAACTAGGGGGAAATACATGATGAAATTAGCCAAAAAAATAACAGGTCTTGGAGCAGTTGCATTACTTTCACTTGGGTTAGCAGCATGTGGTGATACAGAAGAAGCAAATGATTCAACATCTACAGACTCAAATGCAGGTTCAGTAGGGGAGTCAGTTAACTACAAAATTACTGGCATCGATCCTGGAGCTGGAATTATGGAAGCAACAGAACGAGCTATTACAGATTATGAATTAGATGAGTGGGACCTTGTAAGTGGTTCAAGTGCTGCAATGACAGCATCTCTAAAGAAAGCGTATGATGCAGAAGAGCCAATCATCATAACTGGATGGACTCCTCACTGGAAATTTGCTGAATATGATTTGAAATATCTTGAAGATCCAAAAGGCTCATATGGTGGGGAAGAGGAAATTCACACAATTGGTCGTACTGGATTACAAGAAGACATGCCAGAAGCTCACCAAGTCCTTTCTAATTTCAACTGGACAGAGGATGATATGGGTGAAGTAATGATCGCTATCAAAAACGGTGAAAAACCAGAAGTAGCTGCGCAAGCTTGGGTAGATGCAAATCCAGAGAAAATTGCAACATGGACTGAGGGTATTGAAAAAGTTGACGGTGACAAAATCAAACTTGCATATGTTGCATGGGATAGTGAAATTGCTAGTACGAACGTTATGAGCATCGTATTAACAAGCCTTGGCTATGATGTAACTATGGTTCAAGTTGAAGCTGGTCCAATGTGGACAGCCATTGCCGACGGTAGTGCAGACGCATCTCTTGCTGGATGGTTACCATTAACACATGCAACCTATGCTGAAAAATTCGATGGTAAATTTGAAGACCTTGGCACAAGCATGACAGGCGTGAAAATTGGTTTAGTTGTTCCAGCATATATGGACATCACATCTATTGAAGATTTAAAAGATAACTAAATAACTAGAAACGAAACCCTCAGAGCAAGTGACACTTGAGCTGAGGGTTTTTTATGATTAAAACTCTGGATTCGCAATTTTCATTACTTAATTATTTCATTGAAAATTAAACCATCATCGTCTAACTTGATGATTTTAAGTCGATTTTCATTTTTAACAAAGGTGCTTTTGTATTCTTTTTTACCTTCACTATTTTCAAAGAATATGACACGAGTTCCTTCGTTATCTGTTTCAACTTTAGCAATATACTTAGTCATATCAATATGTTTAGCTAACATTACGAACTCAGGGAAACTTTTTATATCACTTTGGCCCTTATTTTCTTCAGTAGAATTAGCGCTTTTCTCAGCGTTTTCTTCAATTGTTACATTTTCTTCTACGTCCACATTTTCAGTTTCTACGGCATTATCTTCGTTAGTATCTACCGTTTCTTCGGAACACCCTGCAAGTAGAGCTAATCCAAGAAAAGCTACTAATAATTTCTTCAAATCATAAACACTCCTTTAATAAATAAAGTCCTAAAACATTATCCTAGAAGAGAGTGTGAATGAAGTCAAATATTTTCTAACTACTCGCTTACGGAAAGCTTAATAGAAATTTAAGGGAAGTAATTGTTTTCTTCCATAAAAAAGGCACTTTCCAACTAATTGCGTTTAGATTCCAACTAAATCGTTCATTATTCCAACTAAGCACTCTAAATTTCCAACTAAATCATTTAGACAAAAGCAAAAAGTGTTTAAATTACTCTTTTGGTATGGTAAAAGAGTCCGCTCGCCTGTAAAAAGCGAGCGGTAAGTCTCGGAAAACATGTTATTTAGTATTTCGAATCGGAGGAGCAGTTTCTTCAGGAGTTAGCTCTCTTACTAATACAGGGACAGGATAGTCCAATCCTTCTCTGTTTTCAAGTTTCACTGCATAAAGTGATTGGAGCGCTTGATGGTCTTCTGGACGGAAGGTCATGGTACCTTTTGGTGATTCAAAGCTCATTCCTTCCATTGTCTCTATAAGTGTATCCGTATCGGTATTACCTTCTGTTTTCTTCACTGCTTCTACTATCGCTAATGCTGCACTCATTCCACCAGGTGTGAAAAGATCTGGAACCTCCCCATTAAATTTCTTTTTGTGTTCCTCTACAAGCCATGTGTTTACTTTGTTATCTGGTAACTCATGATAATAGACCGTAAAACCTTCCATTCCCACAAGAGGTTTCATTGTAGGTAAAGTGGCTATATCTGCAACACCAGTAGAGATTTTGATTCCTTTTTCTTGTACTTTCATATCCATGATTTGGTTCCATGGTGTGTTGGAGCCTGCCCAGATAACATATAAATAGTCAGGTTTTTGATCGATAATCTTTTAAATATTGGAAGTAAAATCTGTAGCAGCAGGATCCACATATTCTTCATGAATAATGTCACCACCTAGCTTGATAGCTGCTTCTTTTAAAGCAGCAACACCATCTTGACCAAATGAGTAATCAGGAGCAAGGGTAGCAATTTTAACGCCTTTTTTAACAATAGCAGCTGCACCTGCGACCGCATCCTGAGATGAATTTCGAGCTGTGCGGAAAATATACTTATTGAACTCCGCGCCGGTAATACTATCTGCAGCGGCTGGCTCTACAACCATAATTTTTTCATATTCCTCTGCAAGAGGTAAAACTGCTAATGTGTCACCAGAGCTAGAAGAACCTACAAGAAAATCAACCTTATCTTCTTCTAATAGTTTGGTAGCTTTTTGTACTGCGACCTCTGCTTTTGTTTCTGTATCCTCTACAATAAATTCTATTTTTCGACCTTCGACTTCCATCGTTCCATCTGTTGCATAGTCAAGACCTAGCTCAAAGCCTTGAACAGATTGTTTTCCATAGGATTCTAAACCACCAGTTAAAGATGCAAGTACACCAATTTTAATAGGTGCAGCATCATTCGCTTCAACCTCTACAGTATCCCCATTATCGGAGCTACACCCAAAGATAAACAACAGAAGTGATAAAAATAGACCTAAGCAAACCGTTTTGTTTTTAAAAGTTTTCATTTTCTTCCTTCTTAGTCTCTTATTTTTATTAAAGTTGTCGCTGTCCATGTGTAACCTGTTCCAGCGCTCACTGTGACAACAATGTCCCCTTTTTTAAGTTTTTGATCAGCTTCAGCAAAATCGAGTCCTACAAGTGGGTCAAGGGAAGACATATGACCATGATGGTCGAGATAAATTGCTTTATCTTCAGAAAGCTCTAATCCGTTTAATATTTGTTTAAACATCGACTTTTTTGTATGCAGTGGTAGGAGCATATCGATATCGTGCAATGTATATCCGCTTTTTTCTACTGAATCTTTTACTACCTTTACAAAATTTGCTACAGATACTGGGTCAAGCCGTTCTTTCATATCTGCAGGATCCTTTACATCGATAAAATGGAGATTATCTTCCACTGTTTCGTGTGAAGCGGGAAGAACAGACCCTCCAGCTGGAACACGTATATCGTCATGGAAGGAACCATCTGTATAAATGGTAGACTCTAAAATTTCAAATTTACCATTATCTCTTGATAGAAGCGCTGCTGCACCCCCATCAGCAAAATTGAACATAAATCTTGATCTAGGATTTTGATAGTCAATAATTTGTGATTCCTTACACCCTCCAACAAGTAAGATATGGTTTAGTGTTTTATCGGAAGTTAACATATCTTTTGCTACCTTAAGGGCGATAGGAAAACAAGAGCTGACATTCATTATTTCAAAAGCATAGGCATTTTTTGTACCGAGCTCATATTGGATTTTTGGGGCACTTGACCAAACGCCATAATCTTTAAACGGACTTCCGAAGTAAATGACAACGTCTATGTTTAGTGGATCAACCACCTCTAATAGCGGCAAGGCAGCGTTAATGGCCATATCAGAAGCATGCATTGATGAATCAGCAACATGTTTTTCGTAGAGACCGAATTTTTCTTTTATCACATTTTCTGGAATGCCTGTTTTTACTTCTAGTAAACGAGCTGTTTCAACTTGGGGCGGAAAATAAGTGCTTGTTTTTACAATTTGTATCATATCTTTGCTCCTTCCTTGGGCATCATCATTTTGGCCTCTCCTTTTAACACAATCGTGTTATCCTGTTTTCTACAAATCGTCTCTAGCCGAAGAATTCCACGATCCTGGTCAATCTCTAAAATTTCAGCACTAGCAGTAATGGTATCTCCTATGAAAACTGGCGCTAAAAATTTTAAGGATTGCTCTAAATAAACCGATCCCTTTCCAGGAAGCTCCATGCCAAGTAGCCTAGAGAGAAAAGAGGTAGTTAATAAACCATGTGCAATTCGCAATCCAAATCTTGTTTCGACAGCATATTCCTGATCTACATGAACAGGATTATAGTCACCACTTAAACCAGCGAACATGACAATATCAGTCTCGGTAACTGTTCTGCTAAAGGCTGCTGTCTGTCCAACAAAAAAATTCATCATAAGCTCATCACTTCTTCTACATAATATTTTTTGAGAGTTGCTTTATCGATTTTTCCCGTCGCATTTTTCGGTAAAGCGCTTACAATTCTAAAAAGACTCGGAACTTTATAACGTGCTAACTTTTTAGTGCAATACTCTTTCAACTTCTCGTCTGTAAAGTTTGTCTCTTTTTTAAGTACAATAAAGGCAATAGGCGTTTCACCCCATTTATCATGGGGAACTCCGATTACAGCTGCTTCATCAACATCTGCAATCTCGTAAATGACTTTTTCAACCTCAAGAGGATATATATTTTCACCTCCAGAAATAATCATTTCTTTTTTTCTGCCGGCAATGTAAACAAAGCCTTCCTCGTCTTGTCTTACAATATCGCCAGTTGCAAACCAACCTTCTTGAATCGCTTTAGCTGTTTCCTCGGGGAGGTTATAGTATTCCTTCATGACACTCGGTCCTTTTACAAGTAATTCGCCATATTCTCCAGATGAAACTTCATTTGCTTCTTCATCAACAACTCGTATCTCGGTAAACATAACGGGTTTTCCAATGGAGCCAACTTTACGGTGATAGTCTTCTTCCGATAGTAAAAATACAGTAGGGGAAGTCTTTGTCAATCCATAGCCTTGCCCAAAGCTAATCCCTTTTTGTAAGTACCAACGTATTAACTCTTCAGGGCATGGCGCGCCTCCGTTATAAAAGAATCGAACAGAGGTTACATTAGTCGTTTCGAAGCTTGGGCTTTTTCGTAAAGCATCATGAATAGTTGGAACTCCCATAACGATGGTAATTTCATGCTTCTCTATATATTCCAACGCTTGCTCAGGGTTAAATCGCTCTGGAACTACAACTGTACCGCCACATAACAGTACAGGTAATGTGAATAAACCGATTCCTCCAATATGGAAAAGCGGTAATAACGTAATAATTTTATCTTTAGAAGTAATATCAAGTCCTACAGTATTATTAATTGCATTCCAAAACATATTTTCTTGGGTTAAGACGGCTCCTTTAGGCCTTCCGGTTGTTCCAGATGTATAGCAAATAATGTATGGAGCTGCTGAGTCAATTTCGGTAGGTATTAGTGGTTCTGTTTTTGCTAGATTAATCGTTTCGAATGTTAATAACTGAAACCGTGTTCGATTTAATAACTCTTTTCCTTTCGTATGGTTGTCGTTGTCAACAATGAGTGTTTGAAGTCCGCTGTCCTTTAGCTGATACTCTAACTCGTCGACAGTTAAGCGAATATTGAGTGGAACAGCCACAGCATTTAATTTTGCCAATGAAAATAAAACAATAATGAAATCAATACTATTCAGAGACAGAACGCCAACTCGATCTCCTTTTTTTATAGAATAAGTGGACTGTAATATTCCGGAAAATTGGTTGACCATTTTGCTCATTTCTAAATAAGTAAGTTTTCTCTGATCATCGATTAAAGCTAGTCTATTTGGTGTTATGATAGAACGCTGATCAATCCAATGTGATATACCCTTCAATCTGCATCACTCCTGCTTTTATTTTCGTAAACCTTGGAAAATAAGGGCTATTGCGTCTTCTAATAAATCCTCTGGTACATCTCGATCCTCCCAGTAAATCCATCTCATCCCTAAAAACTGGCTTATGCCCATTAAACAATAAGCAATTGTTTCCGTATCATACTTTTTTATTTCTTCTTTACCAATAGCTTCCTCTAGACCTTTAATGTATCCAGATGCTAGACGCTCGTAATACCAACGATAAAGCTCTTCGTCCACTAGTACAGTTTGCTGAACAATGCTATACAAATTCCGATGATTTTTTACCCAAGAAAAGAAAGTACGAAAGCCGATTCTTTGTGACTCTTCGAAACTATCTGCTGTCTTAATAGCGTTTCGAATTTCACTTCGAAACGTGTGGCTCATGTTACGCACAAGTTCTTCGAAAATGGACTGCTTCGAAGGGAAATAATTATAAAAAGTTCCCTGAGCTACATTTGCTTTTTGGGTAATATCAACGATCGAAGCATTAAAATAACCTTTTTCACCAAAAACTTCTTCTGCAATATTAAGTAAGTGCTGACGTGTTTTTTCTCCTTTCTTTGTAAGTGGTAGGGAATTGGAAGACAAATTTATTATTTCTGACATATGAATCACCTCTCAGTTTTTATAATATGTAAAATATTCAGAAATTACAATACCCTTTTAAAAATTATTATAAAAATATTTAGCGAAGAGAAAAAAGATGGTGCAGAAGTGGGCGGGGGCGAATTATAGATAAACTTAATTTGAAAGAAGAATGTACATTTTCTAGAAACGGATGAATATACTGTTTTGAGAGGCTGGGCTCAAAACTATAAATTGTCTCAAATTGTAGTAATACTAGTTTTCGGAGTTTTTTGAAAAAATATTTCAATATTTTTGTTAATTTATAGTACAAAACTTCGTTATATTGAGTTATCGGAATTTTGAGCATTTTTATGGGGGTGAAAAATGCTTCAACACTATATTAAGGGGTTTATTGAAACAGGTTTTACAGGGACAAGTATTTGGTTGGATCCAAAGAGGAAGTTATTTGTAGTACTACTAACAAATGCAGTGCATTATGGAAGACACTTTCACGTGAAAGAGTTTAGACAAGGGGTTCACGAGTTGGTTTATGATATATACATTTCAAATTAAAAGGGGCGTATTAAAAATGAAAAAATCAAATAAGTACCTGTTTCTGTTTATGTTTGTCATGTTATTTACGTTGATTTTAGCTGCTTGTTCTGACGATAGTGAAGATACTTCATCAAATAGTAATGCTAGTGATAGTAAAGATAATGGCGAAGTAAGTGAAGCTACAGAAAAAGTAAAGTTAACAATAGGTAGCTGGCGTACAGAAGATGTAGCGAAATACGAAAAAGTTATCGCTTTGTTCAACGAAACAAATCCTGATATCCAAGTTGAGTTTAGTCCAACTAAAAATACGGAATACAACACAGTTTTAAATACAGCGTTACAAGCGGGAGAAGGTCCTGATATTTTCCATCTACGTCCGTATGCAGCAGGATTAAAGCTAGCTGCAGCTGGGTTTGTTGAGCCGATTACAGACCTAAAGGGATTAGATCAATTTTCAGATGACTATTTAGCAGCTTCTCGAGGAGAAGATGGGAAGCAATATGGTGTTCCATTAAACATTAGTTCAACACAATTTTTCTATAATAAAAAAATATTTGCTGACCAAGGTCTTGAAGTGCCAACAACTTGGGATGAATTTATGGAAGTGAATGAAAAATTATTAGCAGCGGGTATTACTCCAATTGCGATGGGAACTAAAGAGAGCTGGTTACTATCTTTAACACATGGCATTGTAGGACCAGGTGTAGTGGATGGAAATGCTTTCGCAGATAAACTAGTTACTGGTGAAAGAGACTTTACAGATCCAGCATTTGTTGAATCAATTGAAGTAATGAATGATTTGAAAAAATATTTCCCTGCTAACTCAGAAGGATTAGGTATGGAAGATATTCGTACATTATTTGCTATGGAGCAGGCAGCAATGTTCCCACTTGGAAGCTGGGAAATCCCAGTTGTTAATGAACTGAATGCAGATTTAGATTACGGCTTTTTCCCAATGCCTTCAAAAACTGGCAATCAAACAGTGACAACTTGGGTTGATGGATCATTTGCTATAAATGCGAACTCTAAAAACAAGGAAGCTGCAAAAACATTTTTAGAATTTTTAACAACAAAAGAGTTTGGAGAATTATTTGTAGAAGAGTTCAAAATGATTAGTGCGCTTCCTGGTATAACTTCAAATGATGAACTTCTTAGTGAGTTAAGTAAAGCAGTGGAAACAAATTCAACGCCATATTACTGGGTAATTAACTTTGTAAGTGGAGATCCGACAACGAAAACAGTATTAGAAACGGAATTACAAGGAATGTATTTAGGAGAAGTAACGCCAGCGGAAGTAGCTCAAAAAGTGCAGGAAAATGCAGAGATTTCATTTGAGCCTTTTAAAAAATAAGAAAAGTGCAAGGCGCCTGTCAGTGGGATACAGTCTAAATTCGCGACATCGTGGTGCTCCTGCGCAAAGCTCGTCGCAAAATAAAAGAACATTTCGCAACGACTGCATGACCCACTTCGTGTGGGCCTCCGACAAGCGAATGGGAAGGTTCGTAGTCCAACTAGTTGGACGCAGAAGATTCCCATTCGACCTCGAGGGGTTGGTGCCTAGGGTCTGGACAAAAAATGAGTAGAAAAGTTTATCATTTCTTATTCTCAAAAAAGGAGGCTGTGGATGATGACTATGACTGTACAAACAGCTTCAACAAAGAAGGAAAGAAAAAAGGGAAAACGGTGGACTATCCACCTTTTCCCAATACCTGCACTAATTATTTATGGTTTATTCGTGCTCTATCCTATATTAGCTGCATTATCTTATAGCTTTTATTCTTTCAATGGTTTTTCACGAGAGTCATTTGTTGGTTTTAACAATTTCGTTACATTATTTACGACAGAGCCCTATGGTTCTATGTTTTTGAATGCGTTTAAGAATAATATACTGTATTTTGTCCTACAAATGATTGTTATGAATGGCTTAGCGTTTTTACTTGCATTTATTATTTATAAAAAAGTAAAAGGTGCTGAGTTTTTCAAGATTGCCTTTTTTTTACCACGTTTATTATCCGTAATTGTTGTAGGTTTTTTATGGAAGCTTATTTTAAATCCAAACTTCGGCACATTGAACATGTTGCTAGGTAAGCTAGGATTAGAGGAATTACAACGAGCGTGGCTTGGAGACCCAAACACAGCGCTAGTCTCTATTATTCTAGTAAATTGCTGGTTTGGATTAGGGTTCGGGGTATTAATCTTTTTAGCAGGTTTTCAAAGTATTCCGGGTGAACTAGTGGAGGCTGCTAAATTAGATGGAGCAAAAGGAATGACGATGCTTCGGAAAATTTATTTACCTTTAATGGTACCTTCCATTTTGATCATGACAGTATTAACATTTATTCAATCTTTTGAGGCATTTGAGCTCGTATATGCAATGCAAGGGTCAATGGGAGAACCGTATTTTTCTACGGACACGCTAGCTGTATTCTTTTATCGCTTAGCATTTGGTAGTTCCACATCTGGAAGCTCGGATGCGATAGGGCTAGGTTCTGCTTTAGCAACTGTGTTATTTTTCTTCATATTAGTATGTACAATGGTATTCTTGAAATTTATGAATAAAAAAGAAGTACAAATGTAAGGGTGAGTAGTATGAAGAACAGTTCGATATGGTCGAAGCCATTTTATTATGTTGTTGTGTTTGCTGTCGCAACAATTAGTTTGTACCCGATTTTTTTAATGTTTTTATCTTCGTTTAAAACGAGTGCTGAAATTTTCAAGAATCCATTAGGATTGCCTACGAGTTTTAGCTTAGATACATATAGAACATTATTGAGTAAAATACCGTTTGATCAATACTTTATCAATAGTGTAATTGTTAGTGTAACCTCTGTTGTACTCGTTGTTCTCTTTTGCTCGCTAGCAGCATTTTATATTGCACGCTTTAAGTTTAGCTGGAATAATGCTATTTTCTTTTTATTTTTATTAGGAATGATGATTCCAATAAAATTAGGCATTGTGCCACTCTTCATTTTAATGCGTGATTTAGGTCTGATTAATTCACTTTGGTCCCTTATTTTTATGAATATCGCTACAGGTACACCCCTAACAATGCTTATTCTAACTGGCTTCTTTAAAACAATGCCTATGGAGCTAGAGGAAGCCGCAAGAATGGATGGGGCAGGAAACTTACGCGTGCTTTGGAATGTGCTTCTTCCATTAATGCGTCCAGCATTGGGTACAGTGATAATTGTAAACTTTATTTCCGCATGGAATGATTTTTTCTTCCCCTTAATTTTTATTACTGAAAAGGCGAAGATGACAATTCCAGTTGGAATGTTATCCCTGTTTGGAGAGCACTCAGCGGATTGGGGTTCCCTATTCGCAGGCTTAACATTAGCTTCACTACCGATGATGATTCTATTCTTAGTTGCATCGAAACAATTTATGGAAGGGCTGACAGCCGGTGCACTTAAGTGAGGAATACTTTAGGTGCCAAAAAGAAAAAATGCGTAAGAATAGTGCAAAATTTAAGTTCATATTAATAATTTTTTGTTAATAGGATCTAAATACATCTAATCTTCACAAAATAATAAAATAACATTCGAGAGTAGACTAAAGCAACCCCTATCATTAGTTAATGATAGGGGTTGCTTTTTATATATAATTCTATTGGTGATTAAAATCTATCACGTTTATTTAAAGGATCGTTGTCTAATCTGTTTTCTTCCATTGGATCATTATCCAATGCTCTTTTCTCTGTCTCTGTATAGCTCACTAATGTGGGGTCAGATGTACTAATACCTGTGTACGTCGTTCCTAAATTAATATCCTTCTCATCATAAATAGTTCCATACTCTTTATCTACATAGAGAAGGATGCCGCCACTTTTAACTTCGCTGTAGTACCGCTCTGCCTCTTCATCTGTAAATCCCATATTGAGAAACGCTGCACGTACCGGCTCATCACCGCTTATGAAGGCCATGAATTTGTCTAGCCAGTTCCCATCCGCTGAAGTCAAATCGACGTCCGTTTGTCCGCGAACGATTGAAAGAGAATCTTTATCGTTTGTTACTACATAAATATCATCTTCTACATAACCTTCTAGCTTCAATTCATTAATCTTATCCAGTACTGCCTGCTCTGTTCTAAAAGATCCAACATATTTTTTGTCTGCCATTATTAATCTCCTCCTAAAATGTGAAAAATTAATATCGTGCATGTTTAATAGATACCCACTCGTTTCTTTGCTAAACAATAGCATCGTATTTTGTGCTGTTTTCTTAAACAAATTACAAAAGAACAGAAATGCTTACCTGCTCATTAGAATGCGAGTTTGATATACGTTGAACATAATAATTTTATTCCACAAATTGGATGATAATTAATTTGATTATTTTGCTAAAATAATACAGGTGTACTATCAAAAATGTACAACAAAAGGAGGGTATTTTATTGAAAAACGCATTACTTTATGTTTCCTTATTACTAGTTATGCTACTAGTTGCATGTGGGGAAGAGGAAGCAACAGAAAAATCTTCAGCTCCTACAAATGCATCAGAAGAAGTTTCAAAAGACGTTGAAACATCAGAAGAAGCGAATAAAACTGAATCACCAGAATTCGGCAAACGTTCAAATCCAGTGCCAGTAGGAACAACCCAATCGGTCGATATCGCTATCTACGACAATGAATCCAATTCATTCGCAGGAAAAGCAGATATAACGATTACGGAAGTGAAACGTGGCCAGGAAGTACTTGACCTTGTATTAGCTCAAAACGAATACAATGAAACTCCTCCTGAAGGATACGAATATATTCTCTTAAATGTAAAAGCAACTTTAACAGAAGCAGAGACCGAAGATTATGCATGGTTAGCTGATGGATGGGATTTTAACTTTATTGGAGAGGATGGTTCTCCATACGAAATGGCTTCAGTAGTATATGAACCAGAATATCACGGAGAAGTTTATGTAGGCGGAACAGTAGAAGGGTTTGTTATCAATCAAGTAAAAGTAAACGATCCTATTAAAGTAGTCTACGAGGATGGAAACTGGGATAATGTATTTTTCTCAACAAAATAATATAGGTAGGAGATAGAATGTTGAAAAAACTAATAGCATTTTTAATTGTACTAGTATTTATCGTATCTGCTTGTGGTACAAATGAAACAAGCAAAGAAAAAGAAACAGAGAAAGAAACTGAAAATGGTAAAGTGGAGAAAGCAGAAAGCCAATCCGTTAATGTTGATAAAGGATTAATCAATGTGGAAGTCACATTACCAGCTACTTTTTTTGAAGATCAAGACATCAACGAAGTTATTGCAAGTGCTAAAGAAGAAGGTTTTGACGAAGCGACAGCCAATGAAGATGGGTCTGTAACGTATAAAATGTCTAAAGCTAAACATAAAGAAATGATGGACGAAATCAAAACCGGTATATTGGAAACTGTAGAAGAAACAAAAAACAGTGAAGACTATGTTTCTATTAAAGATATTACTCACAATGATACTTTCTCAGAATTCACTTTAGTTGTGGACAAAGCTGCTTACGAAAATAGTTTTGACGGATTTGCTGCTTTTGGTTTAGGAATGTCAGGAGCATACTATCAAATATTTAATGGAGTGAGTACGGAAGATTATAAAGTGCAAATCTCTATTAAAGATGAAGCTTCTGGTGAAGTATTCGATACAATTGTTTATCCTGATGCGTTGGAAGAGTTAGAAGCAGAATAAAAACAATATTATAAAGAGAATAACAAAGAACCTCAATCATTATTTATTGATTGGGGTTCTTTGTTATATTTGAGGTGTATAATAGTCTTATTTACAATATTTACTATTAATATTACTCCTAACTATGTAAAATAAAAGAAAAAGAAGACGAAAAAATGGAACATAGCATGTAGATTTTAATTTATATAATTAATCGTAAAAAGTTTATGTGCCTATGATTGGAGACTGGGTGAATGGATAGGGAACAGAAGAGATATTCTAGACTTGCAAATATAACTAAAATAATTAATACAAAGCTAGAACTGCGTGAAGTATTACAGCGTGTAACAGCAGCGATATCTGAGGAGATTGTTCAATGTAGTTCTGTTGGTGTTTTTTTACCCCAAGAAGATGGAACATTCAAAGGATACGCTGGAAAACCAGATAATATAAATGGAGAAACGCTGGATACGCAAATAATTGATCCTGAATTCGACCTACTTGCCAAAGAAGTTATTGATACCCAAAAAACTATTTACATCCCTGATACCTCTAAGGATGAAAGGCCGTATCCTAGAGCAGTCGAAGCATTTAAAATTAAATCCATATTAGCTCTTCCTATCTTATTTGAGCAGGATTTATTTGGTCTTGTTTTTTTGTTTAATTATGGGACTCCAATGTACTTAACGGTATCAGAAATTCAAAGTGTGGAAGCGTATGTTAATATGGCAGCGGTTGCAATGCTAAACGCAAATAATCTAACGCAAAAAGAAAACCTGATTGACGAAAAACAGTTGTTACTGAATGTTACAAGTGATTTATCAATGTGTTCCTCCATAGAGGAAAGTCTTGAAAAATGTTTTTTCTACATAGAAAAGATTTTACTTAGCAAGAATATTGCTGCCCACTTCCTAGATCCGTTTGAAAAAACAACGATTAGATTAACAAAGTTAAGTATGAACTGTGATTGGACAGAAACAGAATGGATGAAAACCCTTAATAATATAAGTAATGACAAAAACTATACGGATATGATCCAAGAGGTTACTAAAACAAAAAAAATCATTCACTTACCTAGTTTCGGTTTAAAAGGGCTTCTGATGATTCCTTTAGTTTCAATGGGTGAAGTATTAGGTGTAATAGCAGTTGTGCATGTGAGAGAGGAAGCTCCAAATTACGAGGATTCTCAAATTCAACTTGTACAATCTATAGTTGATGCTACAGCCCCTACATTTTCAAACCTATTATATATGGACCAACTTGAAAACATGGTAAAAGAGCGGACAAGAGAACTAGCTTCGGCAAATGAAATGGTTACGAGTGTCATTGAAAGTATTACGGATGGCTTCTTTACTTTAAATAAAGGTTGGGAATTTACGTACATAAATGAACATCAATATTTACCACAAGGGAAAAAGGCAAATGACGTATTGGGTATGAATATGTGGGAAATTTTCTCGGAAAATGTTGGAATGGATATTCACAGAGAGCTTCATCGTTCAATGTCACAACGTATAACAGTAAATTTCGAGATGCTTTCACCATATAACAATAATTGGTATGAAGTAGTTGCTTATCCATTTGACGAAGGTATTTGTTGTCTATTAAAAGACATAACGGAAAAAAAGGAATATGAGAAGGAATTAAAAAGATTGTCCAATCTAGACTTAATCGGGCAAATGGCAGCAGGTATTAGCCATGAGATTAGAAACCCTATGACGACGGTAAGAGGGTTCTTGCAATTAATAAAAAAAGAAGAAGATTTTGAGAAGCATAAAGATTATTTAAACATTATGATTGAAGAGTTGGACCGTGCAAATTCAATCATTACTGAGTTTCTTTCAATGGGCAATACAAGAACATCCGATTTAAAGATGTTAGATTTAAATGAAGTTATCCATGATATTATCCCTTTAATAGAGGTTGATGCATCAAATCAAAATAAATTTGTTGAATTCCATACACAAGACATCCCAAAATTATTTTTAAATCGAAATGAGATACGGCAGTTACTAATAAACTTATACCGCAACGGCTTAGAAGCAATGTGTGCAGGGAAAACCCTGTCTATTAGTACGTACAAGGAAGATGAAAACACGGTGGTACTTGCAGTGCAGGATCAAGGTGTAGGAATCCAGCCTGAAGTATTAGAGAAACTAGGCACGCCATTCTATACTACAAAAGATAATGGTACTGGCTTAGGGCTAGGTATATGTTATGCCATTGCTGCACGTCATAATGCAAATATTGAGATTCAAACGGGATCTAATGGCACTACTTTCATTGTTAAATTTAAAATATGATTAATAAAATATAAGACATTAGAGAAAAAACTAGATATTAATCAAACTGAAGACTACCTCGAAATTATTTTTATATAAGATAGGTTGGGTTTTCCGCAGCTTTCCGCCGGGCTACGAGCCGCTTGGGCAAACACGATGTTATTCACTTATTCGATTCTTATTTTGGATCCGTTAATTTCCGTTCCAGGCGGACGCGTTCCGCCGGCATGGCTTCAGCCGCTTCCCTCGCGACGCTCAGTCCAGGGTCTTCAGCTCATGCGATTCCGGCTGGAGTCGCCGCCTTCCACTCCAATCAACTATTATCCGCTTTTCAATTAAAAAACCATCGCAACATTTATAATTTGAGTTTCTCCTTACACAAGAGTTTCAAAGGTATGTTTCAATTAAATACCCCTACTCCAACTCCCTAGACATAATATAATAAATACTAGTATTGTATATTCAAATCAAAACCCAAAAAAGAACATATGTTATCCATTATGATAAAATGGAATTAGATATTATAATGTAGACCGATATTGAGTTTAGCAAAAATTATAGACGATCGAGAAAGGATTAGAAAAATGAATTTTTCGATGAATGAAAAGAAAATCAAAAGATTATGTGGAGAAACTGCTTTTAAAAAGGGTAAAGCATATTTTCATGCAGGAAAAGTTAAGCTTCAACCCTTTCAAGCGGATAGTTCAGAAATCAAAGCCACTGTAAAAGCGGGTGAAGATTTCAATATCACGGTGAAAGCAGATGCAGATGGGGTTATAGTAGCGAATTGTACATGCCCGCCAATAGGCTTTTTAAAAACATACTGTCAACATATAGCAGCGACATTAATCGCAATCGAAGATAAGCAACAATCAGATGATTATTTGGGGAATAAGATGTTGAATTTATTTGGAAATAAATCTTTGCCCCCGACTGGTAAGCAACTTCATTTTGATAAAAGAGAGACACTTCATGTTGAGTTTATATGCCGACCGATCTTTCTGAGAGTCGGGGAGTATGTGTTTGGGATACAAATGAGAATAGGTTCAGAATCGTTATATAATATCGCGAATATAACGAAATTTCTCGAAGAAATGGGAAGAAGAGAACCATTTGAATATGCCTCAGGCTTGATATATGATTACCAATTCTTCAGTTTTCCAAAAGAAACCGATGAAGTCCTTCAATTTTTAATGAAAAGCCAGCGCTTGAATAGTACTGCTAGCTTACAAGAAGACCTGTTAGTTATTTCTCCAACAGACTGGGAGCAGCTTCTACCTTTATTCATAAATGCACCTTATGTAAGGTTTTTGCAAGATGGAGTCGTTTATGACGGGGTTCAGTTTGGGCAAGAGCTACCTTTAAGTTTTAAATTTGATGAAGGAAATACGACTGACTATCAACTGAATGTGATAGGACTTGACCGAGTAACTGTATTAAAGGCTTATGGTTATGCTTTTTCAGAGGGTATATTATACAAGCTGGCACCAGAAGAGTGTACTCGTCTTGCAGAGTTAAAAGAAATGTTGGATCAATCCGGGAAAAACCAGCTCCTTATCGCAAAGAACCAAATTGATACCTTTATGGAAACAGTCATACCAGGGTTGATGAAGCTTGGACATGTGCATATTAGTCAATCTGTTTCGAAAAGAATGGGGGAGACACCACTTAAGGTCAAGTTGTTTCTGGATCGAGTAAAGCACAGACTACTCGCTGGATTGGAATTTCATTATGGTGATTTCTTCATTAATCCATGTGAAGAAAAGGAAGAAGCATTTACCCATTTCCCTGGAATCAGACGTCAACGTAATAAGGAGCAGCAAATTATCCAACTACTCCTTGAAAATTCATTTACACAAACGCCAGGTGGATTTTACTTGTACGATGAGGAAGCAGAGTATCACTTTTTGTATCATGTTCTTGGTCGTATGGAAAAATGGGTTCAAATTTATGCTTCAACAGCTGTAAAATTGCGAGTGCAAAAAGCATATACAGGTCCAAAAATAAAGGTAGAAGTGAAGGAACGAACGGACTGGTTGGAGTTCAAATTCGATCTTAAAGGAATTCCAGAAAAAGAAATTCAACAGTTGATGGCTTCGATTGAAGAAAAAAGTAAATATTACAGAATTCCAAACGGTAACTTGGTATCGTTAGAAACACCTGAATTTCTGGCACTATCTAGTTTCATCCAGGATATGGAGATATCTATTGATAATATCCATGATGAAATTCGTATTCCATTAATTCAAGGGCTGCAATTGGTTGATACTTTGGAACAAGGTGATCTAGTAGACCCTGGTGAAAACTTTGCGAGTCTAATGAAAAATTTAAACAATCCCGAAGAAATGGATGCAACAATACCTTTAGCATTAACTTCCACACTTCGAGATTACCAAAAAGTAGGTTTCAATTGGCTCAAGCTGCTAGCTAAATATAAATTTGGTGGGATTCTAGCAGATGATATGGGGCTTGGTAAAACATTACAAAGTATAGCTTATATTGAATCAGTTCTCCCAAAAGTGCGACTGCGAAAATTACCAGTATTGGTAATTTCTCCAGCATCGCTCGTTTATAATTGGAAGAATGAATTAGAAAAATTTACACCACATATAAATGTCCAAGTTATAGATGGAAACAAAGAAGAAAGAAGTAAATTATGGGAAGCATCTTTAGAAGGAGATGTAATAATCACTTCTTATCCTTTATTACGAATGGATACAGAACTCTACAAAAACCGAACTTTTCATACTCTCTTTTTGGACGAAGCCCAAGCTTTTAAAAATCCAGTGACCAAGACAGCTAAAGCGGTGAAAATGATACAAGCGGATTACCGATTTGCACTGACTGGAACTCCAATAGAGAACTCATTGGACGAGCTTTGGTCTATATTCAACGTTGTGTTTCCAGGCCTTTTGCCAAACAGAAGAGTCTATAGTGAATTAAGTAGAGAAGATATAGCGAAACGGGTACGTCCATTTATTCTACGTCGAATGAAAAAGGATGTTTTGAGAGAACTACCCCAAAAAGTAGAAACGATTCTATACACAGAGTTGCAATTGGAGCAAAAAAAATTATATGCCACTTATTTGGCAGAACTTAAACAAGATGCTTTAAAACACTTGAAAAAAGGGACTTTCCAAAAGAACCGCATACAATTTCTAGCCGGACTAACAAGGCTGCGACAATTATGCTGTCATCCAGGTTTGTTTGTGGAGGGCTATAACGGAAGCTCAGCAAAATTTGAGCAGCTGATGGAAATCCTAGAAGAATGTCGAATGTCAGGTAGACGAGTACTCGTCTTTTCACAGTTCACCCAAATGCTCGGCATTATCAGAAGGCAACTGATTCGGCAAGGCACTCCTTACTTTTACTTAGATGGCCAAACCCCACCTGCCGATCGTGTGGAAATGGCCAATCGATTTAATGAGGGTGAAGGAAATCTATTCCTTATCTCATTAAAAGCGGGGGGCACAGGTTTGAATTTAACCGGTGCAGACACAGTCATCCTTTACGATCTCTGGTGGAATCCGGCAGTCGAGCAACAAGCCGCAGACCGCGCCCACCGAATGGGACAAAAAAACGAAGTAAACATCATCCGCCTAGTAGCAAAAGGCACTATTGAAGAGAAAATTAATCAACTCCAACAGAAAAAGATGAGTCTTATTGATGAAGTCTTACATTCAGGGCAGGATGTGTTGGGGAGTATGAGTGAAGAGGATATTCGGGAGATATTGATGATTGAGTGAGGATTTCTTTGAAGAGTTTGAAAGTACATCAGGAATTCTGTCATCTCCGATTTGTGGAGTATTAAAAATCAATCGTGGCATTATGATGAGGGATTTGATAATGATAAAATTTATAGTCTTGTATAAAAAGTAAGTTTTAACAATAAAAGAGGCGAACGGTTAACAAAAAGGAGTATCTACCAGCTAAAGCTTATGTAGATACTCCAATAAGATCTTATGGTGTCATTCTTCAACCAAATAATGATAAATGTCAGATTGTACTGGTTCTTTAAGGTACATACTCATAGTAGCGACACTATAAGTTTTTCCTTTGTCTACAAGACTATCGTTTTGTGCACTACTAGAATCAACAGTAACTTCTCCGAGGTAATAGAAATCTTTACCCTCACCATTATGTTTTTTAACAAACAAATGAACAGCGATATTAGCTTCAGAGGAATTCACTATAGGAGCAATATCTTTAGCTGTAATTTTTCTATTCTTTGTTGAACACCATTTAAAAATATCTGGTGATAAAAACTCGTCCATATATTTAACTTCTGAATCGTCTTCTTCAGCTTTATGATAGTTTACAAAAATAGGACAGGTATTCATTTTAACTCTGCCACCATTTAAAGTACCTTCTTCATTACTATCCCAATTTAAGAGTCTACATACATCTTTTCTAGAATACTTTTCGTACATTGTAAATGGGGTTTGTAGATTGTATTTTTTGTTTTTTTCAAGGCTACACAAAATTATATCTTCTAACATTAATCTAAATGAATCTTTTTCAATACTTTTCTGTAGTTCATTGTTTAGCTTATATTTACCATTTTCAAAGATTATAATTGACTTCAATCCATAGTTTTTCTTAGCAGTTGTCACAAAGAAATTTAATGAGAGTAGGTTTTCTACAGATTTAATAGTTTCTTCGTTAAGATAAGTTCCAAAATCCTTTAATAATTTTAGGTAATCTACTTTAGATATTTCACTTTTCTTTATTAAATTTTGGATTAACAATATTTCATGAATTCTTTTTCCATTAATAAGTTCTTGAGAAAACATTGTTAAAACAGATATTTCGTATTCTGTTAGTGAGGGGATTTCTTCCTTCATTTTCGATAGAAATGCATAGTAATTTTCTGAATAACCAGTAATGACTTCCGGGTCTATGGAATTTTGTTCAATAAAATCATACATTGCCGGTATTCTGCCAAGACGATTCTTCAATTCTGAATATGAATCTTTCAATGTTTTTAAAGTTGATAAATTTGTGTTATTAATAGCATCAAAAATACGTTTCTTAGCAATTTCTTCAAAATTAATTGTTGAAACTCCTTGAATATAGTCGGTATTAACAGTTCTACGTCGGACATTATCTTTGTTCATGGATTGATCACCAGAAAGGGCGATAGGAATTAAATAGTTATTTTTATAGTTACCTATGAAGTCAATGATAGTTACATAATCCTTTTCATTATGCTTGCGAAGACCACGCCCTAGTTGCTGGATGAAAATAATACTAGACTGTGTTTGACGAAGCATTACGATTTGGTTTAAAAATGGAATATCGATACCCTCATTAAAAATATCTACCGTTAAAATATAATCGAGTTCATAACGCTCCAATTTACTAATTGCATCTTCTCTTTCCGGTTGTGAATTATCACCTGTTAGTGCAATAGTGTTTAACCCATGGGTATTTAAAATGGAAGAAAGAGCATGTGTTTCCTCTTTAGAACTACAGAAGATTAAGCCTCGTACCCTTTTCCCTGAATAGCCATAGTAATTAATTTTTTCTAGAATATGATGGACACGTTCATTTGAAACCAACCTTTGTAGAGTAGATGTATCATCAATGACTTCTCCGCCTCTCTCATAATCGGTCACGCCAAAATAATGAAATGGACACAGCATTTCTTCTTCAAGAGCAGCCTGCAATCGAATTTCATACGCTATATTGTAATCAAACAGTTCAAAAATATTAAAACTATCTGTACGTTCAGGAGTAGCTGTCATACCTAGTAAAAACTCAGGTTCAAAATAATTAATAATATTGAGGTAAGAAGCTGCACCTGCACGGTGTACTTCATCTATTAAAATATAGTCAAATTCTTCTTTATTGAATTGTTGTAAATAGCGTTGTGAAGATAAAGTTTGAACTGTTGCAAATAAATATCTTGCTTTCGTATCTTTCGAATTTCCAGAAAGTATACCAAAATCATCTGGATTACCACCTAGTATTGTTCGATAATCTTGAAGCGCCTTCTTTAATATTTGTTCTCTATGAACCACAAAGAGCATTTTTTTAGGGGCGAAGTTCCGTACATCGAATGCAGATAAGTACGTTTTTCCGGTACCAGTAGCTGAAATAATTAAGCCTTTTTTAGCGCCTGTTGCACGAAGAGTTTTTAACTGTGCCAGGGCATCAATTTGCATTTTATTTGGTTGAATAGCGAGACTATCAGCTAATTGGTTTGTTAAATACTGAGAGTTTACTTGTAATACATTTGTACCTGCTTGTTTAATGAAAGGCTGCTGTTCGTACATTAGATTGTAGTGATTAATCCAATCTATATTTAAAGGAATTGCTTCGTTCCAAGCCTCTTCAAATTGGTTTTTAAAGTGATGAATGATTTCCCCACCTTCTAAAGAAGTTAAATAGACATTCCACTCGTAGTTAGCTTTTAAGGCACTATCGGTTAGGTTAGAACTCCCGACTATTAAAGAATAATAGTCTATATGTTCGAATATATACCCTTTAGAGTGGAATCCTTTAACCCCAGTTAGCCGGACTTCCACATTTTCTAGTTTCAATAGTTCTTTGAACATTTTGGGTTGATTAAAATTCAAAAAGGTAGACGTTAGAATTCTACCTTTGATACCTTTTAGCTGAAGGTCATAAAGCATGGTTTTTAATGTCGCTAGACCACCCTCAGTAATGAAGGCAACGGAAAAAATGAAGGTTTCACATGTTTTCATTTCTTGAAGAAGTGTCGATAAAACATTTTCGTGGGATTTATTTGACAGTAGCTTAGGTTTAAATTGTCCTGATACAGGATTACTCTGATCAATAAACCCCTTATGTAATGAATTCTTCATTTTATGGATAAGTTGTTCCATTTAAATCACGTCATTTCATTCAAATTTTCCGAACTTCTACTTTTCTTTTACGATTTTTTCAACAGCTGGAATATCCGCTGGTGCGAAAGTAAGTTTATGTAAGTTTTCACGAGTTACCCATCTCGTGTCAGAATGCTCAGTGGCGATAGGAAAACCTTCTAATAGTTTTGCTTTATAAGTTTCTAATCTAACGATAAACTTTTCATATTCATATGTTGTATCTTCGACCTTCTGACCAACCTCAATTGCACAATCAAATTCTTCTTTTATTTCACGATGTAATGCTTGCTCCGGGGTTTCTCCAGTTTCAATTTTACCACCTGGGAATTCCCAAAGATTCGGAAGGGACATTTCGGGACTTCTTAAAGCACAAAAAATTTCATTGTTATCATTTTCGATAATTGCACCAACAACATGGACTGACTTCTTCATTTTTTATCTCCCTAAATTTAATTTATAAATGTATCATAGCTGATTTTAGAGTAATGAGCAGCAAAATACATCAATATTAATGGAAATATTAAGTGGAAGAGAAAAAATTAGAAAAAGTATATAGGTATTTCAAATGAATAGATTAATAACTTGTTACTAGTTTTCTTTGTAGGTTCGATATGGGTTAGATGGCTTACACAGATGAAAAGAAGTTGTTTTATATGGATATAGCCCTGCAATCGAGGTATCTCGACTGAGGGCTACTTTTTGTCTTTAATATTATTTAAGAAATCTCTAAACTCCAAATCTCTGTCTATATCCACACTTCCTGCACATTTCTTCCACAGCTTCTCTTCTCGTAAATCCATCATAGAGGGCATTTGCTCGATCGCTTTCGATAATTTCTGAGAAGGGGGTTTTATTGATATTACCTAAATTGATGACGCCTTCTCCATCTAGGCAGCAAGGGACAACGGTTCCGTCAACAAGAATGGCTGCTTGACTCCGAAGAGCATGGCAGAATCCTTTTCCATCATCTTCTGGTGCTTGTAAGCTAGGCCATTGAAATTCATGGTCTTGGTTTAGATAAACGTTCTGTGCAATTTTAATACCTTTTCCTGGTTGTACTTTTTCTTCGATTTTGTAATCTAGGTTGTATTCATTTTCTAAGATTTCTAATGTTTCTCGGTTTCTTCGATGAGCCAAATCGGATTCAGCTTCTTTTTGTAAATTCCATAGTCGATAAGAAATAATCGTATTATGCTCCTTGGCATCACGCACGAATTCCAAAATATCTCCTAAGTATTTTTCGCGATTCTCTGAACCTTCATGACCATCAAAGCTATGTAAGGAGAAGTTGATTTGGCGTAATGCAGGTTTGCCTAGTAGTTTTTCACGATTCTTTTTAATAAGCGTCCCATTTGTCGTGATATTTACTTTAAATCCTTTCGCATGTGCAGCGTCCAGTAATTGATCGATTCTAGCATGCAGAAGGGGTTCCCCTTTGACATGAAGATAAATATATTTCGTATGGTCTTTAATCTGATCTAGTATGTTGTTAAATGCATCAAGTTTAATGATATTTGCCTTTCGACTTGTTGGAGGACAGAAGCTACAAGCCAGATTACATACGCTTGTAATTTCAATGTACATTTTCTTAAATGTTTTCAATGTTTGTTCACCATTCCAGTTCTAATATATTCACATAACTACATTCATTCTAACAGAAAATATACATTTCTTAAGTAGTTTTTGAAAGCAGGTTGTAATAATGTTGTGAACATAAAAGCTGTTTTGTGATTAATGTGTATCAAGTAATAATTCCTATTGATAAAAGTAAGTGTATCTAAAATAAAAGGCGAAAAAGTAGCCGAAATTGCATCTTCGGCTACTTTCTCAATTCTTAGAGAGTTTTTATTCTTTCATTCCCCCAACCTAAAACATCAAGTGCAATAAGGTTGAAGGGGAGCGACGGACAAACATCAGCCACAGGATAACCGAAAAGAAAAGAGCCGATGAAAGTGACAAAGTCACTTCCATCAGCTCTCGTTCTCTCGGAAAAGGTGTAATAAATGTTAAGTCCAAAGCTACCTAGAAACCAAAACGGACTCAAGGTCACTATACTCAGTGGACAACCATATCTATTAAATCTCTTCTAAAACACCTTTAACTAATTCAACAAATTTAACTTTTACCTTACCTGCAACCTCAATTACCTCATCGTGGTTTAATGGCTGATCTAATATCCCGCATGCCATATTCGTTAGGCAAGAAATACCGAGTACCTTCATACCACCATGTGTTGCTACAATAGCCTCTGGTACTGTTGACATACCTACAGCATCGGCTCCTAATGTGCGAATCATTCGAATTTCTGCAGGAGTTTCGTAAGTTGGACCGCTCCACCAAGCATAAACACCTTGTTGTAAGTTCATATCTAACTTGTTCGCTACTTTAGTTGCAATAGAACGTAGCTCCATATTATACACCTTTGATAAATCAGGGAAACGAGTTCCCAATTCATCATTATTTGGTCCGATTAATGGATTTGTCCCAACTAAATTAAGATGGTCGGTAATTAACATCAAATCTCCTGGATTAAAATTTGTATTAACAGCACCGCAAGCGTTTGTAATAATGATATTCTCTATACCTAACGCTTTCATTACACGTACTGGGAATGTTACTTCATCCAAAGTGTAACCTTCATAATAATGAAAACGGCCTTTCATTGCTGCTACTATTTTTCCGTTTAGTTCTCCAATAACAAGTTCGTTCGCATGCCCGATTGCTTCCGACTTTGCGAAGTGTGGAATCGTGCTATAAGGGATTACGACTGAGTTTTTAATCTCATCGGCAAGCGTTCCTAAACCAGAACCGAGAATCAATCCGATTACAGGACGATTGTCCGTCTTGCTCATAATAAAATCTCTAGCTTCTAAAATATCTTGAATGTTGTGCATGAATAACTCCTCCTTGAAACGATACGCTAAGTATACACCTGCTAAAAAGATTTAAGCATGTTGTCGATAAAAGTCTAATGGACTTAAGGAGCATTGTAAAGAAAGCTAAATATAATAATGTGGAATAAAAGTATAGGGGAAATGAAATTCAGAGTTGCAGCACAAGAGTTTAGTAGAATAGAAAATAAGTAGAGATATCTACCTGATACAAGTAGAAATCTCTACTTTACTATGTTTCCAAGTTTCAATCTTAATATAAAATCTCTCCTAAGCGATAATCGTTTGTAATAACAAAGTCAATAACTCATCTAAAGTTTCTGGTAATTGTTCTGGTAAATCTATTGGACTCTTCATTTCTATTCCTCCTTGAATCTTGTAATCTATTAACAATATAGTCAATCTAATTGGAATTTATACATACATTTAGAAGATAATTTTAAAAAAGTTGATAATCTCTTAATAAGAGATTATCGGTTAAAACTCAAATATTATAACCACATTTCTTCTATAGATTCTCATCTTGTAATCTATAAATATCTATTTGACGATTACGAAAGCATTCTATATTATAGATAAGTACCCGAACTTGATCGGGAGAGGTTCATAGCTGATACCCTCTATAAAAAACTATGGATACATGACTATTCGCCATGTCCATATTTGGACGTGGCTTTTTGTGTTTTTATATAGTATAGGTTTTATAGAAAAGTTACGAATGCCTCTCTTGATAAAGTGTTGGGAAACACTTCACAATATATTAAGCTGCGTACAAACGCCAGTTGTATAAAGTGAAAAGCCTCTGGCGATATCATAGATTTTCAATCGAGAAAGCACGATTAAAATTCTGGATGAAATACGCCAAGGTGAATTTAATAAGGAGGTTTTTTATTATGTCTAGCCGAAATCATGAAGAAAGTTTAAAGGATTTGACACTGTTAGGAAATCAAGGTGTACAGTATGCATTTCAATATGCACCTGAGGTACTGGAGTCAGTAGATAATCTTCATTCCAATCGTGATTATTTTGTAAAATTTAATTGCCCAGAGTTCACTAGTTTATGCCCGATTACAAATCAGCCGGATTTTGCGACAATGTATATTTCATACGTACCGGATAAAAAGATCGTGGAAAGTAAGTCGCTAAAATTATACTTATTTAGTTTTAGAAACCATGGTGATTTCCATGAAGATTGCGTCAACATCATCATGAACGATTTAATTAAATTACTTGATCCTAGGTATATTGAAGTTTGGGGAAAATTCACACCTCGTGGGGGAATCTCGATTGATCCATGGTGCAACTATGGGAAACCGGGTACCAAATACGAAGAGATGGCAAATTATCGTTTGATGAACCATGATCTCTACCCAGAAAAAATAGATAATCGATAAACGAGGAATTGTATAGTCCTCCATATGAAGGAAGAGGTTTTTAGCTACCCTCTTTAAAAAACTAAGAAGAAAACAGCATTCTTTTTAGGGTGCTGTTTTTTCGTTAAAAGGGAGTTTTACAGAAGATGAAACAGGAAAAAGCAATCATTGTGTTTAGCGGAGGTCAGGACAGTACCACTTGTCTGTTCTGGGCAAAAGAACGTTTTAAAGACATTGAAGCAGTGACTTTTGATTATGGGCAGAGGCATAGTTTGGAAATAGAATGTGGAAAGGAGATAGCAAAGGATCTTGGTATCAAGCACCACATTCTTGATATGTCGCTCTTAAATCAGCTTGCTCCAAATGCTTTGACTCGAGATGACATTAAGGTAGAAGACGGAGAAAAAGGGGAGCTGCCATCCACTTTTGTGCCTGGTCGAAATCTGCTCTTCCTTTCATTTGCAGGAGTTTTAGCAAGCCAAGTAGGAGCGAAGCATATCGTGACTGGGGTTTGTGAAACAGATTTTAGCGGATATCCTGATTGCCGAGATATTTTTATTAAATCCTTGAACGTATCGTTGAATTTATCAATGGATGCTTCCTTTGTAATTGATACACCGCTGATGTGGCTGAACAAGGCACAGACATGGGAACTTGCGGATAAGCTGGGGGCACTTGAGTTTGTTAGGGAAAGAACATTAACATGCTATAACGGTATAAAAGCAGATGGCTGTGGTGAATGCCCAGCGTGTAAGCTGCGAAAAAAAGGGCTTGATGAGTATTTAAGCTTCAAAAAGGAGTCCTAAGGCATGTCTAATTTTAGAATTGTCGAGAGGCTCCAAAAAATAAATGAAGATATCCAAATGAGCCAATTAAAGTATCATTCAAAGCGTGTTCTCGTAAGTAAAGAATTTACCTTTGATGCTGCCCATCATTTACATAACTATGAGGGGAAATGTAAAAATCTACATGGCCATACATATCGAGCTGTTTTAGGGGTAAGTGGATACACGGATGATCGCGGCTTGATGATTGATTTTGGCGATATAAAAGAAATATGGAAACAAAAAATAGAAATTGATTTGGATCATCGTTATTTAAATGAGACTCTTCCATCGATGAATACGACAGCAGAGAACATCGTTGTTTGGATTTACGAAAAGCTGGCTGAAGCACTGTTTGAAGCAGAACGGTATAATGGTGCGCGTGTAGAATTTATCAGATTGTATGAAACTCCGACAAGCTATGCTGAAGTGAGACGGGAGTGGATGGAAGTTGAGTAAGGTACCTGTTATGGAGATTTTTGGACCAACTATTCAAGGTGAAGGAATGGTAGTGGGACAGAAGACCATGTTTGTACGGACTGCCGGCTGTGACTATTCCTGTTCCTGGTGTGATTCATCTTTTACGTGGGATGGTAGCGGCAAACATCTTATTGTCCAAATGACAGCAGATGAGATTTGGTCAGAGTTGAAACGTCTTGGGGGTAGTGGTTTTTCATTTGTCACGATTTCAGGAGGAAACCCAGCACTCCTTCGTAACTTGGATGCACTCATTGCTCTATTAAAAGAAAACGACATAAAAATTGGAGTAGAGACACAGGGAAGCAGATGGCAGGAATGGTTATACGAAATCGATGAACTGACGATTTCACCAAAACCGCCAAGCTCTGGAATGACTACGGACTTTTCGGTGCTCTCGGATATCATTGGAAAACTTAAAATTCGAAATAGCGAGCAGCATATATCTCTTAAAATAGTCGTTTTCAATCAAGAGGATTATGAATATGCCAAGCAAGTTCACCGTCGATACCCGACGATTCCTTTTTACCTACAAGTAGGAAATGACGATATCACAACGACTGATAACCCTCGACTAATCAGCCATTTATTAGAGAAGTACCAAGCTCTGATTGATAGGGTGATAGCAGATGCGGAATTAAAAGACGTCAAAGTTCTGCCACAGTTACATGCTCTTGTATGGGGAAATAAAAGAGGGGTATAGTGGGCGGTAAAAAAACTGTATTAAAATTAACTTGAGGAGTAACATCATGAGAATATTATTCTATTTATTATCTATTGTCACAGCTAACGTGGTAACGGCAGCTTTTGCACCATTACAATTTGGGATGTTTATCGTTCCTATGGGAACTCTATTAATTGGAGCAACCTTCATTTTCCGAGATCTTGTGCAAAATAAATATGGTAGAGCAAAGACGTATTTATTTATTTTTATAGCTTTAGCATTATCTGCAATAGTTTCATTCATACTTGGTGATACACTATTGATTGTGGTAGCATCGGCACTTTCATTTGTTGTCGCTGAAACAGCTGATACGGAGATTTACTCTCGGTTGAAACTACCAATGGCTTGGCGTGTGTTCTATAGCGGAATCGTTGGTGGATTTCTTGATTCTGTCATTTTCGTTATAATTGGGTTGAGTCCACTAGGGGCTAATATACTTCCTTGGGAAGCCGTACCAGCCGCTATTTTGGGTCAAATTATCGTGAAGACTATTATTCAAATGTTAGGTGCACTAATCTTGAATCAAGTTTATGTAAGCAAGGGAAAAAGTATCCCTTCAAAATAATTATTTTAAATAAAGTCCTCCATTAGAAGGGAGTATACAAATGTTGATTTTCGTTTCATGCCGGCGGAAAGCGCCCGCCTTGAACGAAAATCAACGGGGCACATACTCGCTAAGAGATAACTTGAAGAGTTTATGAGTGCCTCCCATTAGTAGGACTATTTTATAACTATAAAAAATAACCCATCCTTGATTAATTCTCGGATGGGTTATTATATGTATTTTTTATTCACTAAAGATAATATTGGAGCGGGTGAAGAGAATCGAACTCTCATCATCAGCTTGGAAGGCTGAGGTTTTACCACTAAACTACACCCGCGTAATTATGGTGGCTCAGGACGGAATCGAACCGCCGACACAAGGATTTTCAGTCCTTTGCTCTACCGACTGAGCTACTGAGCCTCTTCGATTTGCACTAAGCTACGTATCTCTTCGTCAGCTGCATTCGTTCAGTCAGTTACGTACTTTAGTACGCGCCTTTCTTCACTCAATTGCTTCCTCGAGCTACTTGCTTATTCCAAATCTCTAATCGATTTACGCTAAGCTGCGCAACTCTTTGTCAGCTGCACTCACTCATTCAGTCACGTACTTGAGTACGCTCCTTCTTTCGTTCGATTGCTTCCTCGATTTGCTTGCTTATCCTAAATCTCTATTAAGTTTGTACTAAGCTTCAATTTAATATGTACAAAGCCACAGATATCTCTGTTTGCTTCTATGAATCTTATAATAAATTAAATGGCGGTCCCGACCGGGATCGAACCGGCGATCTCCTGCGTGACAGGCAGGCATGTTAACCGCTACACCACGGGACCATTTGGTTGCGGGGACAGGATTTGAACCTGTGACCTTCGGGTTATGAGCCCGACGAGCTACCGAACTGCTCCACCCCGCGATAATAATATACTTACTTATTTAAGTATACCACAAATACTAGTAATTAGTTAAAAATGGAGGAGGAAGAGGGATTCGAACCCCCGCGCGGTTTGACCCGCCTGTCGGTTTTCAAGACCGATCCCTTCAGCCAGACTTGGGTATTCCTCCGTATTAATGTCGGTAAGTATTACTATCAATTATTAGCGACATATTATATTATAATTTATTTTTCCTAATAAAAGCAATGTTTTTTTAAAATAAATACAAAAGAGAAAACTAATTGCTTTATTCCATATACATTTGGCATCCATTCGATGCGCCAAACAATAAAAGAGAATCGAAACGAATATGGCGTATCGCTGGTTTTTAGGATTTGGTTTTCATACTGAAATACCGCAATTTACCTCTTAGAAGATTTAGAAACTCAACACTTTTTAAATTAGCCAACACTAGTCGATTGGAGTGGAAGGCGCGAAGACTCCTACGGGAACAGCGCGAGCCGAAGCACCCGGACTGAGCGTAGCGAGGGAGAAGGCTGAGGCCGTGCCCGTGGAAAGCGTAGCGCCTGAAACGGAAATCGACGATTTCTTACTATGTATTGTAAATAAAAAAACTATAGACAGTTTCAAATTTCTTTGAGTTTGTCTACAGTCTGAGGCATCTCTATAAAGATATGCCCTTAAGTTTATTCGTTAATAATTTCTTCATATCCAACCATTTTATCCAAGTGGCTGGCAATCATAGCGATAATCGTACTTCCCTCTTCTTTTTTAAAGGAGAAATTACTTTCGTCTTCAAAGAACTCAGAGTCTTCTGTCCAGATTCGGTTAACTCTTCGCAAAACACCATCACCGTTAGCGCTGTCTATACCAAATTGATAAGTAACTTCAATCTTATCCTCAATTTGGAAAGCAGTAACTTCTGGAGTTTCCCATTCAACGTCAATTTCTTCAAGAGTAATTTCACCATCTAGCACTTCGTATTCCTCTTCCAAATCAAAATCCTCATCGTCATAGTCATCATCGTCTATAAATTCATGAAAGCTTTCATGAATGGCTTCAATTATATCCGTAATGTCATCTAAAATAATTCTTGTTGGTTGTTGAATTGTTGTATCAAAACTTTCTTCGTAAAATTCTTCATTATGAGGGTCGAAAAGCAGAGTATAGAAATATTCTCTTTCATCCTTATCTGTTTCGACAAAAAATTCAATTCGTGGATGTTTGGAAGCCTGATTTACACTCATATGTCCATTTTTGTCATATTCCTCACAAATGGATTCCAATTGTTCCTGAAGCTCACTAGTTACTCTGTTAAACCATTCCATCGACATGTCGTCTTCGCCTCTTTTTCTAGTATTTTTCCTCTTCTATCTTCTCCCAAATTGTTAATTTAATTCATTTTATTTATAACCAATTTTTTGTATTAATTATGTTACTGAATAGTTTTAGTAGGATTGGGGACTATAATTTTTGTATGACCTTATTAAAAAAAAGGAGGAACTAAAATGAGTAAAAACATTCCAAAGCCAGATGATCGTTCAGATAATGTAGAAAAGCTTCAAGATATGGTGAAAAATACAAAAGATAATATGGAAGCAGCTGAAGAATTAATGCCTTATCTTGATGGCAATGAACGAGAGGCAATTAAACAGAAGAATGCACGACGTGAAGAGAGTCTTGAAGGTTTTCGAAAAGAAATTTTAGATGAAGCCAAGGCACGAAAAAACGGTTATTCATAATATTAGTAAAAAGATGGGGAGAAATTCTCCATCTTTTTTAATTCTCGAAGTTATTTCATTTTAAAAAACATAGGTACTTCTTTTTTGGACAATCTAACAGAAAGAAGAAAGTTACATGAGGTGATATTCATGATAATAGAAAGGTCGTCTGAGTGGAAAGAAGGCTTTATAGATAGATTGGAAAATCGTGAACCTTGGGATAATTGGACATTATACAATATGAGTTACGAAGTGATGAAGGCTAATCTGATTACAGATTTTTTAGGTCTTCAATCTCCTAAGTACTTACCTAATTTAACACCCCTTAATCATCAATTAGATGTTGCGGAAACGGTCATCGAAAGGATGAATGGAAAAGCGATTCTTGCAGACGAGGTGGGACTTGGTAAAACCATTGAAGCGGGTTTGATATTAAAAGAGTATCTTATACGGGGACTTGTAAAAAAAGCGTTGATCTTAGCTCCAGCGTCACTTATTAATCAATGGATTGAAGAGTTAAATTATAAATTTTACATCCCCGCTATTGCTTATAAAAAAAATTATTCATTAGATCATTATGAAGTAGTGGTAATGAGTATGGATACCGCCAAGAAAAGCCCACATAAAGAACTTATCTATGAGCAGGATTATGACATGATTATTATTGATGAGGCGCACAAATTAAAAAACCATAAAACAAAAATTTACGAATTTGTCCAAGGTTTAAAGAAAAAATTCTGCTTATTGTTAACTGCTACACCAATTCAAAATGATATCTTTGAACTTTTTTATCTTATTTCTTTACTGAAACCAGGACATCTTGGTAATTATGAGACCTTTCAATCGGAGTTCTCTGCGAGCAAACATAACTTAGAGCACGATGAATATTTAAGAGAATTGGTCAATCAAGTTATGGTGCGAAATAGAAGACATGATACTGGAATTGAATGGACAAATCGAAAAGTTGAAATTATTCCTATTCAGTTTTCCAAAGAGGAAAAAGAAGTGTACGACATGATTTTAGAGCTTAAAAATATTTCGCCAATTTTTTCAGGTGCTTTTTCTATGATCACGCTGCAAAAGGAAATGTGTAGCAGTAAGGAAGCAACCTATTTGACGTTAAATAAAATGCTTCAAAAATGTACGGAACCAGAAGAGATTAGTTATATAGAAGAAATCATTCAAAAACTTAGTGAATTGGAAATAAATTCGAAAGCAGAAAAGGTGTATGAAATCATTTCAAAGGCAAATGATAAGGTCATCGTCTTTACAGAATATAGAGCGAGCCAGGTTTATCTACAATGGTACTTACAATCTAAAGGCATTACAAGCGTTCCCTTTAACGGAAAGTTTAACAAATCGAAGCGAGATTGGATGAAGCATTTATTTAAAGAAAAAGCACAAGTATTGATTGCGACGGAATCTGGAGGAGAAGGTATTAACCTACAGTTCTGTCACCATGTCATCAATTATGATCTTCCCTGGAACCCGATGAAGTTAGAGCAGCGAATTGGGCGTGTCCATCGTTTAGGGCAGGAACACGACGTCCATATATATAACTTAGCCATCGATAACACAATTGAGAAGAATATATTAGATTTGTTGTATGTAAAAATTGATGTATTTGAAAAAGCCGTAGGTGAGTTAGATGACATTTTATCTACTTTTAAAAAAACCATATAAGCTGATTCTTGATAAGGAAGGAGGGGAGGATGTGTATGTACCCACAAGAAGTTCACCGTTATTTACAGAAATTTTTTACGGAAAATAACTGTCAAATCATCCAAAACCATGATTATTACATGACGGTCCAATTAACGGTAGATATGGATAAAAAAATTATGAATCGCCCCTATTATTGGCAATACCTAGAAAGTATAAACGGGGTGCCATGTCCAGCTCAACTAACCTTAATTACAGATCAAAATAAGCTTGTTGAAAAGATTAAAGGGGAGGTTGTCCACTTTGGTTCTCCCAGACTAAATCAAATTTTTCAAACAACCAGACGGATGGGTTCATTTGTGCATATGTATGAGAAAATAGATAACACAGAGGCAAGAACGATATTAACTCCTTGGTTAGGAGTAAATTATAAAATATCGTATTACTGTGATCAAACGAAGGAAATGCTTCATTCTTTAGGCATAAACTTGATGACCGGTAGTATTATCGATCATTTTCAGGAATCGCTAACAGGACTTGAATTAGAAACAACTTCGTCTCAAAATACATTTAACCTACCTTATATTATCAAACCACTCCGTGCACTTGAACGATTAGAAGAGATTATTGATCATCTCATACAACAGGATGATCACACTTGGGCGGAAGAAGCGAAACAAAGATGGCAAAAGGACTTGGAAGTACTAGAATATTTCTATGAAGGGGTTACCGTTAAACCGGAATGTTATGAGATGGAGAAAAAAGCACTACAAGAACAATACGAGCCTAGGATAAAAATAGAAATTATTAATGGCGGATTATTTTACGTTAAATAATTTAATACAACATATTAAGGCCGTTTGATAATCATATCAAACGGTCATTTATATGGGAAACTAGATTATTTTTAACAAGTATTGGAATTTTTAATTAGGACTAGCGTATAATTTTGTTATATATTATTTAGAAGAGTCGCTAGTGAAGTTGGCACTTACACAGGGGTGGAATACTTGGAATTACTAATAATAAGGCACGGCCAATCAGAAGCAGACTTGTTAGGTGTGCATGAGGGAAGAGCGGATTTTTCTTTAACCGATCTAGGAGAGAAACAAGCAAAGAAAATGGCCGCTTTTGTAGCAACACACTTTCCTCCAGACATTATCTTATCAAGCCCATTAAAAAGAGCGAAAAGCACAGCCTTAACACTTCAAGAAGAAGTAGGATGTGTATTAATCGAGGATAAAGACTTAATGGAATTTAATAATGGTGTACTTGCTGGACTTTCAAGAGTGGCTGCTATTAAATATCCCTTACCTCCCAATGGAAGACCTGCTCATATTCCGATTGAGAATGGAGAATCAGAGTTGGAATTTCGTTTTCGAGCAGAAAGGATATTTCATAAAATAACAAATGAATACCAAGAGTACAAGCGGGTGGCGATTGTCTCTCATGGTGGACTAATCTCCCAATTTCTTAAAGCATTTCTTCAGCAGTCAAATACCAGTAATTTTGTATATGCTACTGGAGATACGGGTATACATTTATTGGAGATTAAAGAGAATGTGAGAGTTATTAGATTTTTAAATAATCAGGCGCACTTAAGTTAAATTAGGGGTGGGAAAGTGATACTACATACACGTACTAGAGGTAATGGGGAACCAATCGTGTTTTTACATACTGGTCTACAGACAGGATTGACAGACTTTGAGTTTCAAAGAGAGTATTTCAGTAAAGATTTTCAAGTTTTATCACCGGATTTAAGAGGACACGGGCAATCTATTTCGAATGATATACAAAATTTTTTCGAGGATTCTGCGAGAGATCTATTCGAAACGATTGAACATTATAAACTAAAAGCTATCCATTTAGTAGGATGTTCATTGGGGGCTTTAGTTGCTATTAAGTTTGCTCAGCTATATCCTGAGAGACTTTACACATTAACTGTTTCGGGAATTACGCCAGTGAAACCGGATAATTGGTTAGAGCTTCATAAAGAAGATGTGGATTCTCAAAAGAATGTAATGAAGAGCGAAGAAGCAAATAATTATTTTAACCAATTACATTCTTCCGACTGGAAACAATTCATTTTAAAGGGGAGAAATGAAGGTTGGTATCCATTCGATGATGTTAAATCAATGCACGAATTTGATTTTCCGGTCCTATTCATCGTTGGAGAAAGAAACCCACACGAAACGGTTGGTGCAACAATATATCCAAAAGCTAATAAAAATGTACATGTGGCAATCGTTCCCTTTGCGGGCCATTTGGTGCATACAGAACAACCAGAAATATACACTAGTATAGTAGAAGAATTTATAAAACAAACATAACTATTAGGAGACTGTAGATAAAGCGTGAAATTACGTGAAATCTGCAGTCTTATATTTTTCATGCTTCATTTTTGAACAGCGGGCTATACTTCATAGTTGATATGTAATGATGCGAAAGAATACAAAATTGTCTTAAAAAAAATTGCACTAATAAAATGACGCTGTAATAAGGGTTATTTTTAGGATGCGCGCTTTAGGCGGTAAGAGCGCATCCATGTTCTATTCGCTAAGTTACTTTGAACACATCGGCCATTCATTATGAATAACAAAGTATCAGTTAAACAAGTGTAAATATCAAAACCTTTTGATTAAAATGATGGCTTATTAATAGAAAACTTCTATTAGTTAAGGAGTTGTTATTGTAAAAGTTCGGTGTTAATCTAAAATAACATTATTCAGACCTGTTAACTAGGTTAATTGTTTGATTTTATTATTTTAGAGGAGGGTTTAAATGATTACTGAAATCGTTGTAGAAGAATTACTAGAAGCCGATAAAGCAAGAGTTCAGAAACTATTGATAGAGAGTTACCAACAATATGAAAATGGTTTCGATGACCCTAAATTTTGGGAGAGCTACTTAAAAGATATTATTACTTCTTTGGATAGTACGGATGTGGATCGAATATTAATTGCGAGAGACGACCAGGAAATACTAGGGGAAACGGCTGAAAAAGCATATTCGGGGCACCCCGTTCATATTAATGCACCTTTCATACGTTTATTGGGAGTTCATCCGAATGCTAGAGGACGTGGAGTTGCACAAAAATTATTAAATGCTTGTGTAGATTATGCAAAAGAAAAAAATGCGAAAAGTATTTATTTGTTTACGGGCGATCCAATGATAAAAGCCATTCAATTATATGAGTATTATGGATTTGTAAGAGATATTGAGGAAGAAAATAAACTAGGTGGCATGGAAGGTGCAAAATGTTATCGTTTTGACCTATAGTAGCTCCTCCAACGGATACTATTCCATCTATACAACAGCAATAACAGTACCGAACATAATAAAAAAACTGGAGCAGCAATTAGCGCTCCAGTTTTTTTATTATTTCTCTACAACTACCCCATCGAAAGCTGCTTTATATATCGTATAAATGTCTTCTTTTAATAAGGGCATTGGGCTACGAGCAAGGATGCGTTTTTGCTCGACGGCATCGTTAGTTAAGCTATCTATTGCATCTTCTGTAATGTTAAAGCCTTTTAAAGTAGATGGAATGTTCACATCTTCTACAAGACGTTTCAACTCCGCTACACATTTATAAGATGCTTCTTCTTGAGATAGATTTGTAGAGCTAAAGCCCATCGCTTCGAATATATCTTTCATTCGTTTTTCACAGCTTTGGCGAATATAGCCCATTACATATGGAAGTAAAACGGCATTTGAGTCCCCATGTGCAACATGGAATTGTCCGCCGATTGGATAGGCTAATGCATGAACACCCGCAACACCTGCGTTGAAGAAAGCGAGACCTGCTAAGTAACTTCCATAGCTCATATCAGTTCGAGCTTGCTTGTCCTCGCCGTTTGATACAGCAGTTCTAATTGAGTTGCTGATTAAACGAATTGCTTGTAGCGCCAATGCATCCGAGATAGGACTAGCGTTTTTAGAAATATACGCTTCTACTGCATGTGTTAATGCATCTACTCCAGTTGCAGCAGTAACTTTTGGTGGTAAAGAAATAGTTAAAGCAGGATCGACAATTGCCACGTCTGCTAACAAATAGTCGTGTGTTACTACGTCTTTTGTAGTTTCCAAAGATAGAACAGAAATATTTGTCACTTCTGAACCAGTCCCCGATGTAGTAGGGATTAAGATAGAAGGGAGCCCTTTTTTTGTCACTTTTTTTGTGCCAGTCAAATTTAAATAATCTGCAACGTTCCCGTCATGTGCTGCTAACACACCTGCAAGCTTTGTTAAGTCTAGTGCGCTTCCGCCGCCAATTCCGATAACCATATCAAATTCATTGTCACGAGTGTAAGCGACTAGTTTTTCACCAATAGCTAAAGGTGGCTCTGGTACAACCTCTGTGTATATTTCCATCACGTAACCTGCTTCTTCAAGTGGAGCAACTACTTGATCAGTTAAGCCAATCTCCTTTAAAAAAGGGTCCGTAATAACGAGAATTTTTTTTGAATTAAAGCGATTTACTTCTTCTAATAGATGAGAAAGTGAACCCCATCCAGTATAACTAACTGGAGGTAATGTAATTTTTTCAGACATATTTAACACTCCCTATTGTTGATTCCAAACTACTAGTTTGGTTTCAGTCATTTCATGTATTGCATACTTTAGGCCCTCTTTACCTGTACCGCTTTCTTTTACTCCGCCATAAGGCATTTGGTCGATACGGTACGTTGGGATATCGTTAATCATTACACCTCCAACTTCTAATTCTTTAGAAGCTTTAAAGGCTGTTTGGATATCGTTCGTAAAAATACCAGCTTGTAAACCATAGTTTGAATCGTTGATAGCGTGAATACCTTCTTCAATAGAAGTAATTCGGTTTACAACAACGATTGGTGCAAAGACTTCCTGACAGGAAACTTTTGAAGTGGGGGATACATTTGTTAAAATGGTTGGCATGAAAACACCATTTTCAGTAGTGCCTCCCGCAATTATTTCCGCGCCATGCTCTACTGCTTCCTGTACCCAGCTCAATGCTCTTTCCTGCTCACCTGGATTGATCATGGCTGCTATGTCTGTTGTTTCTTCTAGCGGATTTCCAATCACAAGTTCTTTTGTAGATGACGAAAATTGTTGGATAAATTCTTCGAATAATTCATCCATTACATACGTGCGTTGCAAGGAAATACATACTTGCCCTTGGTTTGAAAATGCGCCCATGACACATTTTGGTACGATCTGCGATAAATCCACGTTCTTGTCTATAATCAATCCTGCGTTGGAACCTAGTTCGAGTGCTACTTTTTTCAATCCTGCTTTATCACGGATACCTTTTCCGACTGCAGGGCTACCTGTAAATGTAATCATTTTCACTTTGTCACTTTCCACTAGTGCGTCTCCAATTGTTTTACCGCCACCTGTTACAACGTTGAATGCACCTTTAGGTAAAGCGGTTTGATCAATCAATTCAGCTAAAAATAGAGCAGAAAGGGGAGTTTGTGATGCTGGCTTTAGGACAATTGTATTGCCAGCAGCAATTGCAGGTCCTACTTTATGTGCTACTAAGTTTTGTGGGAAATTGAAAGGTGTAATGGCACCGATCACTCCAATTGGCTGTTCAATTGTGTAGCCAAAACGATTTGCACCATTTTTTGCAGCGTCCATCGGAATCAATTCACCAGTTAATCGTTTTGCTTCTTCAGCTGCAAATTTATAAGTTTCAATTGTGCGGTCAATCTCTGCTAATGCATATTTCATCGGCTTCGCCGCTTCAAAAGAAATAATCTCAGCTGCTTTTTTGCGGTTATCAATAAACAATTGTGTAATATGCTCTAAAATTGCAGCACGTTGGTAAGCAGTAAGTTCAGCCATTTGTTTTCTGGCATCGTATGCAAAGTCGATTGCTTGTTCTACTTCTTCACGAGTTGCTTGTGGTATTTGTGCAATCACTTCTTTAGTATGTGGGGAGTGGAGGTCAGCTAGTTTTTCTGAAGACTTCCATTCACCATTTACGTAAAATTGCTTTTCCATCAAATAATCATCCTCTCGTATTTAACTCATGTCTTCTTCGGTTATTTTATCTTTTATAAATGTATCGTCTACTTCACCTTTGAAGAAGTCTTTACCATAGATTAAAAAGCAAAGTATCAACCCTACTGCGAATCCCCATGCAGCTCCTTTAATACAAAGAACTGCACCGATAATACCAGCAATCCCTAAATCACGTTGGCTCCGTGATTCAAGAATACCAACTTTCACACTTACATACCCTTGAATTAACATCGTTAAAGCTAAAGCAACTCCTAAGATCGGTTCTACTAAACTAACTATTGGTAATAAGAATAAACCTGTATTTGTACCCCAACGGAAGGAACCGACACCACCGAAGATGGAATCCATAGCTTTACGGCCTTTTTTAAATCGTTCAATCATAACTACTTGCATCGCAGACCATAATGGACCGCTCATTGTAACGTCCGGACCTAAAATACTCATTACACTGTTACGCATACCGAATATTAAATGTGCACGACTTGGGCTATATTCAACTTTTTCATCTGGACGTACTGCTGCACCATCTTCAACTAAAGCTTTTGTTTGTAAAACATCACCGAATAATACAATGTAAGCTGCAAGTACAGTAGGTAAACCAGTGATAAACATCATAAGTGGTGGGAAGCCTAACCCAAAAACAGTATATTCATTCCATAATGTGATGAAGTCTGGAGATGAGATGCCCCATTGAATTGTTGGCCAAGCTGCTTCTCCGAATAAAGGAGCGATAACAACTGCTATAATAATTACTGGGAAAATACCTAGTTTAGCAATCGTTCCCCAAAATGGATTGCGATTCTGGAATGTTGCAAAGTGTTTTGAAAATAAAAGATAGAATCCGATACCTATTGCAATTGTAATTGTCCATGGAAAATCATCGAATTTCCCACCGATTTGAAAAACAGAGATGATAGCTGCAAATCCTGCGCCAAGAATAACACCAGATTTCATCGCTGCTGGAATTAATTGTACGACTCTTGAAGCCAAACCGGTTGCTCCTAAGAAAAGAGAAAGAATTCCGAGCGTCATCTGGAAAGCTATCAGCGAATGTACTCGTTCAGGTCCTTCAGGGAACTGTTGGCAATATAACATGATTAATGGAATTGCCGGTGTAATCCATCCTGGAACAGCCGGGTCTCCAAGTAAATGATGCAGTAAATAGAAAAGACCATTTAGTACTATAATTGCTAAAGCTACTTCAAATGGCATTCCTAATAATTCAATTAATAGTGGAATGGCAGATAAATCAACTGCACACATAAGTAACCCTTGAACATAGTCAGGCCATTCAAAACGATAATGAATAAAAGGTAAACGTATTTTAAAAGGTCCTGCTGGTATGTATGGAGATTCTTCCCCAAACTTTCTGTCTTTCCATTTCATAAAAAAATTCCTCCCCCTAACATAATGAAACCCCTTTCAAAACGATATAAATAAAAAATAATCTTACATGAATACGTAACCATTTTTAGAGAAAAATATATAGACTAAAAATGGTTACGTATTCATTTTTGAGAAAAAATAAAACAAACCCTTCAAAAGGCTGTTTTATATTTTCCGTGTTGTGTTTCTACCAAACACTTTAACAGATTCAGTAATTTGTATGCAACCATTTTTTTTATTTTCAATCATTTCTATCAATTTCTGAATAGCTATATATCCTAGATTTTGCTCAGAGACGCTACCAACCGTAGTAAGCTGAATGGACCCATGGCGACTTAAATCTACGTTATCGATTCCAATAATACTAATATCCTCTGGTACCTGTAATTTTTCCTGTATAGCGTCATCGATTAAGTTTAGAGCAATCGAATCAGCTCCGGCACAAATAGCAGAAGGGCGTTTTTTTAGTTGGAGTAACTCATGGAAAGCACGTGTAATATCTTGTTTAGACGTGTCCGTGTTAATAATATATTGCTCTTGGAGTGGTACTTTACAATCTTCCATCGCTTGAAGAAATCCAAGATAACGGTTATTGAATGTGCTAACGTTCAAAGTTCCACCAACCCAAGCAATTTCTTCGTGGCCTTGTTCAATCATATGCTTTGCAGATAAATAACCAGCATGAAAATTATCAATTTCAACAAAGTATTCATTATTTTTGTGTTTTCGGTTATAGGTGATAAATGGAATGTCCATCCGCTTCAGTTTTTCAAATATTGGATCGTCAATTAATATACAGGATAAAATAACGCCGTCTACTTTATGCGCAATTGCAGTTGCATATGCTTCGGAAAGGTTTTTGTCATTAACGAACTGTACATTCACCCGAAAACCCTTTTCATTGGCATAATTTACGATTGCTGTTGTTGTATCTACGAAAAAAGGATTATGTAGTGGACCTGATAAAAGGGCAATTGTATTGGTTTTATTTTGAACAAGAGAACGCGCATGTCCATTTGGTATGTAGTTTAACTCGTCGATTGCTTTCATTACTTTATCAAGAGTTGGTTTTTTAACAGTTTGAGGCATATTTAATACACGCGAAACTGTCGTTTGGGATACTCCTGCGTGCTTTGCCACGTCTTTAGATGAGACCAAAACGATACCTCCTTTTTACGTTGATAATACATTATTTTATACAAAGTTGCTATATGTAAATGCTTGTGTAAAAGAGAAGAGAGATTCTTTCCAACATGCTCTATATTGGCTATCATTTAAGAAAGAGCAACTTTGAGAAGGAGCGTGAAAATTTTGCCATTAGAAATCGTGCGAAATGATATTACTAAAATGCCGGTAGATATTATTGTTAATGCAGCTAACGTTTCCCTTCAAATGGGTGGAGGAGTATGTGGAGCTATTTTTCAAGCAGCAGGTTCAGAGCAATTGCAAAAAGCGTGTAATGAAATTGGAGAGTGTCCTGTGGGGGAGGCAGTCATTACGGATGGCTTTCAGTTACAAGCAAAGCATATTATTCATACAGTCGGTCCAATTTGGAGAGGAGGCTCACAAAACGAGGAAGCGCTACTTAAAGCATGCTATGGAAATGCATTGTCTTTGGCTAAACAATACAATTGTAAATCTATCGCTTTTCCCCTTATTTCTTCTGGCATATATGGCTATCCGAAAGAACAGGCTTTACAGGTTGCCATTTCAACCATTAGTGCCTATTTGATGGAACATGAAATGCATGTGTATATGGTTGTTTTTGATAAGAGTGCATTCAGATTAAGTGGAAAATTATTTACTTCCATTCATGAATACATTGATGAATATTATGTAGAGGAACTAAGTCTACAATTTTCTCGCAATCGACAAGAAGAGCTATTTGAACTGGAGTCCCAAGCTATATTAGAAGAAGCTTCAATAAAAAAGAGGAGCTTGGAAGATGTATTTAAATATATGGAAGAAACATTCTCAGAAAGACTTTTACGTTTAATTGATGAAAAAAAGATGACAGATGTGGAGACGTATAAAAAAGCAAATATTGACCGTCGTCTTTTTTCTAAAATCCGCAATTCTGTTGATTATACTCCGCTCAAAAAAACAGTGATTGCTTTCGCTATAGCATTAGAATTAGATATAGAGGAAACAAAGGATTTGTTATCTAAAGCTGGCTACACTTTGTCACGTAGTAGTAAGTTTGATCTTATAATTGAATATTTTATGGAAGAAGAGAATTATAATATTCACGAAATTAATGAGGCATTGTTTGCTTTTGATCAAGTTCTGTTAGGTGCTTAATTTGTCGCTTTGGAAGCGACCTATTTGGAATTCGGAGTTGTTATGCTGAGTTTGTAAATAACAAACTTAGGAGGAAGACGAAGATGAAAAACAATTTAACAGAGTTAGTTTTTATTCTTGATAAAAGTGGATCAATGGCAGGACTAGAGGCAGATACAATTGGTGGATATAATGCGATGCTTGCCAAGCAAAAAAAAGAAGAAGGCGATGCAACAGTGACAACTGTATTGTTTAACCACGAATATGAATTACTCCATGACCGTATTAATGTAAGAGGAATTTCCCCAATAACGGAAAAGGAATATGAGGTTGGTGGAACGACAGCCTTGCTTGATGCAATTGGATCTGCAATTCAAAAAATAGGGAACGCACAAAAAAGAACAATGGAAGGGGAACGCGCTGATAAAGTGTTGTTTGTAATCACGACTGATGGTATGGAAAATGCAAGTTGCGAATATACCTATGACAAAATAAAATCAATGATTGCACATCAAAAAGAAAAACATAGATGGGAATTTATTTTTCTTGGTGCAAATATTGATGCTATTTCTACTGCTGCAAAGTTCGGAATTAATGAAGATTTCGCTGTAGAATATCACGCGGATATGGAGGGGACTCAGTTAAATTTCCAAACACTCAATGAAGCTGTTACTTCATTCCGTAAAGGAAAAAAGATAGATCGAACTTGGAAAAAAGATATTGAAGAAGATTTTCAACGACGTCAGTAAAGAAAGTAAATTTTTGAAAAATATTAACCAGACATGCTAATCGCTTTTTTACCATTCTGTATATCCCTTTTGTAGTTTTTTACTTGTAAAATAGCATTACTAAAATTCTGTTAACTTTGTCAAATTTATAGGTAAAAAATAATGTATTATTCTTGTTGTTATGAAACTATAGAACGAATTAAAATAAAATATCGAAAAATTCTCGAAATTTTAAAAGGAAATTTCATATATTCAGAGAAGTTAGATAATGCTTTTTATTTTAATAAGAGGGGATGGAGAAATGTTGAAAAAGGGGTTTAAGATTTTTTCTTTATTGGCAATAGTAAGTGCTTTAATATTTACGGGAATCAATTCTGCAATGGCTGAAGAAGCTGTTCCGAAAATCCGAATAGGTGTAAATCCGGCGGTAGAATCATTAACTGTTGGCGGAAATGGCGAGTTTGATGTAATTGATAAAATCACGGGTGAAGTTCTCTTTGAGGGAAACAACGAAGAACTAACTGTTGAATTAGGAGAATCTGCAATCAGTAAAACTAATTATCGATTGCAAGTAGCTTTTTCTACAAGCAATGCGTATATAGCTGATTGGTTATCTCGTGCTGAATCTTTTGGCTATCCAACGTATCTTGAAGAATTTAATAATGGCTACCGATTGTTGATTGGTGAATTCCCTTCAGACGCCTCCTTCTCTGTAAGGAATGCATTCAAGAATGAAATTGTTGCAAAAGGTCTTGGAGCAGCAGATGCCTATTGGCGCTTGATCACAATTGTAGAGGGCGAAGCGCAAATGGCAGTTAAAAAGGGAGAGGAAGTTAAAAATTCCCATAATCAGATCCAAATAATTGGAGAAGAAGGCAGTTTAGTTAAAATCAACGGTAAGCTTTATCGAGGAATTGCAGAAGTTGGATTTAACAGTACAGGTTCTTTAGCAGGTATCAATGAGCTTTCGATGGAGGAATATCTGTACGGTGTGGTACCACGTGAACTTCCGCCAAATCCGTATGGGGAAGTGGAAGCGCAAAAGGCACAAGCAGTAGCAGCCCGTACTTACGCAGCGTCCAATATGGGCAAACGTAGTAAGGATGGATATGATTTACTTCCAACTACTTCTGACCAAGTATATGGTGGTTATGAGGCGGAACATCCAGTTTCAAACGCCGCGGTTGATGGTACAAAAGGTGTTGTGGCAACGTATGAAGGTAAACTGATTACGGCTGTATTCAACTCTACTAGCGGAGGCTATTCTGCTAATAATGAAGATGTTTGGAATTCCGAGCCAACTCCTTACCTTCGAGGAGTTCCAGATGCTGAGCGAGGAAAAGCACTTGAACATGTACCAACTTTAGAAGTATTCAAGAATAGTGCCAACTCAACATCTCTTCGTGCTGCTAAAAATGGAGATTATGAGGCTGACTGGTCGAGATATCACCGTTGGAATTTCGAATGGACTGCTGAGGAGATGCAAGACGTTGTGAGTGAATACTTCAATGTTGATTCAGGAAAGATTCTCGAAGTTAACGTTATTGAGCGTTCAAATTCCGGACGTGTCTTGGAAATCGAATTTGTGACTGAAAATGGGACTTTTTATGAATACAAAGATCGAATCCGTACCGCATTGAAATATATCAATGCGAGTGGAAATAAAGCATCACTTCTAAGCACATTGTTCTTCATCGATTCGGTTAAGGATAAAAAAACTAAGGAAGTCATCGGCTACAAAGCATATGGCGGTGGATGGGGCCATGGGGTAGGTCTTTCCCAAACAGGAGCAATGGGCATGGCGGTTAAAGGCTACACGTATGATACAATTCTTAAACACTACTATACTGGAATTGATTTAGAAACAAGATATTAAGAAGAAAACTGTCGGAATTTCTCTTTGATGAATTTCGACAGTTTTTATTTGTGAAATAAAATAACGAATATACCTGATTTATATTGAAAAAATATTTCAACAATTTATAATTATAGAAAAACGAAACAAAAGGTGGACCATCTATGTTTGTATTAGGAATCGATGGCGGAGGTACGAAAACCACTGCAGTTGTTGCAGACGAAAATGGAACCGTTTACATGGAAGCGGAAACTGGCAGGAGTAATCCGAACACATTAAGTAAAACTGATTTTGAAGATGTGATTAATGGGTTACTAAATCAGCTGCGTAAACAGAACAAGGAAGTGTATCTGCAAATTAAGGTTTGCTTTGCAGGCATGGCAGGAGTTGGCGAGAGTAATCGGCATAAAGAGGTAGCAGAATTGATTGGAAGAAGTTTTCCTAATGAAACTAAAATCTTCGTTGAAAATGATGCCTTTAATGCTCTATTTTCTGGAACTTTGGGCAGTCCGGGAATAGTACAGATTTCAGGAACCGGAGCAATTACGGTAGGGATGAATTCAGTAGGAGAGATTGAAAGAGTTGGTGGTTGGGGCTACTTGTTTGATGACTTTGGCAGTGGATTTGACTTGGGCAATAAAGCCCTTCAAGCAGTATTCAAAGAATACGATGGAAGAGGTAAAGCTACCATGTTAACTGGCGTGATCAGTTCTTACTTTAATGTTAAAAGAGTTCCGGATATTATCGATAAGATTTATGGTGACATACATCCAAGAACAATCATTGCTCCCCTGAGCAGGTTAGTGGTAGATGCTGCTATCCATGATGATGCGATTGCGAAAGAGATCATTGAAGGTGCTTGTAAGGATATGTATTCATCCATTTCAGCTTGCCACCAGAAACTATTTTCTGTAGATGATTCAATTCCTGTCATTTTATCTGGCGGTGTTTTCTCAAACATCAATTTATTTAGGGAACGACTAAAAACGTTAGCCCAACCAGAGCTCCCTAATATAGTGTTTTCATCTACAAGAACTGCACCGGTTGGAGGGGCTATCGCCGCAGGGTTAAGTAAAGTGAAGAAACAGCTTAGTCCTCAGTTCATCGATACGTTTAATAAGCAATATAAAAAAGGAGCGAAGTAATGATCATCAAATCTGTTTTGGATATTGAATCAGCAGAAGTGGTGAATTTGTGGAATGAGTCGCTTGGAAGTAGATTTCCGATGAGGAAAGAATTGTGGATTCAAAATACCCTTCAAGACAAGAATGTACTTCCTGAGGCATCCATTGCAATTTTTGAACACGAACGCTTAGTCGGATTTGTCGTTTGCAAAAAATATCAGGAACAACTGGCCGCCGATATGTCAAAAGATATCGGCTGGATTCAATGTTTGTTCGTAAGTGAAAGTAAAAGGAATAGTGGAATTGGAACAAAGCTTTTAAATCATGCTGAACAAGCTTTCAAGTTCCAGAATCTGAAAGAGGTCAGGTTAGGGAGAGATCCTCTTCATTACTTTCCGGGGATACCTTTTGAGGATGGATCGGCTATCGATTTCTTTAGAAAAAAAGGCTATTTAATGGAAAGTGTTGAAATCGACTTACTAAGAACTGTAAAGGGAGCAGCCAAGTATGAACTTACAAATGACAAAAACTGTTACCGAGTTTTAACTAAAGAAGATATGCCTGAACTTCTCCGTTTCTTAGAAATGTCTTTTCCAGGTCGTTGGCATTACGAAGCATTGCATTATGATCGTATAAGCCAAAATGGAAGAGAGTTTCTTGGCTTTTATTTAGAAGGAAAACTACAGGGATTTTGCCGAATCAATGATCATCATTCACCCATAATCGCACAAAATGTTTACTGGTCACCTCTATTCCAAGCACCAACAGGAGGGATTGGACCATTAGGTATCGACCGGAGTATAAGAGGCAAGCACTATGGTATCGATTTGGTTAAGGCGGCAGCCAATGAATTAATGAATCGTGGAGTCGACCAAATTATTATTGATTGGACCCAGTTAAAACAGTTTTATGGGAAACTTGGCTTTGAACCGTGGAGAAAGTATCGGGCGATGTCGAAACCGTTAGAGTAGATATCATTTATGCGGATTATGTCCGGTTATGAATCTATTATTGTTGTTCATCTTAGTTTGTCCATATTTTTTTAAGAGAGGGGGAGAGGAATGAAGCGGTTGGTTGAAAAATTTCTCCATGATGAAATAGAGAAACAAACAACTCCGGGTGCTGTTATACGCATTAAACATAAGGGCGAATGGATTTTGGAGGAAGCAGTGGGATACAACAGTACCGAAGAAGATAAGGTACTAATGTCGACAGACCACCTTTTCGATGTGGCATCATTGACTAAAGTGATGGCAACCTTACCAGCCATTTTGAAATTGCTTGCTGACGCTGAAATCTATTTAAACGATCGGGTCGCCTCCTTACTCCCTTCCTTTGGTCGGAATGGTAAAGAAGACGTGACAATAAAACAACTACTTACCCATTCTTCGGGAATGATTGCACACCGGCCATATTTTGAACGGAAATTGAGTTATGAAGAAGTGTTAAATGAAATATACGAGGATCAACTCGTTTATAAACCTGAAACCAACATGATCTATAGTGATTTGGGATTTATTACATTAGGTGAAATTGTAAAGGTTGTCAGTGGAATCCCGCTGCAAGAATTTGTGCAAAAATATATTTTCGAGCCATTGAGGATGGATCAAACCACGTTCTTGCCGAAAGTTGAGCGTTCAAGAATAGCTCCAACTGAATACTTGGAGCATTTAAACGGTCATAAGTATGGAATCGTCCATGACGATAATACGGAATTCATGGGTGGAATTAGCGGTCATGCGGGTTTATTCTCCACTATTGGTGATATCGCAAAGTACTGTGACATGCTTGAAAACGAAGGTTATTACAATGGAAAGCAAGTCCTGAATCCAGCATGGCTTAGGAAGTCGCGTGAAAATTGTACTCCATTCTCAGAGGAGGTTAGGGGACTTGGGTGGCAGCTGAAAGGATCAAGTGCATGCCCGGCTGGGGATCTAATGTCATTTAATACGTATGGTCATACCGGTTTCACAGGAACAAGTTTTTACTTGGATCCTGAATCGGAAACTACTGTGATATTACTAACCAATCGAGTATATTTCGGTCGACATGATCGCATGATTCGGTTGCGTCCCAGACTTCATAACCTAATAGCGGCAAATTTATCAATATGGAAGGAGTGAGTTTCATGCATTTAATGGTAGTTGGTGCCCATTGTGGCGATGGGGAAATCCAGGCTGGGGCAATTGCACATAAATATGCCCAAGCCGGGTACAAGGTGACATTCCTGCATCTTACAGCCGGGGAGAAGGGGGGGGCCGCACATTTAACAGTGGATGAATATCGGGAACAGAAGATACAGGAAGCAGAGAAAGCCGCCAAATTACTGGGTGGAACGAGTATTAACCTGGGTCATAAGGACGCAGAGTTGACATTTAATGAGGAGATTGTGAAGGAAGTAGCTACAATATTCCGCAAGGAAAAACCTGATTTTGTCATCACACATTGGATCAACAGTATGCATCCCGATCATCGGCTTTGTCAACTAATTGTACAGGACGCTTGGTTAAAAGCTTCTTTGCCTGGCTTTGATTTGGAGGGCCTACCTCCGCATGGACTCCGCAGGGTTTTCCATAGTGAAAACTGGGAGGACATGGAAGGTTACGAACCAGATATATATGTGGATGTGACTGATTCATTTGAAACTTATTTAGAAGCGTTGTCCTGCTATTGGTTCATCATGAATTCTACAAGTTTCAGATATTACGATTACTATAAGGCATTAGGGACGATGAGAGGCTGTCTTGCTCGCACTACGTTTGCCCAAACGTTACAAAACTCAAAAGGTCTTCATGTCAGGAAAGAAGGGCATATTCCAGGGTTTCCAATATCTTAAGGGAGGTAGATACAACGTGGAATTAAAGAAAAAAGTAGGTCGTATGTTGATTGCGGGTTTCAAAGGAACTACTATATCAGAGGAAATTAAGCATTTGATCCATGAATATCATATTGGCGGGGTTATCTTATTCGGACGAAATATCGGAACACCTCAAGAAATTCTTAGTTTAACCAGGAGTCTGCAACTTGAGGCAAAAGCTGCTGGCTATTCCATGCCTTTGCTTATTTGTATTGATCAGGAGAATGGTGTTGTAAGGCGGTTAGGGGACGGTACCACTATCATTCCAGGTGCAATGCTTCTAGGAGCTGCAGGAGATGTTAATTATGCCATGCAGGCAGGCAGAATAACAGGCAAGGAATTAAAGGCACTTGGCATCAACTGGAACTTGGCACCGGTTGTCGATGTGAATAATAATGCTTTAAATCCAGTAATTGGAGTACGTTCCTTTGGGGAGGACCCGAAAAAGGTAGCTTCTCTTGCCGTGCAAACAATGACTGGGATGCAGGAAGAAAGAGTGATGACAACTTTAAAACATTTCCCAGGACATGGGGATACAAGTGTCGACTCACACCTAGATCTGCCAGTTATAGCACATGACTTAAAGAGGTTACATGAAGTGGAGCTTGTACCTTTCAAAGAATGCATTAAGACGGGAGCAGATGCAATCATGACCGCTCATGTATATTTCCCGGCTTTGGAAACGGAAGAGAATACTCCTGCAACCCTTTCGAAATCAGTGATTACCGGTCTATTACGGGAAAAATTAGGGTTTGACGGGGTGATTACGACCGATTGCATGGAAATGGATGCAATCGCAAAAGGTATAGGTACAGTTGAAGGAGCTTTAAGAGCAGTCGAAGCTGGTGTTGATTTAGTAATGGTTTCTCATATTCATTCGCTTCAAGAGCAATCCATTATAAAAATAGTGGAGGGTGTTAGGAACGGAGTTATCTTGGAAGCTCGTATAGACGAGTCAGTAAATAGGATTGACAACATGATTGGGAACTACGCTTCTTGGGATGAAATTGAACAAGTTTCAGAAGTACCTGCGTTCGTAGGTAGTGATTCGCATCGAGAGCTGATGCGGGAAATTTATAAAGCTGGAATTACGAAAGTCTACGGTAATGGTGAAGCGATTGCCCATGAAGCTAAAGTTCTATTAATTTATCCAACAAATGAGTATGCAACTATGGTTGAGGACCGTAGATATTCAACGATTGGAATGGCAGATGAGTTGATGAAGGTCCACAAGAACGTTGAAATACTTGAAATTATTCCAGCGGACTATGCAGTGGCAATCGAAGGTGCTGTTGAAAAGTCGACTGGGTATGACCATGTGGTTGTATTAACATTGAATGCCGTGAAAGATCCAGCACAAGAGAGATTAGTACACAAGTTAATCGAGTCGGGAAAGCCGGTAGATGTAATTGCTATTCGTTCACCGTATGATGCAGCTTTATTCCAGAATGCCAATAGAGTGATATGTACGTATGAATTCACTAAAAGCGCTTTTGAAATAGTTTCTGAATTTTTAGTTGGAAAGGTGGAAGTTAAGGGAAAATTGCCTGTTAGCCTACCTTTCATTGAAACAATATTTTAAATAATCAAAAAAGTATTGATATTTAATTTTATAAATACTAAAATATGGGTAAGCGTTTTCATTATTTAAATGCCGAGGGGGAGTTTTGTGAGAGCTATGCGCGTTTGCGGACTCATGTCAGGGACATCACTTGATGGATTAGATATGGCAATTGTTGATTTTTCTATGACGGATGGAGTGCTTGAACATGAATTGAAGCATTTCACTACAATGCCGTATACGCCGGAATTAAGGGAACAACTCGCAAGTTTAATGGATCAAGAAGCACCCGTACAGTCTATATCATCTATGAATATGTATTTGGGAGAATTATATGCTTCATCTATTAAAAAGATATTAGCTAATTCTGATATTGCGTTTGATTCAATCGACTTGGTCAGCTCTCATGGACAAACGATTTGGCATGAACCCATTGTAGGGGGAGACGCTTTCTCAAGGCCGAATACTCTTCAAATTGGTGATATTTCAGTAATTGCTGAACATACAGGAAAACCTGTTATCGGTGATTTCCGGACACGTGACATGGCGGCTGGCGGTCAAGGTGCACCATTAGTGCCGTTTGCAGACCAGTTTTTATTCCAATCTGAACAATCCGGAAGGGTGTTAGTTAATATTGGTGGCATCTCCAATATTACAGTGCTTCCGCCGAAAGGTTCAGTACAGGAAATCATCGCCTATGACACAGGACCAGGTAATATGATCGTTGATGCTTTTTCATCCATCTATACTAATGGAAAAGAGAACTTTGACCAGGACGGAAAATTTGCTGGAGCCGGTAAGGTGAGTGAGGAGTGGCTGAATCAGCTACTTCAACATACCTACTATAAGAAACCCGCACCAAAGAGTACAGGCAGGGAAGAGTTCGGAATTGGCTATGCAGAATCCATTTGGCACAAGGCAGATCAACTTGGTTTATCTTCACTCGACAAGATTGCTACCGCTACAATGCTTACAGCACGTACCTTGGCGGATGAAATCCAAAAGTACGTAACATCTCATGAATTATCAGAAATTTTCGTCAGTGGTGGGGGAGTGCATAATGTTACTCTCCTAAACTACTTAAGAGAATTGCTTCATGATTCAGTGAATGTAGAGAAGATTGAAATGCTAGGAATCAATAGTGATGCCAAAGAAGCTTTTGTGTTCGCTCTATTAGGGTATCTGGGCTTTCATCAATTGCCTAATAATTCCCCTGCTGCAACAGGAGCAAATAGGCAGACGGTTCTTGGGAAAATTGCTTGGTGAAAACAATATAAGGGGGATTTAAGTATGAAGAACATGTGGAAAAAATCCGCACTTTTGGTTGCATCGCTTGGTCTATCTGCTTCCGTATTAGCGGCATGCAGCGGCGATTCTGAAGAAGCTGGAAATGCAGAGGAATTCAAAGGCACAATCACAATTTGGGATGGACCAAGATGGCCAGACAAAGATGACAACAAATATCATTGGCTTGAGTCCAAAGTTGCTGAGTATGAAGCAGAGCATGAAGGAATTGACATTGAATTGGTGCAAGTTCCATGGGCTGAAATGGGCGACAAGCTAGGTGTTGCAATCGGTGGAAAGTCTTGGCCGGATATTGCTCCGGTTGACATTAGCGGAAGCTCTGTAAGTATCGATCATATCGAGCAGGGAGTCATCGAACCACTTGATGCATTTTTCTCTGATGAGGAAAAAGGAGACTTCTACGAAAACACATTAGAAGCTTATACGTATGAAGATAAGCTATATGGGATCCCGAACTCCATCACGCTTCACACAATGCTGTTGAACCTTGATCTATTTGAGGAAAAAGGAGTAACTCCTCCTGAAAATGGCAAGTGGACGTATGATGAGTTCCTTGAAGCAGCAAAACAATTGACTTTCGACCGTGACAGCGACGGCAAAACAGATGTATATGGTTTCTCCACTTATGTACTTCCTGGATACTATGAAACTTGGCCATTTTTCTTTAAAAATGGAGGTTCTCCTTTAAATGAAGATATGACTGAATTCACAATGGATGATCCTAAAGTTGTTCAAGCAATTCAAGACCTTGCTGATTTGAAATTGGAACATGAAGTCGCACCTGAAACATTGGGTGGTGCTGACGTAGGTGGTACATTCCAAGCTTGGGCAAACGAAGAACAACGTACTGTTGCAATGCAGCCTTGGGCAACATGGGCAATCGGTGCTGCACAAGGTAAATACCCGACAAATTTCATGGTAGCTGAATATCCAAGCGCAGATTCGGATGCACAAACTATCGGCGGAGTTGGCGGCTGGATTATGTTCCACCAAGAGGATGCAAATAAAAAAGCGGCAATTGCTGACTTCATGAAATATATTTCATCTACTGACGAGCAATTCGTAATGGCGCAAAACTATGGTATTTTCCCTGCGCGTATCAGTGCTTCTGAGAAGGATCCATTCAAAGACAATCCAGAAATGACACGTGCAATGGAAATGTCTGACCAAGTAGTAATGCTTCCACGCCATCCTGAATGGAAGAAGATTGATGAAGCGATCCAATCACAGCTTCAATTAGTCTTTAACGGGGAGAAAACAGCGGAAGAAGCTATGGCGGATGCCAAGAAAGTCGTCGATGAACTATTAAAATAACAGTGTTGAAGCAGGCTCTGCAATACGCAAGCCTGCTTCAATTTTAGGAGGTGTATCATCATGACTCAAATTTCGGAAAAACCGGCTCCATCAGTAGATCTTAAAACTGAGATGGAGAATGGTCTACCGTCTGCTAAACAGTTTGAGAAAAAAACGAGAAAGAAGCGTAGCGTGTTCAATGAAATGAAAAAGAACTACAGCGCATATTTATTCCTTCTTCCAAAACTCATTCTGTTTTCATTGTTTATCGCTTTCCCGGTTGTATGGGCATTTGTACTTTCATTCCAGGAATATTACGTATTAGCTGGAAGTAAATTTGTCGGGTTGGAAAATTACATCAAGGTATTTGAAAGTGAAGCGTTTTGGGTTGCGATCAAGAATACATTGCTATTCACTGTGGTAACAGTACCGTTTTCAGTCATTAGTGCATTAGTCATCGCATCGATGATTTTCGGTTTAGGAAAGCTGTCACAAAGCTTTTTTCGCTCAGCCTTTTACTTGCCAACTGTGACATCAATGGTCATCATCGCAATGGTTTGGCGCTGGATGTATAATTATGATTTCGGATTGTTCAATTACATTTTAGGCTGGTTTGGCGTTGAGCAAATCAATTGGCTAGGACAGTCTGCAACCGCACTTTGGGCATTAATTATTATGTCCTGTCTTATACCTTTCGGTGCGGGTATTATTATGTACTTGGCTTCAATGGGTTCAATTTCGCAATCATTATATGAAGCTGCAAGAATTGATGGGGCAAATAGCTTTAAGCAATGGTTTCATATTACGATTCCACTTTTAAAACCGACAACATTATATTTGGTTCTTCTTAGCACAATCGGATCTTTTCAAGTGTTCACCCAAATTATCATGATGACAGGCGGTGGACCAGGAAATGCAACCGAAACGTTAGTACATCTCATCTATAAGACTGGATTTCGGGACTTTGAATATGGATTAGCAGCGGCACAGTCAGTCGTCCTATTTATTATTATCTTATTCTTCTCTGTTATCCAGTTCCGTGTTCTACGACATGATGATTGATAGGAGGGGACAACTTGAAAAGGAAAAATCTAAATAAAATGAACAAGACTATTACCTATTTATTGCTGACGATTTTTGCTATAGTTTCGTTGCTCCCGCTCTATTGGGTATTTTCAACTTCACTACAATTAAGCAGCTATCAGTCTAAGGACATGGAGCGCCCAGTTTCCTATATAAATGCAAATCCTCCGAAAATGTATCCAATGGGGATTCCGCTTTATTTTGAACACTGGTCTGAAGCGAGGGAAGCAGCAAAAGCTGATGATTCGGAGCTTGAACAATATCACAGAAATATGATGGATTCCATTGTAGATGACACATTTGCAAGTTTTAAATCATTATTCACAAAACATGACATAGGCAACTGGTTTTTTAATAGCTTCTACATATCGGTTGTCGTAACGGTAGGGATTTTACTCTTCGATTCGATGGCAGGCTATGTGCTGGCCAAAAAGAAGTTCCCGGGAAGGAATCTAATATTTTGGATCATCATTTCTACTATGATGATTCCTGGTCAGGTAACACTTGTACCAATGTTTATCATGGTTGGTAATCTTAACTTGATGGATACGCACTGGGCGTTAATATTGCCTGACTTGGCAATGGTGTTTGGTGTATTCCTAATGCGGCAATTTATGTACTCAATACCTGATGAATTGCTTGAAGCGGCTAAAATGGATGGGGCCAGTGAGTGGAAAACATTCTGGACGGTTGTTCTCCCCCTTGCAAAACCTGGTCTTGCAACTCTTGGTATTTTCACATTCATGAACGTGTGGAATTCATTCCTATGGCCAATTATTGTTTTGAATAGCGCAGATCTATACACATTACCTGTAGGGTTGAAAACTTTGCAAGATGCAAACTTGGCTAGCTTTAAACTCCTTATGAGCGGTGCTGCAATTACAGCAATACCAATGATTATCGTGTTCATTCTATTCCAACGTTACTTCGTAAAAGGATTAACACTTGGAGGAGTGAAGGAATAATGGTCCGAGTAAGGTTGGGAATTGACCTTTTCATGGAAAGGTATTCAGGAATTATAAAGGGCAAAAGGGTTGGATTGTTGACCAACCAGACAGGCGCTGATTCCCGTCTACAATCATCGATCAGATTGTTCCATCGGCATCCCGATATTCAACTGACTGCACTTTACGCACCTGAACATGGATTAAAAACGTATACAAAAGAAGGGGAAAAATTCTCTAATACAATTCATGTAGAAACGGGACTTCCAGTCTTTAGTTTATATGGACAGACGAAAAAGCCAACTAAGGAAATGTTGGAACCAGTAGATGTTGTTGTATTCGATATTCAGGATATTGGCTCTCGATACTATACTTATATCTACTCAATGCTCTATATGATGGAAGCTTGTAAAGAGAACAGTAAGGCTATGATCGTCCTGGACCGTCCAAATCCAATCGGCGGGACTGAAGTGGAAGGAAATCTTATACAGCCTGATTATAAGTCGTTTGTCGGTTTGTACACCTTGCCAGCAAGGCATGGGATGACTGTAGGAGAACTGGCCGCTTACTTTAACAATAGTGTAGGCTGTCAATTAACCATTATCAAAATGGAAGGCTGGGAACGGCAAATGCTACTATCCGAGACTGGTGTTTCTTGGATTGCACCATCACCAAATACGACTAGTCTTGATATGATGCTTCTCTATCCAGGTACTTGCTTGTTGGAAGGTACAAATCTTTCCGAAGGCAGGGGAACGACACAACCTTTTGAAGTATTCGGCGCGCCATTTATTAATGGGGTCCGGCTTCAAGATGAAGTGAATGCTCTAAATCTCTATGGAGTTGTTGCTCGGGATGTTTCTTTTAAACCAACGTACTCAAAATTTCAGGATACGGTATGTGAGGGAATTCAACTTCATGTAACAGACCGGCATTTTTTTAGGCCGCTTGAGACCTTTGTTCATGTATTAAATACCGTTTTTCGGATTTACGGAGAACAGCTATCATTTATGGAATATGAACACCTGAAACATCCGATGTTCGACCTTTTGGCAGGAAATAACCTATTAAGAACTGCGTTGACAGGAGGAAATATAGAAGATTATTTAGAGGATTGTCTCAAAGGCAGCGAACAATTCCTTAATGATCGACATCCTTATTTACTTTATAGATAGGAGGGCGGAACAATGGAAAATTTATCTTTTTTAACAACTGAAGAAAGTAACTGCAAAACTGAAAACCTGGATGAAATGTCAGTTATAGAAATTTTGAATATCATGAATGAGGAAGATCAAACCATAGCAAATGCTGTCCGCCAAGTGATTTCTCAAATTGGCGAGGTGGTTGAAAAAGTTGTGCAAGCATTTCAAAACGGAGGAAGGCTCATTTATATCGGCGCCGGAACAAGCGGAAGAATCGGGGTCTTGGATGCAGTCGAATGTCCCCCGACATTCAGTACATCACCTGAGCAGGTTCAAGCAGTGTTAGCTGGCGGGGAAAGTGCCATGTTTACAGCAGTAGAAGGAGCCGAAGACGATATCGAGTTGGGTGCAGGCGACCTAAAGAAAATAGGCATCACTTCAAATGATGTAGTAATAGGAATTGCTGCAAGCGGAAGGACTCCTTATGTGAAAGGTGCACTGAAATATGCGGGTTCATGTGGGGCTGTGACAGTTAGTTTGTCCAGTAATACGGATTCTGAAATCAGCGAGGACGCTGATATAGAAATCGAGGTTGTGACAGGTCCTGAGATATTGACCGGTTCTACCCGTCTTCGTGCTGCAACAGCACACAAAATGATCCTGAATATGATTTCAACTGCATCTATGGTAAAAACTGGAAAAGTGTACCATAACTTCATGATTGATTTGAATGCAAGCAATTTAAAACTGCGTGAGCGTGCCAAAAAAATCGTTTGTACAGTGACTAGTGTAGAATATGAGGAAGCAGAGAAGGTATTAATGCAAACAGACTTTAATGTTAAACTAGCAATCGTGATGATTTTAACAAATACTAACCGGAATGAAGCGGAAGCATTAATCGATCAATCTGGGGGCTTTGTTAATTCCGCAGTCAAATTAGCTGAAAGCAATAAGGGGTGAGGGTTAATGTATCGGATCTTTCGTTCGGGAGATGAAAAGGGAATCGTGAGGTTATGGAACGAAGTGTTGAAGTTCGATCCAATAAATGCTGATAGATTTCGCAACCAGGTCCTATTAGATGCCAATTTTGACCCAGAAGGTCTTATTGTTGCGGAGGAGAATGCTGAAATCATCGGTACTATTTTAGCTATTTCAAGAAAGCTTCCGATGAACGGTATAGAACTCGAGAAGGACACGGCTTGGATTTCCTTCTTCTTTGTTAAACCTGAATTTGAGCGTGAAGGAATTGGAGCAGGTCTTATGGAAAGGGCTTGTCAATATGCACGGGAAGTAGGTGCAGAGAAGATTCTCTTCTCTTCTTATGCTCCAAATTACTTCGTTCCAGGTATTGATGAGGAACATTATCCAAAAGGTTATTCTTTTCTCCAGAAAGAAGGATTCAGTAGAATATATTCACCAGTTGCGATGTATCGTCCATTAACAGACTATGTTTGTCCTGAAGAGATAACGGTCCTAAAGAAAATGCGGGAATCAGAAGGGTATACGTTTGGAACGGTACAGGACGGAGATTTTTTCGAATTGATTAGATTTGCTAACACAGCATTCAACCCTGACTGGGGGAGAGCGATTAGGGAAGGTGTTCTGCAAGGTTTAGATCCTTCACAAATATTTGTAGCTAAATGGAATGGAAAGATAGTCGGCTTTGCTCTATACGGTGGCTATGAAGGTATACGTGAACGTTTCGGTCCATTTGGTGTAGACGGCAGTGAGCAAGGAAAAGGGTTAGGAAAGATTCTTCTGCACGATACATTATTCAGCATGAGGGCAAGAACTCTTCATGGAGCATGGTTCCTCTGGACTAGTGAAACTAGTTCTGCGGGGCACCTTTACCTCAAGAACGGATTTAAGACTTTTAGGAAGTTCCATGTTATGTTAAAGGCATTATAAAAAGTGATAGTGAAGGGTTGATTTTATGGCGATATCAAGTGGTGGTATCATTTTGCTCAATGAGATGCGGGAGCAGATTCCGCCTTCTGAACAGAAAATAGCGGATTATATATTAGCCAATCCGGAGAAAGTTGTAACAATGACTGTTTCCGAGTTGGGTGATGTTAGCCAAACAAGTGGTGCTGCCGTAATAAGGCTATGCAAATCCTTGAAGCTAAAAGGCTTTCAGGAATTGAAGCTTAGAATCATTGGGGATCTTGGGAGAAAAGTGGAGTTCACGAATCGTGATATCAAGCCTAATGAACCAGTATCAATGACAATTCATAAGGTAACAGACCTTGCGGTAAAGACGCTACTTGAAACAGCTGAGTTGTTGGACTCAGTACAGTTGGAAGCAGCGGTTGACGCCATCGTTAATGCCAAGAATGTTCATTTCTTTGGGGTTGGGGCATCTGGCATATCCGCTATTGATGCCCAACAGAAGTTATTACGTATTAATAAGCCATCAACGGCTAGCACCGATTTGCATATGGGAGCTACTATCGTTGCCAATGCAGGGAAAGATGAAGTTGTCTTTGGTATTTCCTTCTCCGGAGCAACATTTGAAGTAGAAAAAATTATTGAAATGGCTAATGAAAAAGGAGCCACTACCATTAGTTTAACGAAATATGGCCAAACTCCGATATCTGAGTTGGCGAAAATCCATCTACATACATCTCCTGCAAGGGAGGCGAATTTTCGAAGCGGTGCAACATCCTCAAGGCTTGCTCAATTACATGTCATGGATATTTTGTTTATGTCAGTCGCATCCAGACAATATGAAACTACTGTACAGTATTTGGATTCCACTAGGGAAGCAATTGAGGAAATACAAAATCAGACGTTCCGTAAAAAGAGGAAGTGAAGTCTACAAGATATATAGACTTCAGATTGAAGACAAAAGGTAATTAGCTAATTGTCTCGTTCATTTTTTGATTTTTTGTCGTCATTTTTTCTATCAGGTAGATTTTGTTGGTTTTGAGAAGTGTCCCCTCGACTCCTGCGGGAGAGTAGCGAGGGCACTGAACAAAGTCCTCATTGAGATTTCATAACAGTATGTGAACGATAAGTTGTTCACATACTCGATTTTTATTTTGGACCTGTTATTTCCGTTCCAGGCGGACGCATTCCGCCGGCATGGCTTCAGCCGCTTCCCTTGCTCCTGCGCAAGCTCGTCGCAAAAAAACCGATGCTCCTGCGCAAGCTCGTCGCAAAAATTAATTTCGCTACGCTCAGTCCCGCAGTGCAGCAAGGAGGCTAAGGCAACGCCCGCGGAAAGGGAGCCGTTTCAACGATTTTCTTATTTATCGGACGATATTATTTAGTAAAGTTAGATTCAATAGACTTTTTCAGTGCCCTCAGTGTAGCGACCAAGCGGCTCGGCTCTCCCCCGCTGAAAGCAAGCGGTAAGCTTCAGTAAACCTGATCTATCCTATATAAAAATAAATGTCTACATTCTGAAGGACTAAGTTGAGATTTCTGTCTTATTGAAATACCTATTGGTGGAGTGTCTTAACAAGTCTAGTTATTTCATCTAAGTTTTTTCCGCTAATATTATCAACAACAGTGTAAGGAATTTCATTAATTACATAAAATGTTCTCTCTTCTACTTTTGTTTTAAATTTAAGCTTATTTTTATCAAGGTTGATTAAATTACTTTTTAACTGAGCTACATCATTTGAATCGAATTGAATCAGAAAGGGTTCAATAGCGGGATAATAATGACCAAGCTCGGAATTTTCTTTTAAGAAAATCATATATTTCTCACTGTTTGCTGGTTTTATATAGAGCGGATCTTTGTTTTCTACTTCTTTTGTAAAGATGTTCTTAGCTTCTTCAACAATTACTCCAGTTTCATCAACCACTTCATCACTTTCCTCAATTGAGATGATTTCAGAATATCTATGATTTATTAATATTTCTTTTTCTACAGGTTTTCCTTTTAAAGTTTCATTTACTTGGAAATTAAACAAATGTCCCTCTACATTTTCATGTTGTTCAAATGGGGCCATATTCCATTTAGAGTCTAAACCTTTATATTCACCTATAACAATGACATCTGATTCCTGGACCATTTCACTTAATTCATTTGTTACTTTAAACGTCTTATGTAAAACTAACGTTTTAGGTTCCAAATTATTTTTTGATATGAACCAAAAGGTAATACCTATAATAAGTAACAAAATAAATAATAATAAGTAAAAATATGTTCTCCTAGTTTTAGGTTTAGACATCATTATCTTTCCTCCTTTCCTTTTATTAAATGATTTAGGTTCTACATAATGAGAAGTATGTTGATAACACTGATTGTCAGATGATACGTTCCTCTATAAACTATTTAGACAGTTGTTTAGTTGAAAAAGTTACAATAATTTTCTGATTACTATAGTTTCTGAGATATGTATAGTTGCTCTAAACAAAAGCAAAAGGGCGTTTCTACTAGAGGTTTTTTTCTTTAGATTTTTCAAGTATGATAAACATATTAGAATATTGTGAAAGAAGGAGAGCGTAATGATGATCTTAGTTTTGGCTGCATTAATGATAGAAAAAGTAGGGATTATCGTTATTGTTGCATTCTTACTTTCTCAAATAAAATCATTTCGACAGGTTATTCACAATGAACACAATTGGAGCGAAAAAGTAATTCTTATTTTGATATTTGGTGCGTTCGGATTGATTAGTAATTATACAGGGATTGAAATGGAGCGAGGAACTATTGTAAATAGTGGCTGGCTTGTAGGAATTGACCCGGATAATGCGATAGCAAACACCAGAGTAATGGGAGTTGTAATTGGGGGAATATTAGGTGGGCCGGTTGTTGGGCTAGGTGCTGGTCTTATTGCGGGTATCCACAGGTATTCACTTGGGGGTTTTACGGCGATAGCATGTTCATTGGCAGTTGTTTTAGCTGGAATTTGTTCTGGGTATTTTTCTAGAAAACAATTAAAGCGTGATAAGAAAATTACACCAATCTATGCTGCTAAGTTAGGAATGACATTAGAAGCTGTACAAATGATTATCATTTTGGCTTTGGCAAAACCATTTGAAGAAGCATGGGCTCTCGTGCAAGTCATTGGGATCCCGATGATTGTAGTTAACGGATTAGGAATGTTTTTATTCATGTATATTATACAGTCAATCGTACGAGATGAAGAGCGTGCTCGAGCAAATCAAACGAGCCAAGCATTTTATATTGCAGATCAAACCTTGCCTTTCTTTCGACAAGGTTTAAATACAAACTCTTGTAAAGAGATTGCAGAAATTATGTTGCGTCTGACGGATGCCGATGCGGTAGCGATGACAGATGAACATCGAGTGTTGGCGCATGTTGGAGCAGAAGCAGATCACCATATTCCAAAGAGAGGCCTAACGACTGGTTTAACAAAAAAAGTGTTAGAAACCGGCAGAATAGCAATCGCCAAATCAAAGGAAGAAATTTTTTGTTCCCATAGTGATTGTTCGTTAGAAGCAGCAATCGTTTTACCTTTAAAAATACAAAACAAAACTGCAGGAACTTTAAAAATGTATTATATTAAGCCGAGAAAGTTAGATGATGTTCAACAGCAGCTAGCAGAGGGTCTTGCCAATTTATTTTCTACTCAATTTGAGCTAGCAGAAGCTGAAAGACAAACAAAACTATTAAAGGATGCAGAAATAAAAGCATTACAAGCGCAAATTCATCCGCATTTTCTGTTCAATAGTCTGAATTCCATTTCTATCTTATGCCGCACAGATGCACAAAAAGCTAGAAAGCTATTGTTGGAGTTAAGTTCATTTCTACGTGGTAATATTCAGGGAGCTAAGCAAATGCTTATTTCTTTAGAAAAGGAAATAGAGAATGTGAAGTCATACTTATCCCTTGAACAAACGCGTTTTCCAGACAAATACGAGATAGAATTTGAAATAGAAAACAGTTTAGAAGAAATACTGATTCCTCCGTTTACGTTACAACCGCTAGTAGAGAACGCCATCAATTATGCATTCACAAGCATAGTAGGTATAGGAAAAATAAAAATCCAAATTTACTCCTTAAATAACAACCTGCGAATTGTTGTATCAGATAACGGAAAAGGCATTCCGATTAACAAGATAGAATTATTAGGTAAACAAACGATGGTTTCTAAAAAGGGCACTGGTACAGCGATTTTTAATATAAGTAAGAGACTATCTGGAATTTATAATGGCCAAGCAAAGTTAGAAATAACTAGTGAATTAAATAGGGGCACATCTATATTGATTTCTATTCCACTCGATAGTAAAGGAGTTTTACATCAAAATGTTGAAGGCGTATATAGTTGAAGATGAACCATTGGCAAGGGAGGAATTAAAATATCTTCTCACCGAAAGTAAACAAATTGAAGTTATTGGTGAAGCAGATAGTCTTATAAATGCTGTGAAGGATATATCCAAGCAACATCCAGATTTGGTATTTTTAGATATAGATTTAGAGGAAGATAACGGATTAGACTTAGCTAAGCAATTGATTCAGCTTAAACCGGCCCCTGCCATTGTGTTTGCGACCGCTTACGATGAGTATGCCTTACAAGCGTTTGAATTAAATGCACTTGATTATATTTTAAAACCATTTGATGAGGAGCGTATCCGAAAAACACTGGAAAAGATAATTCATGTAGGGAAAATCGGAAGTGAGGAACGGCGATTCGTTTCTTCTGCTAAGAATGTTAATTCGGGAAAAATTGCTGTTTTAGTAGAGGAAAGAATTGTTTTGCTTGAAAATGACTCCATCATTTATTTGGAATCTTTTGAAGGCAAATGCAAGGTCAAAACGATGAGTGATGAATATATTGTTAGTGATTCACTAACTGTGTTAGAGAAAAAATTAAGCAATACACAATTTATGCGCGTCCATCGGAGCTTTATAGTGAACATGGATCATATTATTGAAATTCATCCATGGTTTAATTCTACTTATAATGTAATATTTAAAGATCAATCGAAAGTTCCTGTTAGTCGAACATACGTAAAAGATTTTAAAATGTATGTTGGTTTTTAAATAAGTTAAATTGTATTTCGTTTCCCCATTTTTGCAGTTCATCCTTGAAATTTTGTAACTCAACTAGAATATGAATTTATCAATCTTAATTTTAGTATGATTACTATACACAACAGGGATGGGGGTAAAAGAAAAATGAATGCGGTTACAATTGTAATTGGCTCTATTTGTATATTATTAATTGCTTATCGTTTATATGGTACATTCATGGCTGCAAAAGTTTTGAAACTAGATGATTCAAAACCCACTCCAGCTCATGAACTGGAAGATGGTAAAGATTATGTACCCACGAACAAATGGGTTACGTTTGGTCACCATTTTGCGGCGATTGCTGCGGCGGGACCATTAGTTGGACCAATATTAGCAGCACAGTTTGGTTATTTACCTGGCTTACTTTGGCTACTAATAGGGGCGGTAATCGGGGGAGCGGTTCATGACATGGTTGTGCTATTCGCATCCATGCGTCAAGAGGGAAAATCTCTATCTGAAATAGCGAAAAAAGAGCTCGGTCCAGTGGCAGGCTTCTGTGCTGGGTTGGCGATGCTATTCATTATTACGATTACGATGGCAGGTCTTTCTTTAGTAGTATTAAGCGCATTAGAGAGAAACCCATGGGGAACTTTTGCTGTAGGAATTACAATTCCTATTGCAATGGGAGTTGGGTTGTACCATAAGAAAACAGGAAATTTAAAAGCTGCTACAATCGTCGGATTTGGACTTATTATGGCTGCTATTCTTTGGGGACCTAATATTCAAGGGACAGCATTAGGTGATTTCTTAACATTAGAAAAGAGTACAATCGCTATAGCATTACCTATTTATGCGTTTTTTGCTGCGGCGTTACCAGTTTGGTTATTGCTAGCACCTCGTGATTATTTAAGTACTTTTATGAAAATTGGTGTATTCGTAGCTTTAATCATTGGGGTTTTCTATGTAAATCCAGCAGTTCAATTCCCTGCTTTAACAGAATTCATTAATGGTGGAGGTCCGATTATCGCGGGACCGGTTTGGCCATTCGTTTCCATCACCATTGCTTGTGGAGCCATATCAGGATTCCATGCATTCGTTGGTTCAGGGACAACTCCAAAGATGATCAATCGTTGGAGTGATATTAAAGGGGTAGCTTTTGGTGCAATGCTTGTGGAATGTTTAGTTGCAATCATGGCATTAATTGCTGCTGTATCATTAATGCCAGGAGACTATTTTGCAATAAATTCCACACCGGAGAAATTTGCGACATTAGGGATGGAAACAGTTCATTTAGATAAGCTAAGTGATGAGATTGGAATGGATTTAGAAGGAAGAACAGGAGGGGCTGTTACTCTTGCTGTAGGAATGACGTATATCTTTACGGAGATTCCGATTTTCGAAAAAATGGCTTCCTATTTTTATCAGTTTGTTATTCTATTTGAAGCTGTCTTTATCCTAACTGCAATTGACTCGGGAACACGAGTTGCTCGTTATCTCATCCAAGATTTCGGTGGAACATTCTTTAAACCGTTAAAACGAACTAATTCAATAGGTGCAACTATTTTCGCAAGTGCGTTAGCTTGCTTTATGTGGGGATATTTACTGTATTCCGGAGATATTAGCTCCGTTTGGGCATTGTTTGGGGTATCAAACCAGTTAATGGCTTCGATAGGATTGATCATTGGTGCAACGATAGTATTGAAGATTGCACAAAAACGAAGCTATATGCTTACTTGCTTGATTCCTCTATCTTATCTGTATGTAACAGTTAATGTAGCTGGCTACTGGATGGTGAAAAATGTTTATTGGAATGCAGAAAGCCCAGGCTATAACATTTTAAATGGGACTCTTTCCGTAATCATGTTAGTTCTTGGTCTAGTAATTCTTGTGACCTCCATTCGTAAGTGGTTACAGCTTTGGAAAATTCCGCAGCATGAACTAGTAGAGCGTGCTGCAAAAGGAACCATATAAGTTAACCTTTAATACCTTCCAACATACTAAATGTTGGAAGGTATTTTATTTTTTACGCTTAAATATTATATTTGAATATTTTAATAATTATTTCTATTAAATTTAAAACATAGGTGTACGAAGGGATTAAGGTGTTTTTCCTAAAAATACATTTGTATTTTAAGTCAATTCTTATTATTCTATGATAAGAAAGATTATTCAGCTTTCTATAAACTTTATAAAACCGTATGTATATTTCGGTTTATGTCTGCCGAATAAATTAGTTGTAAATTTTGCATCTGGGGGGAGCTAACATGTCCAATAATGAATTGAAGAGAGGACTTGAGGCACGTCATATTCAAATGATTGCTTTAGGGGGTACAATTGGCGTTGGTCTATTTATGGGTTCTGCTAGTACGATTAAATGGACAGGCCCATCTGTATTACTTGCATATGCTATATGTGGGATTTTTATATATTTTATTATGCGTGCAATGGGAGAAATGCTTTATGTAGAGCCAAGTACAGGTTCATTTGCGACATTTGGCCATAAGTATATTCATCCGTTAGCAGGCTATATCACAGCGTGGAGTAACTGGTTTCAATGGGTAATTGTTGGGATGGCAGAAATTATTGCAGTTGGGACATATATGCAATATTGGTTTCCGGATCTACCTGCTTGGATTCCTGGGCTCATTGCAATGGCGATTCTTGGTGCTGCAAACTTGATTTCTGTTAAATCTTTTGGTGAAATTGAATTCTGGTTTGCGATGATTAAAATCGTGACAATCGTATTGATGATTATTGCAGGGTTAGGTCTTATTTTCTTTGGATTTGGTAATGGAGGAGACGCAATCGGGTTATCAAACCTTTGGGAAAATGGTGGTTTCTTTGCAGGCGGTTGGACAGGATTCTTCTTTGCACTGTCGCTTGTTATTGCAGCGTATCAAGGAGTGGAACTAATCGGGATAACAGCCGGAGAAGCGAAAAATCCACAAAAAACATTAACAAAAGCGATTAATAGTATTATTTGGCGTATATTAATTTTCTATATTGGTGCGATTTTTGTTATCGTTACGGTTTATCCTTGGGATCAACTGGATTCACTTGGAAGTCCGTTTGTTGCTACTTTTGCGAAGGTAGGAATTACAGCGGCAGCTGGAATTATTAACTTTGTCGTCATCACGGCTGCAATGTCAGGTTGTAATAGTGGTATTTACAGCGCAGGACGTATGCTTTATACATTAGGAATCAATGGACAAGCACCAAAATTCTTTGCGAAAATATCTCATAATGGTGTGCCTTTATTCGGTACGGTCGGTGTTTTAGTAGGTTTAGCGGTTGGGGTTATTTTAAGCTATATTGCACCAGCCAATTTGTTCGTATATGTATACAGCGCAAGTGTGTTACCAGGTATGGTACCATGGTTTGTTATTCTTATTAGTCAAATTAGATTTAGAAAAGCTAAGGAGGGAGAACTTAAAAATCACCCTTTTAAAATGCCTTTTGCACCTGTCACAAACTACTTAACCATTGCATTTTTAATTATGGTATTAGTAGGTATGTGGTTTAACGATGAAACACGTATTTCTCTTATTGTAGGGATCATTTTCTTAGCGATAGTTGTAGCAAGCTTCTACATCTTTAAAATTGGTAAACGTATGCCTATAGACAAATAATTAAATAAAAAATATTCTGCCGTTTGATGCTCAAGCATCGAACGGTTTTTTCGAAAGATAAGAAATACATGAAAGTCTCTAATTAATACTATGAAGAAGGGTATTATCATCATGTTGAATCTATTTTTATCAACAGGATACCCGAACAAATAGCAAGCATTCTTCCAATATGAATAAGATGGCATCTATTCTCTAATTAGTTTTCAAAAGTTGTAGGAAGGCGACGGATAGACGACTGCCACAGGATTACCGATACAGAAGGGAGGGTCGTGAAGCTATTCACGACCCTCCCTTCTAAAAATTCACACGGTAATGATGTAGCCAAAGTCTGTTCAAAGCTCTCTGGAAACGTTCAAAACCAGGTATTTATTTTCAGGATGCGCCTGCGCTTTTATTGTATTGTATATTACTTATTTTTAGCGTACAATATATCGAATTGATAGAATTTTTTAATTTATTTCGTCAGTCGTTAAGGAGGTGGATGTGATATTGAAGCGTATACATTATAGCTGGTTTGTGTTAACTATCGCTTTTTTCTCGATAATTGTAGCGGGAATTGTTCGATCATCTTCGGGGGTATTTATTGTACCTTTTGAAAATGAGTTTGGATGGGATAGGTCCATTATTTCTTTAGCTTTTGCAGTTGGTCTTTTTCTATATGGACTATCTGGCCCATTCATGGCAGCATTGATTGAAGTACTAGGATTAAAAAAGATGATGGTTTATGCGATGTCCACACTACTTGTAGGTCTCATGCTCACCTATTTTATGGACCGAGCCTGGCAGCTCATTCTCATTTGGGGAATCATCATAGGATTAGGATCTAGTGTGTTTTTAACAGTATTGAGTACATACGTTGCGAATCGTTGGTTTGAGAAAAGAAGAGGACTTGCAGTAGGGATTTTAACAGCGAGCACCGCAACAGGACAGTTAGTATTACTTCCTGTTCTAGCCATTCTTGTAGAAAATTATTCATGGCGCACTGCAATTGGTTTAATACTAGTCCTTAGCTCTATCATGCTAGTAGTTATTCTTTTATTTATGAGAAACTCCCCGAAGGAAATTGGCATTTTACCTTATGGACTAGAAAAAGAGTTTCCAGAGTCTAATGCTGTGAAAAAGAAAAATCCAGTTGCCATGGCGTTCGAATCATTACTCGAAGCTATAAAAGTAAAGGAATTTTGGTTGTTAGCAGGAAGCTTTTTTATATGCGGGCTTTCTACAAGTGGTCTAATTGGAACCCATTTTATATCCTATTGCATAAGTTATGGAATTCCGGTCGTTGCAGCCGCTTCCATGCTTTCTTTTATGGGGGTATTTGATTTAGTCGGTACGACAATATCTGGTTGGTTATCCGATCGTTTTGATAATCGATGGTTGTTGTTTTGGTATTATATTTTAAGAGGAGCTTCTCTCGTTTTGCTTCCATTTGCACTCCAAGAAGGCTCACTTTCGTTATTAATCTTATTCTCTATATTTTACGGATTGGATTGGATTGCGACAGTACCGCCAACAATTAGCATTTCAAGACAAATCTTTGGAATTGAGAGAAGTGGTATTATTTATGGATGGATTTTTGCCGCTCATCAAGCTGGAGCTGCAGTAGCTGCATACGGTGGGGGTTATATGTATAAAGTATTTGACTCATACACATGGGCATTCTTACTTGCAGGAATCTTTTGTGTTATGGCTAGTTTGTTTGTCATTTTAATAAAAAAACAAAAATCAAGTATAGTAGTTTAATAGATGAATTACATTTTTTATCTTTTGACGTGTTGACCCATCCTGGAGACTCCTGTAGGATGGGTCATACTTTTTTATCTATTCATATAAAGTATCATCAATGGATCCATTCTCTTGATAGATTTCAAGGACTCCATTATGGTCATTAACATATGGCTTTGCTTTTTCCAACAGTTTTTCCTTCGTTTCTTCCACGAAAATTGCCCGTTCTCCACCTGATTTCATAAGTGTCCACTCATCTTTTCTTGCTTTTACTTCATACGTTGGACGGTCTGTATCATCACCATTAATCGCTTTTCGTGCTTGTGCGGTTGCTATGGCGATTGCTCGACCTTCATCATACTTGTCTCGTAACAAAGCATTGGCAATTTCTATAGCTTTCTCTCTTACATCAGGGTCTAAATTCTTCATTGAGTCTGGATAATCCTTTTTGTCCCATGGCATTGCTATCGCCTCCTTAGCTTGCATTTTCCCCGATTTCTACTAAACCAAACGCACGGATTCGAATCGGAATTTTTGGATAAACTATACTTATTGAGAAGTACTTTGCGTGGGATGGAGGATTGTATACAAGTGGGTGAGCATAAAAGTTCGAAGGTACATTTATTTCTACTCATAGTTGTTTCTGGTTTTTTCATTTGGTCAGTAATTAAGCCTGCAACCTATTTGGATTGGCTAGCGGAAGTTAGTCCTAGTGTAGTTGTAATAATCATTCTTTTAGCGACATATAAAAAGTTTCGCTTTACAACTCTCTCTTATTTCATCATTGCAATATTATCTATTTTGACATTTATAGGAGGCCACTATACTTACTCAGAGGTACCATTTTTTAATTGGATTAAAGAAGAATTTAATTTGAAGAGAAATAATTATGATCGATTTGGTCATTTGCTTAAGGGAATGATAGTTATAGTAATTAGAGAATTATTGCTCCGCAAAACGGCTTTGACGAAAGGAGTTTGGTTGTTTGGAATTACTATGAGTATATCACTTGCCATTGCTGCTTTATATGAAATCATTGAATGGATGAGCACCAAAATTTCCAAAGGAGGAAAAGTTTCTAAAGACTTTTTAGGAATGCAAGGAGATAAATGGGATGCCCAATGGGATATGTTTTTAGCTTTAGTTGGTTCTCTCCTGGCATATATTATTCTTTCAAGGTTGCATGACAAATTATTAAAAAAATAAAGAAAAATTCATAATTTATGCATGATGAAAAAAGGTTAAATTAAGATGAATTTGTCGAAAACACAATAAATAGAGTAACTCCTTCTCCTGCAATTCGTCAGGAAAGGAGTTTTTTTACGTTGAATAATTAGGAAAATGAATAGTGAAAAGTTAATAATAGGTAAAACACGCTTAAATTTGAAAAAATAATCTCATTTTTATGACTTTTATCACATAAAAATACAAAAACGCCCATTACATAATACGACAAAAAAGTAGTTCTTATGTATCATAAAATACATTGACAAGATGATAATCTGTAAAGTAATATTCAGAAAAAGCTAAAAGGTTAAGCGCTTACAAACAGAAGGGGTGGTTCGAGTGCAACCTATATTAGAAATAGAGAATGTGTCATTACAATTTGGTGGGGTAAAAGCATTAGATGATGTCAGCTATCATATAAAAAAAGGAGAGATATTCTCACTTATTGGTCCAAATGGAGCTGGGAAAACTAGTATGCTCAATTGCATAAGTGGCTTATATCAACCTACCAGCGGATCAATTCGTTATAAAGGACAGGAAATTATTAATATGAAACCTTATAATCGAACGTCCCTTGGTATTGCCCGTGCATTTCAAAATATAGCGTTGTTTGCTCATATGTCTGTACTAGATAATCTAAAGCTCGGAAGACATACTTTGATGAACTCTAGTGCAATTAGCGGAGGTCTATATGTAGGAAAAGCCGCCAATGAAGAAATTGAGCATAGAAAAAAAGTAGAAGAGGTTATTGAGTTTTTAGAGTTGCAAGACATTCGACATACGCCGGTAGGAACCCTTCCGTATGGACTACAAAAACGTGTGGAGGTAGGAAGGGCGTTGGCACTGGGACCGGAGTTAATCTTATTGGATGAGCCGATGGCGGGAATGAACAACTCTGAAAAGGATTTGATGGCCCGTTTTATATTGGATATGCATGAAGTAATGGAAATAACTGTCGTATTAATTGAGCATGATTTAGGAATTGTCATGAATTTGTCTGATCATATTGCGGTTTTGGACTTTGGTAAACGCATTGGATTTGGTACACCAGATGAAATACAAAATAATCCAGAAGTTATAAAAGCTTATATCGGGGAAGAAACCGTTATTTAGAAAGGGGAAAAACAATGAGCGCAGTGAAAACATTACCTAATCTTTTAGCGGAACGAGCAAACAACCATAGAGACGAGGTTGCACTTAGACAAAAATACCATGGTATTTGGAATGAAATAACTTGGGGTGACTATTTAAAAACAGTGGAGCAGTTGACGATATCCCTTTCTGAAAATTACGGTTTCAAGCAGGATGAAAAACTGGCTATTATTGGAGAAAATAGACCGCAATGGCTTTATTCATATATGGCAGCTCAAAGTTTAGGCGGGATGGCAGTTGGTATATATCAAGAATCACTGCCAGAACAAATTGTCTATTATTTAAACGATTGCCAAGCGCGAATCGTGGTGGTGGAAGATCAAGAGCAAGTAGATAAATTGCTTGAAATTGAAGATCAGATTCCAATGGTGGAATATATCATTTTTTACAATAAACAAGGAATGCGTCATTATAAGCATTCTAAATTAGTCGATTTTGATGATGTATTAATTGCAGGGACATCCTTGATAGAAAAAAAACCCACATTCTTCCGTGAACAAACTGAGCGATTGCTCGGAGACGACTATGCTGCTATTGCGTATAGTGCAGCTACTTCTGGAAATCCAAAAGGTGTAATTCTTACACATGAAAATTTAATGGAAGCTGCTAAAATCCTTTTATTAGTAGATAACATGGAACCTAAAGATGACTACTTTTCTTTCTTGCCATTATCATGGATTCATGAGCAGGTGATGAGTGGAGTTATACCATTAACAACTGGAATCGTTATTAACTTTCCTGAAAAACCGCATACAGTAATAGGCGATATGCGTGAGATAGGTCCACATACACTGCTTGCACCTCCAAGAGTCTATCAAACTATTTTGTCGAACTTCACTATACGTATGGAAGGGGCAAGCTGGTTTAAGAAAAAAGTCTATCAAACTTTCAAGAAATACGGAGATATAATGGCGCAGGCCAAGCTCCACAAGCAAGAAGTTTCTTTTAAAGAAAAGCTGATGTATAAAATTGGCGATTTGTTAGTTTTCAGTGCGATTCGTGATCATTTGGGATTCCCAAGAATAAAACGAGCGTATATTGCTGGAGCGGCACTTCAATCAGATGCCTTCCATTTCTTTCATAGTATCGGAGTAAATTTAAAGCAAACTTATGGTGGAACAGAGCTTGCAGGAATCGCATTTGTTCAACAAGATGACGACATCAATGTGGAGAGCTCGGGCGTTCCTCTACCTGGTACGGAAGTAAGAGTTGGGGAGGGTGGATCTATATTTGTAAGAAATTCAGCCACTTTCGCAAAGTATCTACATGAAGAAGACCACAAATCAATGACGGATGGTTGGATCACGCTGGGAGATTGTGGACGTTTGGGGCAAGATGGGCATCTCTATATTCTTGATAGAAAAGAAGACATTATTACAGATCAAAGTGGGAAATACATTTATCCGAGGATTGTCGAAAACAAATTAAAATCCAGTCCTTATATACAGGAGGCTGTATGCTTCGGCAAGGAAAAACCCTATATGACAGCTATTGTGAATATCGATTTAAACAGTGTTGGACGTTGGGCAGATAAGCAAAGGCTTGTCTATACAGAATACTCAGATCTTGCGAGGAATCCTCAAGTTGTTGAGTTTATAGAACAACAAGTTACGGAGTTAATGAGTCAGATACCAGCATATGCGAGAGTGAAGAAGTTTTCCATACTACACAAACAATTTACCGCAGATGACGGTGAGCTCACAAGAACATTAAAGGTAAGAAGAAAATATATTGAGGAAAAATATCAGATGCTAATCAATGGAATGTATTCTAATTTTTCTAAAGTGACAATGGGTAGTTCGGAAATGGAATCTATTGAGGAGATAAGTTTGCAGGTCATTCAGTTGAACATTAAACAGGAGGTGGCATAGTCATGACGTTTTTTCTTCAAATGCTTGTAACCGGGATAGTAGTTGGAAGTATTTATGGACTGGTTGCATTAGGATTTGTCTTAATATATAGAGCTAGTGGAGCGTTGAATTTAGCGAACGGAGAATTCGTTATAATTGGTCCCTATATCTGTTTAATCTTAATGACGGCTTATAAAATACCATTCATTCTTGCATTACTCATAACACTCGTTTTTAGTGCAGTTCTTGGCCTCGTCGTTGAAAGGCTTGTGATTAGACCAATACAGAATGCTCCTGTTGTGTCTGTCATCATGGCTACTATTGGGTTATCGAGTTTATTAGGTGGTGCAGTGCATATGATATGGGGTCACCAGACAAGAACATTTCCACCTGTTTTCCCTTTAACCCCAATAAATTTTGCGGGAGTTATCGTAACGCCTGTTTATTTGTGGTCATTTATCGTAGTAATCGTCCTACTCGTTTTATTTTCACTTTTCTTCAAGTTCTCCAAAATGGGGATTGCCATGCGTGCAGTTGCAGACGATCGACAGGCAGCATTATCAATGGGAATGAGTGTGAAATATGTCTATGCCGCAACATGGACAATTGCAGCAGTAGTTGCTGCTGTTGGTGGGGTACTTCTTGGTAATATAAATGGTCTTAGCCCAACAATGTCCGCAATAGGTTTAACTGTTTTGCCAGTTGTTATTCTAGGTGGCCTTGATAGTGTATTAGGCGCAATAGTTGGTGGCTTTGTAATCGGTATTATTCAAAACATGGCTGGAGGTTATTTAGATCCCCTTGTAGGAGGGGGCTTAAAAGACGTTGTTCCATTTATTATTGTCTTGCTCATTTTGATGTTAAAACCGCATGGCTTATTTGGCAGTAGAAGAATCGAGAGGGTGTGAGATTGTGCGAAATTTGTTCGTGAGGGAAAGCGGTAACTATAAAACTTCTTATAGTGATGATATGAAAATATTTGGAACTACCAGTTCTAAAATAAAAGCACTACTTATCGTTCTCATGGTACTTTCACTTCCTCTATTTGTGTCCAATTACTGGATTGGACTAATAACGTTATGTGCAATATCATCTGTTGGAGCAATTGGATTAAACATTTTAACAGGGTTTACGGGTCAAATATCAATAGGTGTGGGTGCTTTTCTAGGTGTTGGTGGTTATACATCAGCAATCTTGACATCTACATTAGGTTTAAGTTTTTGGATTTCACTACCACTAGCTGGAATTGTTACAGCAATTATAGGAGGTCTTTTTGGAATTCCATCCTTACGCTTAAATGGTTTGTATTTAGCTATCGCAACCCTAGCGGCACAGGTCATTATTCTCTTTGTCATTAGTAGGTGGGACGGTTTGACAGGTGGCACAGCAGGGATGGTTCTTAGTCGTCCGACTATTGGGGAGTTTTCTTTATCGAGTAATACTGGCTATTACTACTTATGCGTGATCATTTTGTTGTTGACGGTATTGTATGCAACTAACTTATTAAGGACCCGTACTGGACGAGCTTTCTTGGCGGTTCGCGACCGAGATATAGCAGCTCAAATAATGGGTATCAACTTATTCAAATATAAAGTTATGGCTTTCGCGATCAGCTCCTTTTTTGTAGGAATAGCAGGTGCATTGCTCGCACATTATACGATGATTGTAAGTCCAGAACTTTATAATTTCCATGTATCTATTGAATATTTAGCGATGATATTAATCGGAGGGCTAGGTAGTGTATTTGGTTCTATTTTAGGTGCTGCCTTTATTACGCTCTTACCGATAGGTCTTGGTTCACTCATTGATGTACTAGCAGGTTTCATGCCTGACTTGTATCAATTGTTTTCAGCTTTTAAAGATTTTGTGTTTGGAGCGGCAATTATCTTGTTTTTAATTTTTGAACCAGGAGGATTAGCTCATATTTGGCTTAATATTAAAAAGTATTTTAGGTTATGGCCATTTTCTTATTAAACAAAGGGATTGCAGAAGCCGTATTTAAAAAAATGTGTGCTTCTTTATATATGAATATGAGGGGGATTATGAATGAAAAGCAGAAGAAAGTTTACTAGTGCATTAATCGGAATATTGTCTGCCGCATTAATACTTGGTGCATGTTCGGATGATAAAGTGGCTGTAAATGGTAATGTTTCTGAAAGAACGGTTGTCATTGGTGGACTTTACGATATTACTGGTGGTACTGGCGATGTAGGAACACCATATGCCGAGGGAGAACAAGCATATTTCAAATATTTAGCAAGTAAAGGTGGAGTAGAGGGGATTAGTTTAGAGTTAACAGGAAAAGATTATGCTTATGAAATTCCGGAAGCACAGAAAATCTATCAGGAACTTAGAGATAAAGAAAAGGTTTCTGCAGTACTTGGTTGGGGTACTGGGGATACGGAAGCTTTGCGTCAGCAAGTTGCGAATGATAAGCTTCCATTCTTCTCGGCTTCATACTCAGAGAGTTTGAAGAATTTAGATGAAAGCCCATATAACTTCTTAGCTGCAGCATCTTATTCAGACCAAGGACGTTCCGTTTTAAAATGGATTAAAGAAAACCATAAAGGTTCTAATCCAACCTTAGCGCTATTGTATAACGACACAGCGTTTGGTCGTTCTCCAATTGAAGATATTAAAGCATATGCAGCAGAAATTGGAATTGAAGTCGTCGATGAACAAATTGTTGATGTTCGAGCGACAGAAGCCCAATCTCAATTATTAAATATGGAAAAGAAAAATCCTGACTATGCTATTATTCAAGAAACATGGGGAGCAACAGCTACAATTTTAAGAGATGCTAAAACGCTTGGAATTGACACGCAATTCATTGGGTTGAACTGGGCTTCAGGTGAAGGTGTAATTTCTATAGTAGGAGAAGATGTTGCAGAAGGGTATATTGGTATTCTTTCTCATGCAATGCCTTATGAGGATCTTCCAGGAATGGCAGAGATTAAAGAATATTTAGAAGCTGAAGGCAAGACAATAGATGATATTAATCAAAAATTTATTCAAGGTTGGACTACTGCGAAAATTTTAGTTGCAGGTATTGAAGAAGCTGCAAAAAAACATCCTGATGGCGAATTAACCGGAGAAGAAATTCGTTCAGGTCTTGAGTCTTTACAAGATTTAGATCTGGGTGGGTTAGGGGCTCCTGTTAGCTTTAGTGCAGATAATCATACTGGTACTGAGCAAACACGACTAGGTATTGTAAAAGACGGAAAATGGGAGCCGTTAACGGATTACTTTAGCCATAAAGACTAATATGTAGATATTTTTCTTGAAAGGAGGATATTTATGCTCCAGGTCAATAATATAGAAGTGGTCTATTCGAAAATCATTTTAGCCTTGAAAGGGATGTCACTTCAAGTACCCGAGGGTAAGATTGTTGCTTTACTTGGTAGTAATGGAGCGGGAAAATCCACTACCTTAAAAGCTATTTCTGGATTGCTTAACGGTGATGGAGGGCAAATAACAGATGGTACAATCCAATTTGAAGGAAAGAATATAAATGATATTACACCGGATGTGATTGTAAGGAATGGAATATTTCTTTGCATGGAGGGCAGGCGCGTATTTAGAGACTTAACAGTTGAAGAAAATCTACTGGCCGGGGCTTATTCGCGTAAGGATCGTACGAATATAAAAGAAGATATGGAGAAAATATTTGTTTATTTTCCTAAACTAAAAGCCTTACAATCACGAAAAGCGGGTTTCCTATCAGGAGGAGAGCAACAAATGCTAGCAATAGGTAGGGGTATCATGGCTAAACCCAAATTATTGCTTCTTGATGAGCCTTCCTTAGGCATTGCACCGTTACTCGTGAAAGAGATATTTCAGAACATTAAACAGATTAATGAAGAGGAAGGTACTTCAATATTAGTAGTAGAGCAGAATGCCAATGTTGCACTTTCCATCTCCGACTACGGATATATAATGGAGAATGGTAGAGTTGTTCTGCAGGGTAATGCAGATTATCTATTATCTAACGAAGAAGTACGAGAGCATTATTTAGGAATTGGAAAAGAAGGAGAGAAAAATTACAAAGAGAACAAAGTATATAAACGTCGTCAAAGAGTAGTTTGGTGATTTATAAGAACGATTGCATGTGTAACGTGCAATCGTTCTTTATTTGAAGGAATAGTCCCTGTTCCATTTAAATGCTTTTAGAAAATTTTTATTAATGCAAGACCCGTTCATTTCCGTTCCATGCGGACGAGTTCCGCCGGCATGGCTTCAGCCGCTTCCTTCGCTTCGCTCGGTCCAGCAGTTGAGGGGAAGGCAATCTAAGTTCGCCACATCCTGCGGCAACGATTGCATGACCAACATCGTGTTGGCCTAGGATGCTTAGGCAACGCCCGCGGAAAGGGAGCCGTTTCAACGATTTTCTTATTTATATTACAAATATAACAATGTGTCGAAACTTGTCATTTAATTGATAAATCTCTCTAACCATTTTGAAATGATACTGACATCTTCACGTGGTAAGATAGGTCTCGTTAGTGAAAGGGAGGAAATTCATTTTATGAAAAAACACATTGTTGCACTAACCGCAATCGCAGCACTATCAGTAGGAGCGGCGGGACAAGCATCCGCATCAACCGTTCATACGGTAGAAAAAGGAGATACACTTTGGGCTATTTCTAGAGAAAATAACGTAAGTGTACAAGATTTACAAGAATGGAACGAACTAGATTCAACGTTAATATATCCATTACAGCAGTTAAAGGTACAAGAAACCCATGTTGTTGTTCAAGGTGAAACACTTTTCCAAATTGCACTTTTACATGGTCTGTCGGTGGATGAGTTAATGGAAAGTAATCAGCTTACAAGCGATTTAATTTTTCCGGGAGATGAATTAGTTATCGAGGGAACGAAAAAGGTTGAGCATAAAGTAGATTCGGCTTCCTTACATAAAGCACCCGTAACTAATACAAGTGAAAATACACCGGCACCAGCTACAGAAAAAACTGAAGCGCCAGCACCAGCTACAGAAAAAACTGAAGCACCAGCACCAGCTACAGAAAAAACTGAAGCACCAGCACCAGCTACGGCAAAAACTACAACACCAGCACCAGCTGCAAAAACTACAGAACCAGCAGCAGTTAAAACTTCAGCTCCTGCAGAATCTACAGCAAAAGAGCTTACGGTTACTTCTACTGCTTACACAGCTTCTTGTGAAGGATGCTCTGGTGTGACAGCTACTGGAATCGACTTAATTGCTAATCCGAACCAAAAAGTTATCTCTGTAGATCCATCGGTTATTCCATTAGGCTCCCGTGTATGGGTAGAAGGCTATGGTGAAGCAATTGCTGGAGATACTGGCGGATCAATTAAAGGAAACAAAATAGATATTTTTATGCCAGAAAAACAAGATGCAATTAATTGGGGTCGCAAAACAGTTAAAGTAAAGATTTTAGATTAAACATAAAATAGATATCCGGCAAATGCTGGATATCTATTGGTTTGTTAATATGTAAAGCTATAGTAATTCCTGGGGAACTTCTTTCGGATATTTTTAGGTTGCTAGTCTCAAAGAGAATGCGGCAAGTAGCACATTCGTGTTCTGGCTTTTTAAAAGATTAATTAGGCTTTAGGACTTGTACGGAATGGGTACCATTTAATGAATTTTTTTAGGGTGTTTACCTTACACGCCTAAAGAGCTCGAAGAATGAGACTCCGCAAAGTAAGGGGAACGAAGCGACTCATCCTGCGAAGACTCGATGGTGTAGCGTGCGACAAGAATGTATACTCTTAAAATTCTAGAAGTGATCTAAAAATCCTACAATATACGCAGCGAACATTTTTATTCATTCAATCATTACTATCTTATCTTTTCTTCCAGTTCTATTTTTGCAATTATTTTTTCGATTATTGATTCAAGAGCTTCTAATCTTTCCACAGATTGATTCGTATTGACCTCATTTTTATCAAGCTTCTCTAAGGCTGTCTCAAAATACCTCTTTAGAATACTCTCTTGTCTATTGCTGTTTCGTTGAATCCGATTCAATACCTCATTTTGAATACTAGATCGTCTAATCATCATCTTGTTAAATGCAGTTTGCTTACTCAAATGCTCATTCATAGAGGTTTTGTAGCTTTTTGAGGCATGTTTGATTTCGATTACATTTTTCTTCAGATGTTCATACTGCCTTCTGTGGATTTTTCCTTGCATATTTAATACTTCTTCTTGTCTTTGCACGCCCTCTAAAATTTTTTGACATGACTTCTCCAGCTCAGCAACACTTTCAATTAAATGGATGTTTAATGATTTCTGTTCTTCTATAAAATCTAACCAAGGATTGAGGTTAAAAGTACTTTGGTTATTTTCCGTGGAAAGGGTAAGTGGAAATAAACGTACCTTCGATTCATTCATATATACAACTCCTTTATAAATAAAACGTGTAGTCATCATTGTTTAGTCTATGAACGAAATCGATTTTTGTGAGCAAATCACCTAGACGATAAATGACAAGTTTTTTATACATTGTGCATAGGATAGTTAGTATGAATTATTCGGAAGGTGGCAATTGATGTATTATCAATCTATGCGAGGCCATTTATTTTCTCCTTTACGAGTCATAACGGTAAGGGGGGACGGTGAGGTTTTTGTAAAACCTAACTATGCCCAAATCCAAATAGAGGTAAGTACGGAAGGAAAAGATGTAAGAGGAGCACAACAGGAAAACGCAAATATTATGAACCAAGTAATACAATCCCTTTTACAGCTGAATATTCCGAGAGAAGATATTCAGACAGCTGCATTTAATGTTCTTCCTCAATATGATTATGTGGAAGGAAAACAAATATTTAGAGGGTACGAGGTTACAAATGCATTGACTGTCAAGGTGAGAGATACAAACAAAATAGGAAGTGTCATTGATACTGCTGTTCAAAATGGGGCAAACCGTGTCTCTGGAATACAATTTAAAATAGAAAATGCTGATCCGTATTACCAACAAGCACTTCGTTTAGCACTTCAAAATGCTCAAACAAAAGCAAAAACAATTGCAGAGACTTTGAAATTGACTTTGCACCCTCAACCAATTGAAGTTGTAGAAGAAAGGGAAACGGGACCGATTCTTTATAAATCAGTTGCTATGGCTGACCAGACTTTCTCTACACCAATTGAACCCGGACAAATTTTGATAAATGCAATTGTTAAGGTGAAGTATCAATACTAATTAAATCTTATTATTAGGCTGTTTGATATTTTTATCAAACGGCTTTTTTAGTAGGAAAGTGTTGAAGTTGAACTACCGTAAATATAATTTTAAGGCTCTTAGCACCGCCAAAAGTACTAATGTATTTATCCATTATTTCTATTTTTGACTTCGTTGCCGCCTTCTCTATGAAGTACTTTCTACGTAAATTGTATCGTAAACATTCCTTTTTCATGGATGTAGGATGAAATAATAAATAATTCTTGTATAATAGGATGCAGTATATGAAATGGGGGAAATACAATATGCCAGCTTTACCAAATTGTCCGAAATGCAACTCAGAATATACATATGAAGATGGAAATCTATTTGTTTGTCCAGAGTGTGCGCATGAATGGAGCATAGATACTGAGAGTGAAAATACGGAAGATGAAAAGATTGTTAAGGATGCAAACGGAAACGTATTGAATGATGGCGACTCCGTAACTGTTATTAAAGATTTAAAGGTAAAGAGTACCTCTTCTACGTTAAAAATCGGCACGAAAGTTAAAAGTATTCGATTAGTAGATGGAGACCATAATATAGACTGCAAAATTGACGGCTTTGGTGCAATGAAATTAAAATCTGAATTCGTTAAGAAAATATAAGTTTAAAAAAGCGGCTTATCGTTTAAATATAAACGGGAAGTCGTTTCTATTAATCTAAAATGCTTCTCCAGTCCTCATAAAGAAGCGGATCAATGATATTCACATGTTTCATAAACTCGACTAGATAGTGCTAATTTAATCATTCAACTATCATAATTTTCACCATGAATTAGTGGATAATCCCTAGTACTAATGCATTTTAAATAATATGTGTTAATGCAAAAGTAACCACGATAAAATAGACCATTAGATGTTGGTTGATACATCTAACGGTCTTTAAAATAACTTTATTCTATTTTGTCAAATTGGATTTGATACACTTTCTTCGGACGTCCTCGTAGTTTTTTCTGTTGCTGCATTAAAACAGTAGCAGCTCCGTGTTCTTCTAGTTTTTTTAGTATTCGATTAGCAGCTCTTGACGTGATACCTAAATGACTGCTTAAATCCTCTGACGCCAGTATGTTAGATTGAAGCTTGTCCATAACGGCAATGATTTTTTGAATTTGTAGAGGAGATGTGTTTATTTTCCCGCTTAATTGTTCAATACCAGAATCATACTGTGTAATTACCTGTATCCAATTTTTATCGCCCAATGGTCCAATCAACTTCTCTTCTTTAGACAAAATGTAAGCCTGAGTTTCCAGTGCTGCACACATTTGTGAAGCTTTTTCAGCGTTTGATCGTGCTTCTTGAATCGAATGACCTATCCCCCAGCCGATATGAACAGGAAACTGTAATTCTTGGGAGAGAAAGGGTACTAGCTGACAGCTAGTCATATCGTTTGTAATCAATTTAAAGTCAGTGTAATTCGTGATAATTTCATAATACAAAACATTTTTATGAATAATAAAAGACATATGATTTTGTTTGCTAAAATCCAGTATTGCTTTATATAAGGACATTTGTCGATATTCTAATTCCGTTACGTTATTCCTATTAATAGCTATCTCTAAATGACCAATAACAACTTGATTCTCTATTAATTGAAGAAGTTGTATTTCTTTTAACAATGCTTCTATTTTCATAATCATACTTCGGTCAGAAGGAACTACTAATAACAAGTTAATATTATATGGTTTTAATATTTCTGGTAGCCTACTTAATCTAGTCATGCATACATCCACTTTGTTTTGTTGCCACAAATCAACGTGGAGATCTCGAATTTTATCATATACATCAAGATCCGCATATGCGCGGATGCTAGGGTCAAAGGTATAGGGTAAATCTTCCTCTGAAGTCCACTCCTTTATACCCAGATAATTATTTTCCTCGTATAAGAAATCTACTAAACATCTTTTCATCTCGAAGTCTTTGTTCTTATAGATATATTCAGAAAGTGTCCGATAAAAATCAGCTTGGGTGACATCGAAATGTAACATCGGAATGAGTACATCTGAAAAATGTTGTTTAACGAAAAAATAAGGTATTTGTCCACTAAATAATATCCCATCCACCAACTGTATTTTATCTAAAAAAATTGCGTGTAAATGTGCGAGGCTATCATAAATTGTGTAAACAAATTCACAATTTTCTAGCTGTAATGCCTCAGCCTTTTTAACCCATTTTAAAGAATTTTCCGTTGTAAAAATAAGAATTCTCGGCATTTTTCAATTTTTCTCCTTTTTCTAAAAATATATTGACTTCCGTAATTAATTTAGTTTACCCTGTTATTTAAAGACATTGGACAAAGGGGTCTTTAATTAATCGAAGGGGTGGTTTTATTGAATAGCACAATTGAAAATAACGAAGAGATTAATAGTGAAAATAGGTTTTCAAGATTTTTATCTTTCGTGGAGAAAGTGGGAAATAAGTTACCACATCCGTTTATTTTATTCTTTTATCTAACAGTTCTTCTCGTTATTCTATCATGGATATTAAGTTTATTTAAAGCTGCTGTAGTTCATCCGAATACGCAGGAAACTGTAGCAGTAAAAAGTATTTTGTCTTATGAAGGTATTCAGTTTATATTATCTGATACTCTAAAGAACTTTACAGACTTTGCACCGTTAGGTTTAGTTCTAACTGTCATGTTAGGAATAGGTTTAGCTGAAAAAGTCGGGTTGCTAGAAATGCTTATGAAAAGAGCAATACTCAATACACCTAGAAAGATTATTACATTTACCGTTTTCTTTATTGGAATCTTAGGGAATATTGCTTCCGATGCAGCATTTGTTGTAATTCCCCCATTAGCTGCACTAGTATTCTTATCGGTCGGTCGTCATCCAATTGCTGGATTGGCAGTTGGCTTAGCAAGTACCGGAATTGGTTTTACGGCAAATGTATTAATTGCTGGTACAGATGCGTTATTATCTGGAATATCTACAGAAATATCACAAGGTATTAATCCCGATATTATTGTGACACCACTCGATAACTGGTTTTTTATGAGTGTTTCTACATTTGTTTTGGCTGGACTAGGTACACTCATTACTGAGAAGTATGTAGAACCGAGATTAGGAGCTTATACCGGAGAGCAACAATCTCTTTCCAATGAGATAAGTACCTTAGAAAAAAGAGGTTTACGTAATTCACTGATTGCTGCACTAATATTCATCGCTGCTGTTGTTGGAGCTATGCTTATACCTAATTCTCCTTTGCTAAACGAAGATGGAACCTTATTGCGATCACCATTTTTGTCAGGGATAGTGCCAGTTTTGTTTCTATTCTTTTTAGTAGTAGGGATTGTTTATGGGGTAAGCACGAAAAAAATCCAATCATCTGCAGACGTTCCTAAATTGATGACAGAGGCAATTGGAACCTTATCTGGATATATTGTATTAATTTTTATGATTGCTCAATTTGTTGCATATTTTAACTGGAGCAATATTGCTATTTGGTTAGCGGTGCATAGTGCAGCAATATTAACGCACTTAAATATGACAAATATATTCGTTATCGTGCTATTTGTATTATTAACCGCATTTTTGAGCTTGTTCATCATTAGTGGTTCTGCATTATGGTCACTAGTTGGTCCTGTGTTTATTCCGCTCTTTATGGTGCTTGGTTATCACCCGGCGTTTATACAACTAGCGTACCGTATTGGGGAGTCTTCTACCAATATGGTAACGCCATTAAATCCATATTTCGCTATTATTCTATCATTCATGCACGTGTATGATAAAAAAGCGGGAATAGGTACACTCATGTCTCTTATGATTCCATATACAATCGGTTTTCTGATTATTTGGATTATTTTAATGCTCGTATTTGCATTACTTGGTATTCCTATTGGTCCAGGGGTATCTTTATATCTCTAGTTTATAAATCTAAGGAGTGAATAAGATGAATGGGTTTACTATAACTCCTAATTTAATGGAGCAGATATGTGAATGGAGAAGGGATTTTCATCGTTATCCAGAAACAGGCTGGACAGAATTTCGCACTGCCTCCATTATTGCGCATGAGTTAAATCATTTAGGATTTGAAGTACAGATCGGTAAAGAAGTGTTAACAGAGGAACGTATGGGTGTTCCTTCTGATGAACAGTTAGAAGCTTGTTATAAGCGTGCAAAAAATACTGGAGCATACCAAGAATATCTTGAAAAAATGATAGGAGGATATACAGGTGTGGTTGGGACACTTAAAGGATACAAGCCTGGACCTACTATTGCTTTTCGATTTGATATGGATGCATTGGAAATTTTAGAAACTAATAGTGCATCGCATATACCGACAGAAAAAGGTTTTCGTTCTTTAAATGAGGGAGTTATGCATGCGTGTGGACATGATGCCCACAGTGCTCTTGGTTTAGGCTTAGCAACAATACTTGCAGAAAGCTTGGAGTACATTGGAGGGACGATTAAAATAATTTTCCAACCAGCAGAAGAAGGAGTGCGTGGGGCAAAATCCATGGTGGATGCGGGTGTAGTAGATGGAGTGGATTATTTTTTAAGTATGCATGTTGGAACTGGGGTGCCATTAGGAACCGTAATTGCTGGAACAAATGGATTTTTAGCTACAACTAAAATAGATGCAACGTTTAAAGGGAAGGCAGCGCATGCAGGAGCCGAGCCAGAAAAGGGAAGAAATGCTTTGTTAGCTGCCGCATCTGCTATTCTAGGCCTTCATGGAATATCCCCTCATAGTGGAGGGGCTTCTCGGATAAATGTCGGAACCTGTATTGCGGGTGATGGACGGAATATTGTTCCAGCCCATGCTTCCTTACAGCTTGAAACTCGCGGTGAAAATAGCGAAGTCCATTCCTATGTCCATCAACAAGCTTTAACTGTGCTAGAAGGAGCTTCCAAAATGTATGGGACTGAGCTTTCTTGTAGAGTTGTGGGATCGGCCAAAACTTGTTCATCTTCTGATAAATTAATAGAACTAGTTACGGATGCAGCAAAAACTGTAAATAAATTAGTGGAAGTAATACCTCTTACTAAATTTGCCGCCGGTTCAGAAGATGCTACTTATATGATGAATCATGTTCAAAATCAAGGTGGACTTGCAACGTATTCCATCTTTGGAACAACACTATCAGCTGGACATCATCATGAAAAATTTGATATCGATGAGGACGTGTTTCCAATTGTTTTGGAAACTTGGTTGGCCACAATTGAACAAATTTATGTATATGAAAGTGGGAAACTTTAAATGGATAATCTAGCAGATTTAATAGAGTTGTTAATAGAAGAGCAACGAGAGGAAATAATAGCGTTAAGTGATCGAATTTGGGACATACCAGAGACTAGATTTCAAGAATATCAATCATCCAAAATATTGAGTGATTTTTTAGAACAAAAGGGCTTTATTGTTGAACGTGGAGTAGGTGGAATTGAAACAGCCTTTACAGCTACCTTTGGAGAAGAAAAGCCTATCATTGGTGTACTCGGGGAATTTGATGCTTTGTCAGGTCTTAGTCAAAGAGAAGCATCAGATATACGAGAACCTTTACAAGAAGGTGCAAACGGGCATGGATGCGGACATAATCTATTGGGTACAGCAGGAATCGCAGGAGTTCTTGCAATAAAGGAACTAATTCAACAAAAGAAAGTAAAGGGTTCTATCAAATACTTTGGATGTCCTGGAGAAGAAGGGGGATCTGGTAAAACTTTTATGGTGAGAGATGGTGTTTTTAAAGACATTGATGTTGCGCTTACATGGCATCCTAATTCTTACACGGGTGTTTTTTCATTCTCCTCACTCGCAAATTATCAAGTATATTTCTCTTTTGAAGGAAAAGCCTCGCATGCAGCAAATTCTCCCCATCTTGGACGGAGTGCATTAGATGCAGTTGAGCTGATGAATGTTGGTGTCAATTATTTACGCGAACACATTATCTCAGATGCCAAAATCCATTATGCTGTTACAAACACGGGAGGCTCTTCTCCCAATGTTGTACAATCAGATGCAGAGGTATTGTATCTCATTCGTGCCCCTCATTTAAAAGACGTAGAAGAAATCTATCAGCGTGTTATTAACATTGCAAATGGAGCTGCTTTAATGACGGAAACCAAAGTATCCGTTCGTTTTGATAAGGCATGTTCAAATTACATACCGAACCATACATTAAATATGATAATAAATGAAAAATTACAGCATTTTGGTTTGCCGGAATATAATGGGGAAGAATTGAATTATGCTCATAAAATGGCCAAAACTATTACATCTGAAGAGGTTGAAACGGCTATTCTAGATGCAGAGAAATTATCGAGCTATCAAATCACAGATCAATTTTATAGAGAAGGCTATCCTTTTTTTGAAGAGATTATACCCTATGTGAAAAATAGAGAAGTGATGCAAGGTTCGACAGACGTAGGAGATGTTAGTTGGATCGTGCCTACCGCTCAATTTTTTACTACTTGCTTTGTAGCAGGCACTCCACTTCACACTTGGCAACTTGTCTCTCAAGGAAAAACCTCTCTGGCTCATAAGGGATTATTATATGCAGGAAAGGTTCTTGCAGCAAGTGCCATTGAGATTTTTGAAAAACCAGACTTAATAGATTTAGCGAAGCAAGAATTAGCTGCAAGCACAAAAAGTGCCTATCGAAATCCATTGCCTGATAATCTTAGACCGAGCATTCAATAGATATTTAATATTACAGGTTGAAATCAATACAATGATAGAAGGTTCTAAAGCAATTAGATATTGTTTTAGAACCTTCTCATTTTTAGTTAATTTTATTTATCATCATCATCGTCATCATCATGATCGTCATCATATTCAAACTCTAGTACAACTCCAGTACTTGCATCGATTTTAACTTCTGCTTCACCTTTTTTAGTACGTAATTCTATTTCATACTCATATCTTTCGTCATCTGAGTCTAATTCGATTTTAATGACTTCTCCGTTCATTTTTTCTTTAGCAAGGGCAATTGCATCTTTTTCTGAGATCAGCGATGTGGTAGATGTAGTTTTAACGCTAGCTTCCATATCGTCATCGTTATCACTTTCTTTAACACTTAACACCTTTGCTGTATATGCATCAACTTTTACTTCAATTTCTTTATTTTTATCTACATCAATGTCTACATCGTAATATGTTTTTTTGTTCTCCGTCTCTAATTCAACACTATCAAATTTACCGCTAGCTTCCTTTAATGCAATTTCTTTTGCTTTTTCAATACCGATTAGTTTATTACTTTGCTCTGTAGAAATCTTTACGTCATCCTCTGCAAATGCACTAATTCCGACTGCACCACTTATAACTAAGGCGGTTGCCAAAGTCCCTATTACCATCTTTTTCATGTTGTTTCCTCCTCTGTTTAATTTGGCTTACACTTATATAATAAACAGAGAAAAAGAAAGGACGGTTATAAGAAGGTTAAAATTCGGTAAGAAAAAGTATAAAAGAAATTAATCTTCCCAATTAACGGATTTTACTTCTCCTGTATATGCATCGACTTGAACGATAGCTTCTCGATCTTCCTCGCCATTTTCAATTTCTACTTCAACCAAGTAATAAGGGGCTTGGTCTGGTGGTTGATGTAATTCAGTATCATCATCTGCTAAACCATTTACATGTTTTGCGGCGATATCTAGTGCCTCCTGTTCCGTAATTACCGTGTTTTCTTTTGGTGCAGGATCTTGTGTTTTAGGATCGTTACTCTCACTTTGGGATCCATCTTCAGTATTTGTTGGCGGCTCTTTAGGCTCAACAGGTTGTTCTTTGGCCTTTTCCAGTTGTTTCAAGGAAAGAATATTTCCGCTCTTTGCATCTATCTTAATATTGTATATACCATTTTCAATCTGCATTTCTATCTGGTATTCATCATGAGTTTTTGTCGTTCGGATAATGTCTCCTGCATATTGGTCTATCGCAACAGCATTCGCTTCTTCCACTGATAACCCTTGAGCAGAAATGGATGGAGATAACCATTGAAACCATACGATTAAAAGTAGGGAAACGAGGAGTATAGCTCCAGATACCCATACCCATTTCTTTGTCTTCATTGTGCAATCCCCCTTGTAACAGTTTGTGGCAATAGTATATAACGGGAAAGTTAAAAAATGGTGAGAAATAAATTGTTATTTTACTTAGCATTTTTCGTTTTGAAAAAAAGTGTAACCGTTGTACCGCGGTTTTCTAAGCTATTCAGTTCGATTCGTGCCCCGATTGCCTTGGCTATTTCTTTTGCCATAGTAAGTCCTAAACCTGACCCTCCTTGCTTTCTGCTTCTAGCTTGATCGACACGGTAAAATCGATCATATATTTTTGGTAAGTCTGCCTTTGGGATTCCAATTCCTCTATCTTCAATTTGTATAAATGTTTCATTAGAGGTAGCACTAACATATATAGTAATGCGTTCTTCGCTGTACTTTCTGGCATTATCTAAAAATATAAAAAGAAGTTGTTTTAGCTTTTGATGATCGGTATAACCAGTAAACATTTCATTGCTTTCGACGGAAATCTCTCTTTGGTAGGTGTTTTGAAACGTATTAGCAGTTTCCAAGACGAGCTCTGTTACATTTATTTGTTCCATTTGGATATTCCATTGTTCCTGAGGTTTTGCTAATTGTAAGAGCTGTTCCGTCATTTCTCTCATTCGAACAGCCTCTGAGTGTATCGCTTCTATAGATTCTTCAAATAGGTCGGGTCGCTCTAGACCTCTTCGTTTTAAAAGATCCGAGTAGTTCTCAATAATAGTTAAGGGAGTTCTTAGTTCGTGAGAAGCGTTCGACACGAATTGTTCTTGCTTTTCAAAGTTAGTTTGTAGCAAATCAATCATATGGTTAAAGGTTTCACCCATTTCCACTAGCTCTTCCTCAGAAGTCTCTTCAAGCTTAAGTCTTTTAAAGTGACCACTTTTCTGTATTTCTTTCATCGTATTAATCATTAGTCTGATCGGCTGTATGATTAAATTACTAAGAATTCTGCTAGAGATAAATACAGGTATCATCGCGATAATCGTTACACCAATTAACACAATACCCAGAATCTTAATCATCTCATCTGTTGCATGTATACTACTAATCACTTGAAGGTTAACAACTCGCCCGTCATTCCAAACGACTGGATAGGAAACAAAAACATACTGCTTGTTTCCAAACGAAATTATTTTGCTTACTTCGCCCGCAGAAAAGTTGCTTTTTCGTGACTTTAAGGCTGTCTCTGAGGCAGATGTTATTTTTGCTTCAGTTGTCAAATCCTCGTTTAATACTTGGATCATCCCATTCACTGGCACATAGGCTAGGAGAAGCTTGTTAGGTGCAATTCGATCAATTTCACGCCGCACATCTGAAGCGATTTTTTCCACTTCAGCTTTGGCGCGATCAAGTTCATTTGACATCATAAGATGACTGAAAAGAAGGTAGATAGAAGTATTCATTAGAATTAATAAAACGATAAATAACACCGAAGTATATAAATTTATTTTATTTCGTAGTTTCATGTAACTTCCTTTAAGACGTAGCCTACGCCCCTTACTGTATGAATTAATGGATAATCAAAGTCAGCGTCGATTTTTTTTCGGAGATAACGAATATAAACATCAACAATTTTTGTTTCTCCAAAATAATCATAGCCCCAAACCGCCTCTAAAATTTGCTCACGGTCTAAAACTTGACGCTTGTTTTTAAGTAAATATAAAAGTAGATCGTATTCCTTTGGTGTTAGAGTTATATCGTTTTTGCTTCGAATGACTTCTCTCGTTTTTTCATTTATCTTTAAGTCACTTACATATATCCACTCGTCATTCTCTTCCAATTTTGGTGCTGTGGCCTGCTTTATCCTTAAAACAGCTCGTATTCTTGCTAGTAATTCTTCCATACGAAAAGGCTTTGTAATATAGTCATTGGCTCCCAGGTCAAGACCGGATACTTTATCTTCTATGGAGTCCTTGGCTGTTAATAAAACTACTGGAATGAATGAGTCCTTTACACGAATGCGTCGGAGAAGTTCTATTCCGCTCATTTCTGGCAACATAACATCAAGTAATATCAAATCCCAATTTCTTGCGCGGTAGGATTCTAAGGCATCTAAACCATTTGTAGCCTTTCCAATTTCATAACCTTCAAATTCTAATTCTATTTCCAGCAATCTTAAAATTTTTTCTTCATCTTCTACTATTAAAATAGATTCTTTTAACAAAAGCGATACCACCTTATGTAAGCATTTGACGTCTTTATTCTATTCTACACTACTTAATTTTGCCAGGAACTCGAACATTCTGATAATTTATTTCCTAGTTCTCTTGTGTCATTACAATATAAAATCGTTTTATTAATATGTTGTGAGGGGTATCTTTATAATGTAGATAACATAGAAAGAATATATGAAATGGAGTGGAGACGGATGTCTAGACAATATTACATGATCATTAATGGAGCGGAAGTTGGAAAAGAATTACCTGTTATTGAAGTCAGTAACCCTGCAACAGGAGAAGTTTTTGCGACTGTTCCAAAAGGAGGTAAGGAAGAAGCGATACAAGCAGTCGATGTAGCTTATGAAGCATTTAAAAAATGGTCTGCTTTATCTGCATATGAACGAAGTGAACTAATACAAAATTGGCATAATCTGATTAAGGATCATACGGAAGACCTTGCCAAAACGATGACAGAGGAGCAAGGGAAACCTCTTACAGAAGCAAGAGGGGAAATCAATTATGCAAATGGGTTTATTTCCTGGTATGCAGAAGAAGGGAAACGTATTTATGGAGAAATGATTCCCGCAACTCAACAAAATAAACGTATTTTTGTGCATAAACAACCGGTGGGCGTTGTAGCAGTTATTACTCCTTGGAACTTTCCAGCAGCAATGATTACAAGAAAGGTTGGTCCGGCTCTCGCTTCTGGCTGTACTGTAGTAATAAAACCTGCTGGACAGACACCTCTCACGGCAATCAAGTTGGTGCAACTTGCAAAAGCAGCAGGAATACCAGATGGGGTTGTAAATATAGTAACAGGCGATTCTAATTCTATTGGAAATGCTTGGATAGAAGACTCCCGTGTTCGAAAACTGACTTTTACAGGTTCTACAGAGGTAGGAAAGCGGTTAATGAAAGGTGCGGCGGATACAGTCAAAAAAGTTTCGCTTGAATTGGGGGGGCATGCACCTTCTATCATTATGGAAGATTGTAATTTAGAAAAGGCTGCAGAAAATGTGCTTGCCGCGAAATTCCGAAATGCTGGTCAAACCTGTGTATGTATTAATCGTGTATACGTGCAGGAATCGATTGCACAGAAGTTTACTGAGTTATTAATAGAAAAAACGAAGAAGTTGAAGATTGGTAATGGTCTCGAAGATGGCGTGACAATCGGTCCGCTTATTAACGATTCTGCTGTGGAAAAAGCTCAGGAGCATGTAGATGATGCAGCCTCAAAAGGAGCAGAAGTAAAACTTGGTGGGAAAAGAAAAGAAGGTCTTTTCTTTGAACCGACCATTTTAACGAATGTCACTGATGACATGCTTTGTATGCAGGAAGAAACATTCGGTCCAGTAGTCCCTATTAGTACATTTAAGGATGAAGAAGAGGCAATTCGACGCGCGAATGACTCTATATATGGACTTGCAGCGTATGTTTTTACAGAGAATATTTCGAGAGGTATCCGTATTACAGAAAAATTAGAGTACGGTATTATTGGTTTGAATGACGGTTTACCATCTACTCCACAGGCGCCATTTGGAGGATTTAAACAAAGTGGACTCGGCCGTGAAGGTGGTCACCATGGAATGGACGAATACTTAGAGATTAAGTACATTTCTCTTGGTTTATAGTCTAAATTTATAAAAAGCATGCATATCCGATTATCTTGTAAAGATTTTTGGGATGGCATGCTTTTTTATTTGTTTTAGCTTTTTATTTTTTGCGATAATGTATCAATAGTAATAAAAGGTATAAACGGGTAAATAGGTAAAATGGATTCAATCATTTTTTATTTATGATAAAAAATATCTATAAAATACAAATATTTATCTTTTATTTGCGCAATTTTCTGCTATTATTATATCTTGGAGGAAGGGGATAAGAAATGAAGAAGACAAAATTAGGTAAGCATATTTTACTGTTTGCTCTAGTTACATTTACATTAATCGCTGTTATTTTCGGGGGAATTGTTTATTGGAATACAAATACGAGTGTCGAGAAAACAATGGGTGCACAAGCATCGCAAATTGCGAGTAACTTTGCCAATCAAATTGATGGAGAACAATATAAAAAGTTCAATACTATTTTAGAAGAGGATGATCTCTATTGGGAGTTAAGAGATCAACTAAATGATTTAAAAGAGAAAAATGGTGTTTTATATGCTTATACTTTTTCCATTCCAGAGCCAGGAAAGAATCCAACCTTTTTGGTTTATGCAGCACCACGTGATGAAGATCCTGCGCTAGTCGGAACTATAGGTCTAGAGTCTACTGGCACCTCCGGGAAGGAAATTCAAGAAGCAATTGAGAAGGGCTCTTTATTTACTAATATTCAGAGTGATGGAGAATTTGGAGAATATATAACTGGATATGTACCGATTAAGGATGCATCAGGTAAAGCTATTGCGGTTCTTGGAGTAGATATTTCAGCTGATGTAGTACAAGGGATACAAAAAGATGTTTTGTCGTCTGTTCTTCCGATTGTGTTTTCTTTAATAATAGTAATCTGTCTTGTTGTATTGTACATAATCTATCGAAGTACATATAAAATACTGCACCCTCTTTCAGAATTAAAAGAGGCGACGACCAATTTTGCAAATGGGGATTTGAAAGGCGCAGAAGAGCAAGTATCGCAAATTCAATATAAGGCAAAAAACGAAATTGCAGATTTTGTTCAGGCATTTTCTACATCATTGTTACAGTTAAAGAAAACATTAAAGATGATGAAGGATTCTTCTATGGAAGTCAATGATTTTACATATCGAATCCAGGATACAATGAATAAAGTGCGTGTCTCAAATGATGCTATTGCTCAAAATATAACTAGCCTAGCCATTAATGGAGAGAAGCAACATATAAGTAATAATGAAGTGCTAAATGCTATGGAAGAAATGGCTGCAGGAATTCAACGTATGGCTGATTCTACAACATCTATGTCAAATTCATCTTTTGACATGACAAAGCTTGTGGAAAATAGTGTTTCAGATTCAGAAAAGGTTATTGAGAAAATCGAAACGGTAGAAAAATCTGTACTAAAAACGAGTGAGCATGTAGAAGAAATGGGCGAAAAGTATCGCTCAATTGAAGAAATGGTAAAGGTTATTACGAGCATCGCAGAACAAACAAATTTACTTGCATTAAATGCAGCAATCGAAGCGGCACGAGCAGGCGAGGCAGGTAAAGGCTTTGCAGTTGTAGCTGATGAAGTACGCAAGTTAGCGGAGATGTCACGATCTTCTGCAGAGGATATTCGTATGCAGCTTCAGAAATTTGAAGAGATTACAAGTCGTGTAACGGAGGAAATGAACCAATCTTCTGTATTGGCGAAAGAAGGAAATAGCGAGGTTCATACTATCGGAGAACGTTTAGAAATGATCCTACAAGCTGTGGTTAAGGTCAATGATGGAATTCAAGAAGACTCAGCTATTATTGAACAAATGTCAGCGAGCTCAGAAGAGGTGCTTGCATCGACAGAAGAGATGAATGGTGTTGTTCGTCAGAATACAGAAGATACAACGAGTGTTGCAAAATCATCTGACCAACAAGTAGAGCTAGTTGAAGAGTTAAATGATGAAGTATATAAACTTCAAGCTTCCATGCAAGAAATGATCCAGGATATTTCGAAATTTCGTATTTAATTATTTATTTATTACTTGTGATTTAACCAGTTAGCGTAAAAGTAGAGAATAAAGTAGTCTATATATCTGATAAATTTACACTGTTTTGAAAGGGTGTTGCCAGGATGTGAGAGCGACGAAGGAGCGACTCATCCTGCGGAGGCTCAAGCGTAACGTGCGGCAAGCGCACATCCGTGTTCTAGTCTTTAACGTGCGTTCACTAGTTTTTCTTTCTCTCTAATATTTTTCAAAGACTTGCATTTTAACTATTCAAAATAGTTGAAGTGCAAGTTCTTTTTTTCATGTTACTATTAGTAAAAAGAAATCAGGATGGGGGAATAGTAAATGAAACAAATTATTGCAATGGGTGGTGGAGGTTTCTCCATGGAGCCTGAAAATCCATTATTAGATCGATATATTTTGAAGCAATCCAAAAAGGATAGGCCAAAAATTTGTTTTATTGGTACGGCTAGCGGAGATGCAGATAGTTATATTGAACGTTTTTATAATTTTTTTCAAAATGAGGCATGTGAGCCTTCCCATTTATCGTTGTTTAAACCACATACCCGTGATATTAAGAAATTCATTCTCGACCAGGACATTCTCTATGTAGGGGGAGGTAACACGAAAAACCTCATGGCTCTTTGGAAAGAGTGGGAATTGGATATAATTATTCGAGAAGCATACAACAATGGAATTATTTTAGCTGGGATCAGTGCGGGGTCACTTTGTTGGTTTGAAGAAGGTACAACGGATTCCTTCGGGGACGAGCTTGAACCTATCTCATGTCTGGGTTTGATTTCTGGTAGTAATTGTCCACATTATGATGGGGAAGAAGATAGACGCCCTGTTTATCAAAAGTTTATCAATGAAGGCGTTATTGGTGCAGGATATGCAGCGGACGATGGGGTTGCTCTGCATTTTATAGATGAAAAATTATACTCTGTTGTAAGTTCTCGTCCACATGCTAGTGGATATCGTGTGGATAAGAACAAAGAAGAGAAGTTATCCACAACTTATTTAGGTTTTAAAAACTAGTTACAAAACATATTGAGGCGATATACTGATGGAATATATACAAAAAGGAACGAAAGAATATAAAAAAGTTAACTTTGCATTATTTGCAGCAGGGTTTATAACGTTTGCTAATTTATACATCACACAACCGATTCTTCCTGAATTTTCAAGAGAATTTCAGGTGTCACCAGCTGTGGCTAGTTTGTCCCTTTCATTTACTACATTTGCTTTAGCTATATGCCTTGTCATCTTCGGATCTCTTTCAGAAGCATGGGGACGTAAACGATTGATGACGATTTCCATCCTTGCGGCTTCTATTTTGACATTAATAATTGCGTTTTCTCCAAATTTTGAAGTGCTACTTGTATTACGAGTGATTCAAGGGGTTGCTTTTGCCGGACTTCCGGCAATTGCAATGGCTTATTTGGGGGAAGAAGTAGAGCCGGCTAGTCTAGGAGTTGCAATGGGACTTTATATAAGTGGAAATTCGATTGGCGGGCTAGCAGGTCGTATTATTATGGGGACGATGACAGATTTATTTAGCTGGAAAATTGGAATGGTTTTTCTTGGTTTATTAAGTCTAGCGATTAGCATTTATTTTGTCATTTCTTTACCAAATTCTCGACATTTTGAGCCAAGAAAGTTACAATTTAGAGCTTTAACTAATTCGCTTATAGCACATTTAAAAGATTCAAGTATGCTTTGTCTTTTTGGTATAGGCTTTACACTGATGGCGAGTTTTGTATCATTATATAATTACATCAGTTTTAAATTGCTAGGTCCTCCTTATTCACTTAGTACAACGATTGTCGGGTGGATTTTTATTATTTATTTGGTAGGAACATTCAGCTCCACATGGCTTGGTAGCCTAGCGGATCGATATGGTAGACAAAAAATGTTATTTGTTGGAATAGGCATTATGTTTGCTGGTGCTATCCTAACGATTAATGTTGGATTAACACTGAAAATTGTTGGCATTATTATATTTACTTTTGGATTTTTTGGAGCGCATTCCATCGCGAGTGGATGGGTGAGTAAAAGAGCGGAACATGATAAGGCACAAGCTTCTTCGCTTTATTTATTTTTCTATTATGTCGGCTCTAGTATTGGAGGTACTGCAGGCGGGATTTTTTGGTCCAAGTTTGGCTGGAACGGAGTCATAGGTTTAATAGCAAGTTTCCTTCTAATTTCGGTAATCTTATCCTTCTTTCTAAAATTTACGTTGAAAGAAGCTCAGAAATAAGTATCCTATTTCTGAGCTTCTTCTTTTTCTATTTGGTTTTCCACTTATTCATTTAATGGATGAACGAGCAATCTGATTTCATATAATCAAACATTAATTCTTCTTCAAAAACTCCACAAGATCCTGCTGATTTTCCGGTGGTACACCGTGACCATCGTTATATGTTTTAAAGGTAACCTTAGCACCGAGCCTTTCGAAATAATCCTTACTTTCAGCACCCCATTGGAAAGGAATAATGTAATCATAATCACCATGAGAAATAAAAATATCTAAATGATCAATAGATCTTTTGCTATATTCATTTTTTACAAAGTCCGGTATATAGCCACTCAAAGCAACAACACTATTCAATTCATTTCCCATAGTTAAAGCTAATGCTTGTGCTAGCACAGCACCTTGACTAAAGCCAAGTACAGAAATTTGGTTAGAATCCAACTCAAATTCTACAATTGTCTCGCGAATAAAAGATTGAATATAGACCAGTACTTTATCAAATACTTCTCGATTTGGTTTGCCCTCTTCTTCTATTGTAAAAAACGCGTACCCAGGGTTGAAAACAATTGGTCCGCGCAAGCTAAAAATATGATGTGTCTTTTCAAAGTCCTTCACTAGCTGAGGCAAATCCTCTTCATTACTTCCCATGCCGTGTAATAAAAACAAAGTTGGTTGATTTTTTTCTGCTACCTGTGGAGCGGTATATTTGTATGTAAAAGGTGAGTTCATTTATTTTTCGTCCCTTCAGGCTAAAGTAAATCCATTTTAACAAAAATAAAACACTTTGTATAAGTCATTCGACATTATACAAAGTGTAAAATCTATCCTTTAAAGTTTAAAGTGTTGTACAACTCCATTTAAATCTTCAGCTAACTTCGCAAGTTGTTCTGCGCTTTCAGCTACTTCTTCCATCGAACTACTAGCTTCTTCCGCGGTTGCGGCAGTTTGTTCTACTCCCGCTGCTGATTCTTCCGATATAGCTGCTATTTCTTCTATTGAACCATTCATCTCTTGGCTATTAGCTGCGATTTCAGATAAGTTATTAGAGATTGTTTGGACATTTTCAACCATTTCTAATACTAAAACATTGATATTGTTAATCGCTTCGCCTGTAGATTTAATTTGACCTGCGCCTTCTTCGACCTCATTATATCCACTCTGTAAGAAACTTTTTACTTCAATAAACTCTTCTTGTGTATTATTTACAATGGCCGTAATGTCAGTGACAGAATCATTTACTTGCTCTGCAAGCTTCCTTACTTCGTCTGCAACTACAGCAAATCCTTTTCCGTGTTCTCCAGCGCGTGCCGCTTCAATCGAAGCATTTAATGCTAAAAGATTGGTTTGCCCTGCAATATCACGTATCACGGTAACGAGATTAGCTATTTCTTTCGTGCGTTCCTCGAAACCTTGGAATTGTTGAACGGATTCTCTTATAATCTCATTTACTCTCTCCATCTGTTTATTAGAGGATTCCATCAAATGCTTGCCCTTGTTAGTCATCTGTAGAACTTCACTTGTTGAATGTTGGATTTTTTCTCCGTTTTCATTAGCTTCTATCACTCTAGAAACAAACGAATCCATTATGGAAGACAATTCTCCAGTGCTATTGGCTTGTGATTCTGTTCCAAAAGCCAACTCCTGCATGGTTGTAGCTATTTGTTCAGTACCTGCTTTCATTTCATTAGCAGATTGAGTTAGCTCTTCACTATGGCTCGACAATGTTTCTGAGCTACTAGATATACTTTTCATTGCATTTATTATACTACTTTGCATTTTATTCATTGCGTCTGCAAGCTGGCCAGTCTCATCTTTTGATTTCACTTGTATATGTCCTTGAGTCAAATCACCATGAGCAAGATGGTTCATATGTTCAGACACTTTCTTAATCGGTTTAGCAATACTATTAGCAAACAACCATATGATCAAGATACCAACAATTAATGTAATTCCAATTACTATAGAAATCATCTGTAAAATTTCATTAGCGGGTTGATTGAAATCCATCATAAAAGTACTTGCATTGACTACCCAACCCCAATAAGGATCGGTTTCAGAATAAGACACCTTTGTCTCTATCACTTTGTTGTTTGTTGGATGCGGCCATTCATAATAAACGAATCCACCACCATCATTCCCCATTTTAATTATTTCTTGAACAAATTTAACTCCGTTAGAATCTTCTGAGTCCCAAAGATTTTCACCTTCAGCGGTTGGATGAGCAAGTTCTAGTCCTTCACTATCCAAAACATACATGTATCCATGTTCACCTAAGCCGATATTTTTATTGATTGGACGTGTTCCATCTGGATTTACATCGCCTAGTATAGCTTTCTTAACTTTTTCCTGTGCTTCAATTAGTGACAAATCGCCTTTTTCTACGCTTTCATTTAATACACGTATCATTTCAAGGGTCATTTCTACGCTATTTTTTAGGTTCTGTTCTCCGATTTCATCTAAGCTGGAAGCACTCCTTTCATAACTAGCGATTCCAAGAACAATTAAAGGAATTACTAAAAGCAGGATGGAAATACTAATAAGTTTAAATTTAATGGAAGACATCCTTTTTATAATATTTTTAAAGTTCATTTTAAAACACCTTTCGTTTCTATTTCTTTGAAGTTATGTATTGGCTTCTGTCTCTATTGAATTACTTAAAGAAATGCAAGTGAACATTACCTTTTTACTACAATATTCCGATAATTAGGTATTTCGTATTATAAAGACAAAGTAAACAATATAATAAATATTGAAGTGTGTCAATAACTTGAGAATAATAATTTTCCTGTCATTAAAAAGAGGTTATGTAATCGTAAGTTTTAATAAAAATAAACAGGGGAACACTAATTAAAATTGATTTGTGAGGAAGACCTTTAAGGAGATGGATTAAATAATGAATTCAAATCAGATGCCTCGTGAAGAGGGTATAGATCATAGCCTAAGTTTTTTGAGAGAGGGTTATTTGTATATTCCTAATAGGAGAAAAAGTTTCTCCTCCAATGTTTATGAGACCCATTTATTAGGTCAAAAAGCAATTTGTATAGGGGGAAAGGAAGCAGCGGAGATTTTTTATGATGACGAAAAGTTTTTGCGAAATGGGGTTGCTCCAAAGCGTGTTCAAAAGACTTTATTTGGCGTTGGGGGAGTTCAGTCTTTAGATAACGAGGCTCATAGACACCGTAAAGAAATGTTTATGTCACTGATGACACCAGATAAGCTGGAGGAGTTAAAGAATATCACTAAAAAGCAATGGGAAAATGCAGTCAATAAGTGGGAACTAACAGACGAAGTAATACTTTACGAGGAAAGTAAAGAAATCCTGTGTAGAACTGCTTGTGAGTGGGCTGGAGTGCCTTTAAAGGAAGAGGAAGTAAAGGAACGAACAATACAATTAGGATTATTATTCGAATCACCAACTGCAATTGGGCCAAAGCATTGGAAAGGTCGGCATGCCCGCAAAAATCTGGAGGAATGGGTTGCGCAATTGATTGAACAGGTAAGAGAAGGACAGTTGAAGCCCAAGGAGGGTTCTGCTCTCCATACCATTTCCATTCATCAAGATCTAAAAGGCGAGCTATTAGATATAGAAATAGCTGCAGTGGAAGTAGTAAATATTATTAGACCAATTGTAGCAATTGCTATTTATATTAATTTTACAGCGTTAGCCATCCATCATCATCCCGAGGAAAGAGGTAAGTTGAAGGTAGCAAATAATCAATATGCGCAAATGTTTGTTCAGGAAGTTCGACGATATTACCCTTTTTTTCCTTTAGTAGCTGCCAAGGTGAAAAATGAATTTGTGTGGAATGGTTACACCTTCGAAAAAGGAACATTGACTCTGCTCGATTTGTATGGAACAAATCATGACGCTGAACTTTGGGATAATGCGGAGGTTTTCAATCCTGAAAGGTTTAGTAACTGGAAAGGAAGCCCATTTAACTTTATTCCACAAGGTGGCGGTGACTATTTGCTGGGACATCGTTGTGCAGGTGAGTTTGTTACGATTGAGGTAATGAAAGTTAGTTTAGATTATTTAGTTAACAAGTTGAAATATGATCTTCCAGAACAAGACTTAAGCTATAGCATGGTGAGTATGCCTAGCATTCCTCATAGTAAAATAATATTAACAAACGTTGAAAGAAATTAAACTTACCAAACGTTAGGGGAAAAACTGTGAAAGAATTTAAAGTGACTTACTTCTTTGAGGAAGACCATTATATTAGAAGGTTCATCCATATGGAATCACAAGAACAGGCAGAGGAATTGATTCAAAGTGAGCGAGATCAATATATATCCTTTCGAGATAGCAGGGGAATTTACCACGAGTTGAATACAAGTGATGTACGAGTCATTCAAATTTCTGAATATCATAGAATTGATAAAAGTAAAAAAAGTACCATGGAATAATAATCCTGGTACCTTTTTATTTAATTTATTTTTTCTTATTCCTTCTACCGAACAATTGAACGATTAGAACGCCTGAAATGGCAATTATTCCTCCGCTAATAGATAGAGGTGACGGTAATTCATGCAACCAGATCCAAGCTATGAAAATGGATAGTACGGGTTCTGCATAGAGCAAGCTGGAAACTGAACTTGCTTTGCTTTGAGACAATGCATATGCCCACGTAAGATATGCGATTGCCGTAGGGAAAATTCCTATATAAATGGATGACAAGTTAGCTTCAAGCGATGCATGCTGTATACCTTCTATAAGACCAGGAGCAAAAAATAGAAAAGGTAAAGTCCCTGCCCACGTAAAATACGCTGTTAATTCGATCGGGGTATATTTTGTTAATAAAGATTTTTGGAAAACAAAAAAGATGGAAGTAGCTAAAGCAGCTATAATCACTAAAAATACACCAGGAGAAATGTCAAAAGATGATTCCCCAGTTCCTAAGCCGATTATTGTAATACCGCTAAACCCGAACCCTAATCCTATCCATCCAAATGTCCCGATTCGTTCTTTTAACACAACTACAGCAATGATCGTAGTGAAAATAGGTGCTGAACCAATGAGCATACCGGCAGTACCAGCAGTGATAGTCAATTGACCGAATGTTACACAGACATGATAAATACTAATTCCAATCCAACCTAGAGCGAAAATGGGTAATATATCTTCTTTTTTAGGTAAACTAAATCTCATTTGAGGTATAAAAGCTAGAATAACAAATATAAAGGAAGCAATAATAAAACGAAATAATATCAAGTGACCAGCAGAGTAGCCTCCTTGAAGACTGGCGCTTATCGAAGCGAATGATGAGCTCCATATAAATACAGTAAATATTGCCAAGAGAAATGCTTTTTTATTCAATTTTCACACCTAACTTTCTGTGAATGTCCTATGAAGACTAACAATTGTACATGATACGGCTAACTGGCACTTCATGCAACAAAAAAAGAAAGTATATATAAAATGAAGTTTATATGTTGACATTATACCTAACGGGGTATATTATCGTGTTAAGAACATGACAAGAAGGTGATCATCTTTTTTGGAGGGAGGTAATTCTAATATGTCGTCTTATGATGCCAAAACGATTAATCGGATTAAGCGTATAGAAGGACAGCTACGAGGAATATTACGTATGATGGAAGAGGGGAAAGATTGTAAAGAAGTAGTTACTCAACTTTCAGCAGTTCGTTCAGCAGCGGACCGAACCATTGGTGTAATAGTAAGTAACAATCTATTAGAATGTGTACAAAACGCAGAAGGTAATTCTGATAAAGTAAATTCAGCAATTCAAGAAGCGATGAACCTAGTAGTTAAGAGCCGATAATATACGGCTTTTATTTTTAAAAGAAATAATACCCTAGTTGGTATTTTGGTGTCGAAAGCTTTAAAGGAGGTGAAGAAAATGGAATGGGTTTTTATTGTTGTAATTGTTGGTTTTTTTGCATGGAGACTGATGCCTTCAAAAGGCGTAAAAACAATCTCTACATCAGAGTTGAAAAATATGTTGAACGATCAAGATAAAGTATTTGTTGATGTGAGAACTCCTTCTGAGTATAAGGCACAAAATATACGACAATTCAAAAACATCCCACTTGGTTCATCGTTTGAAAAGTTGCCAAAGGATAAAGAAATTGTTGTTATTTGTCAGAGTGGTATGCGGAGCAATACTGCTTGCAAAAAATTAAAGATGCTAGGATACGAGCGCGTGACAAATGTCCGTGGGGGCATGAGTGCATGGCATTAAGAGGAGGAAATCAGATGAAAGAGATTACAGCAAAAGAAGTAGAACAAAAACTTGAAAATGGCGAAGACCTTCATATAATTGATGTTCGTGAAGTAGATGAAGTAGAGGCTGGTAAAATAGCTAATATTATTCATATTCCACTTGGTTTGTTAGAATTTCGTTTGCAAGAATTATCTAAATCAGAACAATATATTGTAGTTTGCCGTTCAGGTGGAAGAAGTGGTCGAGCAACCATGTTCTTAGAAAGTCAGGGTTACGATGTGACAAATATGATTGGAGGAATGCTAGCTTGGGAAGGTGAAGTTCGCTAAAAATTATTTTATCAAAAATAATACCCTTACAGGTATTTAGGGGGAGAAAAAGATGAAAGTAGACTATTCTTTAGACGCTAAGGGCTTGGCTTGTCCGATGCCTATTGTTAAAACTAAAAAAGCGATGAATGATTTGATAGATGGTCAAATAATCGAGGTAGTAGCAACGGATCGAGGGTCAAAAGCGGATATTGCAGCATGGTCTGAAACGGTCGGTCACCAATATCTTGGGACAGTTGAGGATGGGGATGTATTAAAGCATTATATCCGTAAGTGTTCCAACGAAACGGTTGTGGAAAAGTTACATGAACAAGTCATTCATTTGGACGAACTTTTAACAAAAGTTTCAGAGGGAGCTTTACTTTTAGATGTCCGAGAAGAAGCAGAATATGCTTTTGGGCATATCGAAGGCGCGAAATCGATTCCAATGGGCGAATTGGAGGAGCGGATAAACGAGCTAGAAAAAGATAAATCCATATATGTTATTTGCCGTACAGGTAAGCGTAGTGATTTAGCGGCACAAAAATTAGCGGATAATGGTTTTACAAATGTCTGGAACGTAATACCTGGTATGACCCAATGGAAAGGCGCTATTAAAAAATCAATTTAAATTTGGAGGAATAAACAATGTCAAATAAAGTAGCGATTATCGCAAGTAATGGTGGTCTATTCGACGCATATAAAGTATTTAATATAGCGACAGCTGCAGCTGCCACTGAAAAGGAAGTTACCATCTTCTTTACATTTGAAGGATTGAACTTGATTCACAACCAAGGTATGCAGGCACTACCTATGCCAGAAGGTCGTGAAGCTATTGCAGAAGGATTTGCAAAGTCCGATGTGCCAAGCATTCCGCAATTAGTTGAAATGGCTCAAGAACTTGGAGTGAAATTTATTGGTTGTCAAATGACAATGGATGTTATGGGATTAACGAAAGAAGATTTTGTAGATGGAATGGATGTTGGCGGAGCAGTGACCTTTTTAGAGTTCGCAAAAGACGCATCACCAACACTAACTTTTTAAAAGGGAGAGCACTTTAAAAATTTTTATTAAAAATAATACCTATGGGGGTAATTAAATGACTTTGAATAAATGGACAGCAGAACAAGTAGCAAAGAAAGTAATGAAGAACGAAAGATTATTTATTTTAGATGTTCGGAATGCTGATGCTTTTGCTGACTGGAAAATTGAAGGTCACAAATTTGAGTATTTAAATATTCCATACTTTGAATTATTGGATGGAGTAGAAGATATTTTACAGCAAATTCCTTCAGATACACCTTTATTAGTTGTTTGTGCAAAGGAAGGCTCATCTATAATGGTAGCAGAAATGCTTTCTGATGCAGGGCGTGATGCAGCATACTTAGAGGGTGGTATGAAAACGTGGAGCGAATATCTAGAACCAGTAAAAGTAAGTAATCTTGAAAATGGGGGAGAGCTTTACCAATTCGTAAGATTAGGTAAAGGGTGTCTTTCTTATATGATTATTTCAAATGGAGAAGCTGCAATTGTTGACGCAACACGGATGGTAGATGTATTTACAGATTTTGCAGCAAGTAAAAACGTGAAGATAACAAATGTATTTGACACTCACTTACATGCGGATCATATTTCTGGGGGACGTCATATTGCAGAAAAGACTGGTGCAACTTATTACTTGCCACCAAAAGATGCAGTGGAAGTTGTATTTGATTACACACCTTTAGAAAACGGAGTAGAGGTGAGAATTGGCGATAGTACGATTGCCATTCAATCCCTGTATTCACCTGGACACACAATTGGGTCAACATCATTTGTTGTAGATAATAAGTTTTTATTAACAGGAGATATCTTATTTATTGATTCCATAGGAAGACCTGATTTGGCGGGTCTTGCAGAGGACTGGGTAGGTGATCTCCGTGAAACTCTATATAGTCGTTATCGTGAGCTTTCAAATGAGTTAATCGTATTACCTGCACACTTTATGATTATCGATGAGTTAAACGAGGATGGTACAGTGGCAAAACGTTTAGGCGATTTGTTTGAAGAAAACCATGGTTTAAATATAACGGATGAAACAGAATTCCGTAGTATTGTTACGGATAATTTACCTCCTCAGCCAAATGCATACGAAGAAATTCGTCAAGTTAATATGGGGAAAATTGTCCCTTCAGGTGACGAACAAACAGAAATGGAAATCGGTCCAAACCGTTGTGCAGTACGGTAAAAATAAATAATTAAGGGAGAGATGAATATGTATTCTACTAAACTATTAGATGCAAAAGGATTAGCTTGCCCGATGCCAATCGTTCGTACGAAAAAGGCTATAGACACTATTGAATCAGGCGAAATATTAGAAGTACATGTTACCGACAAAGGAGCCGTTGCAGACATTCCAGCATGGGCGGCTTCAGGCGGACACACGATTATAGAGCAAAAAGAAGAGGATGACGTTCTGAAATTCTGGATTCAAAAAGCATAAAAATGGAGAGGGAGGCCAAAAAAAGAGCTTCCCTTTTTTAGATAGGAGTGTAAGAATAATGGATATAGCATGGATTATTACTATCTTTTTAATAGGCTTTATCGGTTCATATATTTCAGGGATGCTTGGTATAGGTGGATCGATTATTAAATACCCAATGCTACTATATATTCCCCCAATGTTCGGATTTGTAGCTTTCACAGCGCATGAAGTTTCTGGTATTAGCGCAGTCCAGGTACTTTTTGCATCGATAGCTGGTGTATGGGCATATCGTAAAGGCGGTTATTTAAATAAATCTCTTATCGTCTATATGGGAGGAGCTATTTTAGTAGGGAGCTTTGTTGGTAGTTTTAGTTCCCAATCTTTATCGGAAGCAAGTGTGAATATTGTATATGGTATACTCGCATTAATTGCAGCAATTATGATGTTCATCCCAAATAAACAAGTGGATGATATTCCGCTCGATCAAGTAACATTTAACAAACCATTAGCAGCTATGCTTTCATTTATTGTAGGTATTGGATCAGGGATTGTAGGAGCAGCTGGTGGATTTTTGTTAGTGCCGATCATGCTCGTTGTTCTAAAAATTCCTACACGTATGACCATTGCAACAAGTCTTGCGATTACTTTTATATCATCAATTGGAGCTACAATTGGTAAAGTTACTACGGGGCAAGTAGAATACTTTCCGGCAGTCATTATGATCATTGCAAGTCTTATTGCAGCGCCACTAGGAGCAAAATTTGGGAAACGTTTGAACACAAAGATACTTAAAATGATTTTAGCGGTGCTTATTTTAGCGACTGCTATTAAAATTTGGATGGATATATTGTAAAGGGGCAACTTGAAGCAGAAATTGCTTCAAGTTTTGCTATGAAAATAAATATAAAAAAGGAGGTTAGAGCATTTGGTTGCAACGGAATGGTATAGGGTTTTTTCCATGACAGTTCCTTCGACATGGTTAGCCTTTGTATTCGCAGCGATACTTACAGCTTTAATACTATATGTTAAATTCGGTAAAGCAATTTCCAATCAATTTAGTGATATGATTTTCCTTTTTATTGTTGTATGGAAACTTAGCATTGTATTAACAGATTTCTCCACGATTATCCAACATCCTTGGATGATATTATATTTTTCAGGGGCTAGAACAGGCGTATACATAGGAGTAGCGTGGATAATTCTCTATATGTTTTATCTTCTTAAGAAGCAAAAGCCGTTTCCGTTGAATAATGCTCTAATTTTTACTTTTATCTCGTTTTATAGTAGTTTCGCGGTTTTAGTAGTTATTCTGAATAATTCTTCTCTTCTTCAAATTGGGTTCACATTAACCCTCGTTTTCTTCATAGCATTGTTAATGTTCAAATATAAAGAATCTATTCGATTGGCAATTCTATTTTTATTGCTATTTTGCGTGTTACATTTAGTTTTACAGAAACCCCTTATAAGTACTTCCATGATTACTGCTACTATGTTTTGTGTGGCAATTTTATTTCGTGAAAAACGTTGGAAGATTTAAAGTCCATAAAAAAAGGAGGAGTCCACATCCAAGATGAGGGCTCCTTCTTTACTTCTATCTAATGCGACTTTCTGTTTCCTTATCGAAGAAGTGGGCTCTAGTTAAGTCGAATGCGAGTTTAACTTTTTGACCAGGTTCCATTGTAGCATCAGCATTTATTCTAGCTACATATTGTTGGTTTGCAATAGATGAATACACCATAAGTTCAGCCCCTGTTAATTCGGAAACTTCTATATCAGCATCTACTATAGAGTCAGGAAATAGAGCGAGAGCTTCAGTATCTCCAGAGATATGTTCAGGTCTTACACCTAATATAACTATTTTCCCATCAAATCCTTGGGAATTAAGCAAGTTCCATTTCTCCGCAGGAATTCTCAGATTAAAATCACCAATCTTGAAATAACCATTATTAACTTTTCCTTCAAAAAAGTTCATTGCTGGTGAACCAATAAATCCACCTACAAAGACATTTTCTGGGTTCTCATACACTTCTTTCGGTGATCCGATTTGTTGTATGAAACCATCTTTCATAACGACAAGACGTGATGCCATAGTCATTGCTTCTGTTTGGTCATGTGTTACATAAACTGTAGTTGTTTTCAGGCGAAGGTGTAATTTTGCAATTTCAGCACGCATTTGAACACGCAGTTTTGCATCAAGGTTAGATAATGGTTCATCCATTAGGAATAATTTTGCATCACGCACAATTGCGCGACCAAGTGCTACCCGCTGACGTTGACCACCAGATAGAGCTTTTGGCTTCTTATCTAATAGTTGCTGCAGGCCAAGAATGTCAGCTGCATTTTTTACACGCTGATCAATTTCAGCTTTTGAAAACTTTCTAAGTTTTAATCCGAAAGCCATATTATCGTAGACATTCATATGCGGATACAGTGCATAGTTTTGAAATACCATTGCGATATCACGATCTTTTGGAGGGACATCATTCATTAATTTGCCTTCGATTCGCAATTCACCAGTCGTAATTTCTTCAAGACCGGCAATCATCCGGAGTGTTGTAGATTTTCCGCAGCCGGATGGTCCAACCAAAACGATAAACTCTTGATCCTGAACACGTAAATTAAAATTGGAAACTGCAGTAGAACCGTCATCATAAACTTTAAAAATATTATCAAGAACTAACTTCTCCATATAAGCACCCCTTTAGTATTTGATCTCTACATTAAGGTTACCAATAGAGAAAGATAGATGGTATGGACGATATGCACAATTATTAATATAGAAAATTGTGCAACTTTGATTTAACGATTATTAGCAATTAAGCTTGCACAATAAGCAATCAGGGCACCGTCGAAACTACGAACGGATATTCCTGTAATATCTTGAAATTTAGTTAGACGGTAATGGAACGTGTTTCGGTGAATATGTAATTTCTTGGCTGTGACAGATGCATTAAAGCCGTTTTCAAAAAATTGGTGGACTGTTTGTAGTAACTCCATATCATATTCAATTGGATTGAGAATCTCTTTGCGAATAATATGTTTCATTTCTTCTGACATTTGTTCAATCAAGTTAAAGGGAAAAATATTTTCCAATGTATAAATTCTTTCCACATGGTTGGCGGAGATGCCTTTTTGAAACCATTCTTTTTCTGTAGAGAAATGAACAGAAAATAGCATATTTGTTTGGTGAAACTTCCCGATATATAACTTTGCTTTTATAAAGAAATCACTTTCAAGTGCAGTAATAAAAGAAGCAAAATCCTCCGTAGTTTGGATGTATGAAGACTTTTCCTCAATGAGTAACGCATTTTGAGAAGAAACAAAAACAAATTGCATAGCATCACCAAAAAATACATGAACAGCTTCTTTTAAATCAGCTTCATTAACATTTTTCTTAAAATGAATTTGAATGACTCGAATATCAGTTTCAGTTTTTACAGGAGCAAGACCATCTCCACGTAGAAAATTCATCCACTTCATGGAAACTGTTTGATTAGTTGATAGATCTATACTTACTTCTGAATAGAGAGATGCAAGTAATGAATATTCACGATGGGAGACTTCCGATTTGTTTATTTGTAACCAATTATTCAAATACGGATTGTGGAAAATATACACTTCTTCTTCTAATTCAGTAGGATATTCGGACAGAATTTGAATGGATGGAAATAGTATAGTTAGTTCGTTTTTCAATTAGTTGAATCTCCTTTCTTAAAAGTATTAGAGTAATTTCAGGGATAAAAAAAGAGATTTAGATTATATTATCATTTAATCATAATGTGAAAAATAACAAAAGACGATTAGCGAAAACGTAAATAAGCACTTTATAAAAATATTTTATTCTCCTAAGAATATCTCGGTTAAAAATACTCATCCTATCGTTATGACATTATGAAGGAGGATTTAAAAATGAATAAAATATTACAAGTATCGATGACTTTGCTTTTAATTAGTTCTTTAGTGGGGTGTGGAACGGCTAATAATGACGACAATAATGCAAATAATGATAATAATGATGTAACAACTAACGAAACGGTAGATACAAATACTGCTAACGATGAAACAGGTACTGATACTAATGAGGATAACGGAACAAATGGAAATAATGGAGATCAACAGCTAGAATTAGCAGATGACGTTGCGAGTAAAATTGCAGAAATGGAAGAAGTGGAAAGCGCCAATGTTATTGTGACAAATAACAATGCTTATGTTGGGGTCCTTTTAAAAGAAGGAGTTAATGAAAATGACGATCTTAAAAGTAAAATTGCCGATCAAGCAAAAGCAACAAATGGAAACTTCGATAATGTATATGTGTCAACCAACCCAGACTTTGCTCAAGAAATAACTGAATATGGAGATAAAATTAGAGCAAATGAGCCTGTAGAGGGATTGATGGAAGGATTTACAGATACAATTAACAGAGTGTTCCCAGAAGCAAAGTAATTACTGGAATGCATTACCGTTGAAAAAAGTAATAAATAGGTTTAGTATATAAATACAAGCTGCGTTGTACGTATGGATATTAAGTTTTAACCTTTATGCTGTAACAGGGAGTTTTATATAGAAACTGGAATGACAGGCCTCATTCTCTTTAGACAATGAGGACATGCAGGATAGTTTTTGCGAACACCCACTTTGAGGAGTGGTGGTTTAAAACTTTCTTATGTAAGTACGGCAAAGGCGGCTTCCTTAAATGTACATTTCAAACACCATCTTAACGGATGGTGTTTTTTGTTTTATTGACTTAGGGACTCAGAAGGCTAGCATAATGTGTTGGTAGCAATTACCGTTGAAAATAGTTGAGAATAGGTTTATTATATGTATACAAGCTGCATTGCACGTATAAATATTAAGTTTTAACCTTTATGCTGTAACAGGGAGTTTTATATAAAAACTGGAATGACAGGCTTCATTCTCTTAAGACAATGAGGACATGCAGGATAGTTTTTGCGAACACCAACTTTGAGGAGTGGTGGTTTAAAACTTTCTTATGTAAGTACGGTAAAGGCGGCTGACTAATTATTAATAGTAATGACCGGTTCCCATGGGATCCGGTCTTTTTGTATTCTTCTATGGATAGAGAGAAAAAGAAAGAATTTTCCTTTCCATTTCTTTTTGATTGGCAATCAAGAGATTCCTCTTTCTAACTTTTCATCGTTAATCCCTCAAGAACTGCTTTAGTAATTGGGATGGAGAACGATTCTAAGCTACGATCGGTATTTTGTAAACCCCAATGATAAATTGCGCCCATATAGGATTGGGTGATTATTGTCGAAACATCATCTAAGGAAAGCTCGGGATGGAGCTTTCCCTTTGTAATAGCTTCTTCTAATAATGAGCGGATGATTTTAAAGAGTGAACGATTTGAATCTAGAAAATATTTATGCTCGTTGTTTTCTAATGCAGCAGTATAAATTACTTTCATCAAGTCTTTTCCCATTTCTTCATCTAGAAAGCGCATTAACTTTTGCGAGAAAATAGACAATTTTTCCATCGGATCCATGTCGTCGGGAAAGGATTTATAAACTTCCTCATAATAATGATCCACTTCGGTAAAACGTACTAAAAAAATATCGGATTTTGAACGGAAATGCTGATAAAAAGAGCCTTTAGATGTTCCGCTTTTTTTCACAATATCATCTACTGTTACCTTGGTGAACCCTTTTTCCGCAAAAAGTTTTAGTGCAACCCTTAGAATTTTTTCCTTTGTTTCTTCCCCTCTACGCTGTTTTTTTACACGTTCAATCATAAATTACCTCCAACTATTATTGACAGAATACTCACAAATATTTTAATATTAGACTGCGGTCTAATTATGTATCTCATTATATACTAAAACAATCCGATTAAATTTTTTGTACAGTTAAAACTTATTTAATTCTATTTTAGTTTTCTAAAAAAAGAAAGCGCTTTCTATTAGTTGAACTATAAAGTGGAGGGATAACATTGAACAAAATAATTGATTCAAAGGAAATTCGAAAGTTATTTAAAAGCGGCGATCAAATTTTAACTGGTGGATTTGGTTTATCAGGAACACCTCTTACGATTATCGATGAATTATTAGAAACAGATATTAAAGATTTGACAGTTGTCAGTAATAATTTAGGAGACTTGGGGCAAGGACTTCATAAGTTGTTCATGCAAGGAAAGATAAAAAAAGCAATTGGTTCCTTTTTTTCTATTAATAGAGAAGCAGTAATTGCTTGGTCTAAAGGTGAATTAGATATTGAATTATTACCACAAGGTACACTTGCTGAGGCAATTCGTTGTGGCGGGGCCGGCATCGGGGGGTTCTACACAAAAACGGCAGTAGGAACTGAATTAAGTGAAGGTAAAGAGGAACGTGTAATTGATGGGGAAAGATATATTTTTGAGAAGGCTATTAAAGGCGATGTTGCCATTATTAAAGCAGCAAAAGCAGATCGACTTGGAAACTTAGTATATTACACCACTGCAAGAAACTTTAATCCGATGATGGCAACTGCTGGTAAGATTGTCATTGCAGAAGTTGATGAAATTGTAGAAGTGGGGGAATTGGATCCTGAATACATTGTGACCCCTCATGCTTATGTCGATTATGTCATCCAAAGTAAATATTCCAAAGTAGGGAGTGAGTATGTTGAGTCTAGATAAAAAACATATCATTGCAAAGAGAATTGCGGAAGAGCTAGAAGATGGTCAAATCGTGAATTTAGGAATTGGTATTCCTACAATCGTATCCGAGTATTTAGAAGATAAAGAGGTATTTTTACAAACGGAAAATGGATTATTAGGAATGGGACCACCTGCAACAGATGATAATTTGGACATTGATTTGATTAATGCTGGAAAAGAGCCCGTAACATATTTAAAAAGTGCCTCTTTTTTCAGTAGTGCAGATTCATTTGCATTAATTAGAGGTGGTCATGTGGATGTTGCGGTACTTGGTATTCTCCAAGTGGATGTCCATGGAGAAATTGCTAACTGGGCAGTACCAAACCAACCCATTTTAGGTGTTGGGGGAGCAATGGATTTAGTGACAGGTGCCAAAAAGGTAATAGTAGCAGCTACATTGTTTGCAAAGGATGGAACTTCAAAATTAGTGAAGGAACTTACGTATAAAACAAGTGGAATTCGAAAAGTAGATTTGTTTGTATGTGAATATGCTGTTATTAAATTTACGGTAGAAGGTCCTAGAGTAGTAGAGTTATTGGGAGATATGTCTTTAGAACAATTGAGTGAAAAGGTAGGTATTCCATTAGAGTATTTAAATAGTCCAATAGAGATTTAATAGTCAGCAAAATATTCAATAAGGGAGATATACGGTTGATAAATCAATTAGGAGTTATTGGTGCTGGAACGATGGGGTTTGGAATTGCTTTTCAATTTGCTATTAATGGAGTGCAAACAACGCTAACGGATATTTCTGAAGAAATGCTTGAAACAGCAAAGGGGAAATTTCACATTTACTTAGATTTATTTCGTGCGGAAGGATATGACATTAGATACAGCGATCAGGAAGTGTTATCTCATATTTCTTTTACAACGAACATTAATGATTTAGCGGATGTCGATTTAATAATAGAAAGTGTATCAGAAAATTTAACTTTGAAACAAAAGCTTTTTAAACAATTAGATGACATTTGCGCAGAACATACAATTTTAGCATCCAATACGTCAAGTTTAAAACTTTCAGACATTACGGTTGACGTTAAGAAACATAAGGATAGAACAATATTGACTCATTTCTTCAACCCTGCACATATTGTTCCGCTTGTGGAACTTCTAAGGTCAAATGAGACAAGTGATCATGTGTTTAATGAAGTAAAAGATTTTTTAGAATCAAACAATAAGGTGACGATTGAAGTGAAAAAAGAGATCGATGGCCTTGTAGCAAATAGAATCCAAGTAGCTATTGTAAGAGAGGCACTGGCTTTAATTGAAGATGGGGTTGTAAGTGAAGAAGATTTAGATATAGCAATCTTCCAAGGACCCGGGTTCCGTTTTTCCTCTAGCGGTCTGTTGAAGATATTAGACTTTGGAGGATTGGACATTTGGAAGGCTGTGTTAGATGGTCTTCAATCGAAAATTGAATCGAATGTTAGAGAGTTTAAAGCAATTGAGGAAAGGGTTGAATCAGGAGCGATTGGTGTTAAAGCAGGTAAAGGATTTTATGAATATCCTGGTAAAAGTTTTGATGGATATGTAAAAGAAAGGGACTCTCAACTGATTAAACATCTTCTTAACACCCAATCCGAGTTGAAGGCAAAAGAGGAGGTCAACTTATGAGTAAGCAACGAGTAGTTATCGTGACGGGTGGTGCCGGGGGAATGGGATATGCCATAGCCCAAAAATTTGTTACTCAGAATGACTTCGTATACGTTGCCGATCTAAATCAAGAAGCGGCAGAAAAAGTAGCGAAAGAATTAGGAGAAAACACGAAAGGGATAGCACTAGATGTAACAAATGAAGAAAACGTTCAAGCTGTTATACAAGCAATTGTAGAGGAAAAAGGCACCGTCGATGTTCTAATAAATAATGCTGGACTACAGTATAGATCAGCAATTGAGGAGTTTCCGTTAGATAAGTGGAATCTACTTATCAACGTTATGTTAACCGGGGTATTTTTAATGACGAAACATGTTTTTCCTTACATGAAGAAAAATCAATTTGACGGATTGTCAATATATCCTCTATTCATGGAAGGTTGGCGAGTCCTGAAAAAGTAGCATATGTTGCAGCAAAACATGGTGTGATAGGCGTAACAAGTGTGACAGCATTAGAAGGTGCACCATTTAATATTACCGCTAACTCCATATTACCAGGTCCAGTACTTACTCCTTTACTTGAAAGACAGTTAAACGATTTAAAAAGTGTTGGAAAAACAGAACAAGAAGCATTAGAGACTATTATGTATCCAAGACAAGCGATGAAACGCTTTATCTCCCCTGAAGAGGTTGCTTCAGGTGTGGCGTATCTTGCAGCAAATGAGGCAAGTGGAATTACTGGTGAACATTTAAGCGTTTCAGGTGGAATGTAAAGACAAAGGGGGATATTAAATGACAACTTATATTATTGATGGTGCAAGAACAGCTTTTGGAACTTTTGGAGGTTCACTAAAAGATGTGAGTGATATCGATTTAGGTGTAGCAGCTACAGGAGAAGCTATTAAAAGAAGTGGAATACCAGCTTCTGATATAGATGAAATCATCTTCGGAAATATTATTCAAACAAGTGGTAGCTCTGCTTACCTAGCAAGGCATATTGGACTAAAAAGCGGAATGAAAGAATCCTCTAGTGCACTAACACTAAATAGACTTTGTGGATCGAGCTTACAATCCATTGTCTCAGGAGCACAGGCAATTGCGGTCGGGGATGCAAATGTAATAGTTGCTGGAGGAACTGAAAGCATGAGCTTAGCTCCGCATGTATTAAGGGGAACCCGATTCGGCTCGCCTAACAAAGCGCCGTTAGTAGAAGATATGCTTTGGGATACTTTAACAGATAAATATGTTGGTTGCGGGATGGGGATGACAGCTGAAAACTTAGCAGTACAATATGATATTTCCCGTGAAGAACAAGATGCGTTTGCAGTTCAATCCCAGGAGAGAGCAATACAAGCGAGAGATAGTGGCCGCTTCGCGGAAGAAATAGTGTCGATTACGATAAAAGGTAAAAAAGGAGAAGTAACATTTGATAGCGATGAGCATATTCGAGAAGGTGCAACAATAGATGGATTGGCGAAGTTAAAGCCAGCATTTAAGAAGGATGGCACGGTAACTCCTGGGAATGCAAGTGGAATTAATGATGGAGCTGCAGCTGTAATACTTGCTTCAGAGCAATATGTAAAAGAGCATAACTTAAAGCCATTAGCAAAGATTGTTTCTTGGGGAGTGGCAGGTGTTGATCCAAAAATTATGGGTATTGGTCCTGTTCCAGCAAGCAAAAAAGCCTTAGAAAAAGCTGGTTTAACTTTGGATGATATAGGATTGTTTGAATTAAATGAGGCATTTGCTGCACAATCATTAGCGGTGATTAAAGAACTAGGCTTGGATACATCAAAAGTAAACGTGAATGGTGGCGCAGTTGCACTAGGACATCCTGTAGGTGCTAGTGGTACGAGAATTACTTATTCATTAGCAATTGAAATGAAGAAAAGAAATGTCCGTTATGGGCTAGCTTCGCTTTGCATTGGTGGGGGACAAGGTATTGCGATGATTTTGGAAAACGTGAACTAAAAAGCTGCGACGCGGATTGAGAATGTAGTAAAAGATCACACAAAGGGGAGAAAAAAATGACTCAAACAGTTAATGCACTTGAAAAAAGAACGATAAATAAAACAATGCTTCGCATTTTACCATTTATATTAGTTTTGTATATTGTAGCTTACTTAGATCGAGTGAATTTAGGTTATGCAGCGTTGCAAATGAACGCGGAATTAGCATTAACAGCGGAAGTTTTCGGACTTCTTTCAGGTATTTTCTTTATTGGTTATTTCTTCTTTGAAGTTCCAAGTAATATGATTATGCACAAAATTGGCGCAAAGGTTTGGATTGCACGTATTATGTTTTCATGGGGTATTATAGTTGTCTTAACTGGTTTTGCACAAACAACAACTCATTTGTACATTCTTCGTTTTTTATTAGGTGTTGCTGAAGCTGGGTTCTTCCCAGGTATTATATTGTATTTAACTTATTGGTTTAGAGCCCGTGAAAGAGGAAAAGCAACGGCCGTATTATTACTCGCTTTACCAGTTGGGGGACTCATTGGAGCACCTGTATCGACATGGATTCTAGATAATATCTCTTGGCTATCTATGTCTGGGTGGAGATGGATGTTTATTTTAGAAGGTATTCCAGCAGTTATTCTAGGATTCGTTGTTATATTCTATTTAACAAACAGACCAGCAAATGCTAAATGGTTGTCTCAAGAAGAAAAGGATTGGTTAGAAGGAGAACTAGAGTCTGAAAGACAACAAAGCTTAATGGTAAACAAAGTTTCAAAACGAGAAATGTTAAAAGACTCAAAAGTTTGGAAGCTGTCATTACTTTATTTCGCAGCATATACAGGAATATATGGATTGTCTTTCTGGATGCCAACTATTATTAAATCTCTATCTGCAACAGCGACTACTAACTTAGAAATAGGTTGGTTGGCGATGATTCCTGCTGTTGTCGGTATACCTGCTATCCTATTTGTTGGTTGGAGTGCTGATAGAACGAATGCACATAAATCACATTTACTTGTATGTTTCCTTATTTCAATCATAGGATTTATAGGTTGCGGATTTTCCAATAGTGTATTTATGATGGTCCTTATGTTAGCCATAACTTCTGCTGGGCTATATGGATTTACTGGTTGTTTCTTTGCATACTTAACTTTCTTCTTTACAGAATCTACCGCACCTGTTGGAATTGCTTTAGTTAATTCATTTGCAGCTTTAGGAGGATTTGTTGGTCCAATGATTCTAGGAGCTGTAGCGTTTACTTCAGGTATGTTTATTATTGCAGGGCTGCTTGCAATAGGAGGAGTAACATTAATGTCATTAAAATTAGCTTCAGAAAGAAAGTTAGAAAAGCTAAAAGAAGCCCAAGCTAATTAAATTTCCATTATAAAAACCGGTTCCTTTTTGGGACCGGTTTTTTAATACTTAAACTTAGAATGTGTTTCAAAACCATAGTTTAGAAATACGGATGTGTGCTTGCCGTAAAGGATGAGTCACTCATACATAGCAGTTTAAGTGGAAGTAATAACAATTAAGACTAATAAATCTAATTAAAATAAGAGTTAGTTCGGTTAATAAAATCGTGTATAGCGGGGGATACATAACGATTTTTTAAATACGTCAAATAAACGGTCCGATCTATTTCTATAGAATCAATGGTTCTTTTAACTATTGAGTAATCATAAGGTCCTTGCAAATAGTTTTCAGGTATTAGTGTAATGCCTAAGTTTTCACGAACTAAAATTAATGCTGTTTCAAAACGTTCAATCTCATATTTTATGGTAGGTATAATATTTTCAGTTTTAAAGAAATTTAAAACATCATGCCTAGTTTGAAAACCCTCGCTACTTATTATAAAAGGTTCTCCTACCAAGTCTTTTAGCTCTATATATTCAAGCTTTGCAAGTGGGTGGTTAGTATGAAGTAATAAAACAAGCTTTTCGTGATATAAAGGTATGGTTGTAATATCGTCTTCCTCGATAAATTGATTGGTAATAATAAGGTGTGTTTCATAGTTTCGTAATGAGCTTTTTACATCAGCTCCACTTAATACTTCCGTTAATTTAATCCGAACATCTGGAAACTCTTTTATATATGGTCGAATCACTTTTGGTATCCAATGTTTTGCGGATTCTATCATTCCTATTTGAAGTTCCCCACTCCCAATAAGTTTGACTTCTCCCATTTCTTTTTTTGCAATTTCCATCTCCGATAAAAGATGCACGGCCCTTTTATATAAAATATGTCCTGCTTCAGTTATTCCTATATTCCTAGTATTCCGTTCAAGTATTTGAAATCCTAATTCACCTTCCAAGCTTTTAATTGCATTACTTAGAGAAGGTTGTGAAATATGAAGTATTTGAGCAGCTTTGGAAAAGCTCATTTGATCTACTATTGTTACAAAATAAGAGAGTTGTTTTAAGTCCATTTGGATTTCCTCCGTACATATATAGTTTAAAGCTATAGATTTATAACAATTATATATTAGAAATAATAAATGAGTTCTTATATAATTTAGAAAATATAAATAGAACGAATTAAGAAGGGACGTGCAGCATGTTAAATAAAATGAAGGATGGTATTTGGTCTGGTCGGACCGATCATCGTGTAAATAGATCTAGCTTTCGATATCACCAAATCATAGAGTTACCTCAGATGGATGATTATAAACCTAACAAAGAAACTTGTGTCATTATCGGATTTGAAAGTGAGGAAGGGGTTAGACGAAATAAAGGTAAAGTTGGTGCAGCAAAAGCTCCAGACGCTCTTCGATCTGAACTAGCAAACTTACCATGGTTATTTCCACCACACAAGCAACTCGCGGATATCGGGTCAGTTACGTGTATAGAAGAAAACTTAGAAGAAGCGCAACGACAACTTGGAGAAACAATTACAAAAGTTTTAAACAAACAAATGACTCCAATTATTTTAGGTGGCGGACATGAAACCGCTTACGGACATTATCTCGGTGCACGTAATTATATTGGCTCACAGGCAAAGCTAGGAATTATAAATATCGATGCTCACTTTGATTTAAGATCATATGATGAGCAATCCTCTTCCGGTACTATGTTTAAGCAAATATTAGACCAAGATTCAAACAGTTGTTATTGTGTTGTTGGCATTCAGCGTTTTGGGAATACGCAGGAGCTTTTTGATCGAGCTGATGAATTGAACGTTAAATATATCCTTGAGGAAAGTATGAATGTAAGTCAAATAGACAAAGTAAATGAAACACTAAACAATTTTATAGAAGAAAATGATTATATCATTCTTACTTTGTGCACAGACGTTCTGAACGCTGCTTTTGCCCCAGGTGTAAGTGCTCCATCACCATTTGGTTTAGATCCAAGTATTGTGCGATCTATTATAAGGAGTGTAACAGCACATAAAAAAACATTATCCTTTGATATTTCAGAGGTAAATCCTCTTTTAGACGAACATAACCGTACTGTAAAACTAGGTGCGTATTTAGTAAATGAAGCAATCACAAGTTTTCTGAGGAGGGATATTAAATGACACTAGCATTAGATCAAGTTACTACTATCTTTCTTGCCATAGCTCTATTAGTGCTAGGTACGTTTTTAGTAAAAAATATTGGTTTCTTAAATAAGTTTTGTATACCTGCTCCGGTAGTAGGAGGATTACTTTTTGCTTTAGTTGCAACCATAGCGAAAGCTCTAGGATTATTAGAAATTACTTTGGATACATCATTACAAGGAATATTTATGCTCACATTTTTCACAACAGTTGGGCTAGGTGCAAGTTTTAAGCTAGTAAAATTAGGAGGGAAATTACTCGTTATTTATTGGCTGGCATGTGGTTTTTTAGCCCTTGCCCAAAATACAATTGGAGTTTCGATGGCCTATTTATTTGATATTCATCCGCTTATCGGTATGATGGCAGGAGCAGTTTCAATGGAAGGTGGTCATGGAGCGGCTACGGCGTTTGGCCAAACTGTGGAGGATCTCGGAATAAACTCAGCGTTATCTATCGGGGTAGCTGCAGCAACATTTGGGCTAGTTGCTGGAGGGCTGGTAGGAGGACCTGTAGTGAAGTTCCTCGTTTCTAAGTATGATTTGAAATCTACGGAACGCGAGGAAGTAGAGGAAGTAAACCCATTGGAAAGTAACAAGCCGATACAAACGAATACATTTTTTACACAATTATTCCTCATCACTTTCTGTATGGCATTAGGAACTTATTTAGGTAGCTTGTTCTCTTCGGCAACGGGATTTGTGCTACCAGGATATGTGGGTGCAATGTTTGTGGCAGTAATAGTAAGAAATATAGTAGACAAAGTTAATCCTAAAATAGTAGATATGCAAAGCATAGGTTTAGTAGGAGATATTACATTAGGTATTTTTCTTTCGATGGCTTTGATGAGCATCAAACTATGGGAGGTAGCTGATTTAGCTTTACCTATTTTAGCTATTGTTTTTGTACAAGTTGTTTTCATCGTCCTTTTTGGTATATTTGTATTGTTTCGCTTATTGGGAAAGAATTACGATGCAGCTGTAATGGTAGCTGGTTTTACTGGACATGGACTTGGTGCAACACCAAATGCAATGGCAAATATGGCAGCAGTAACGGAAAGGTTTGGTCCTTCTAAAAAAGCATATTTGGTTGTTCCGATTGTAGGTGCATTCCTAATTGACGTTTTTGCAATGCCAATCATTATAACGACTATTAATTTATTTCAGTAAAAATAAAAAGAAGTGAAGAGCCAAGCAGCCCTTCATTTCTTTTTATTTTAGTTATGTTATATATTGTTGTAGATTTTTTTTATCATTTAGACGGATGTAGTGAATGGCTGCGAATCCAGCGGGCTTGTCCTGATGAGACCAAGACCTCGCAGGAGTGCTTTCGATGTGGAAGCACACGGGACAGCCAGCGGATTGCATGCGTCCTGCTGTAACGAAAAATCAATAGTATCGTTTAACAGAGCCTTTATTTTAATCCAATATTTGCTTTAACATCGACTTCTGCATATTTCTTCTGATCTGCACGAGCACCGACTAGAGAACCAACCCAACCTCCGATAAAACCGGCTGGAACAGATATAATCGCAGGATTTGTTAATGGAAATAATGCTTCACCTGTAAAAGTCATAGAACCATCCGCTGCCCATAAGTTAGGGCTTAATGCTACTAAGATAAGGGCAACGACAAGTCCAGTAACAATTGCTGTCAATGCACCTGTCGTATTGAAGTTTTTCCAATAGATTGTATAAATAATTACAGGTAAATTTGCACTTGCTGCAATACAGAAAGCAAGTGAAACTAGGAAAGCTACATTCATGTTTTGTGCACCTAATGCTAATATAATGGAAATTACAGAAACACTAACTGAAGCTAAACGTGCTGCTTTCATTTGTTCTTTTTCTGTTACTTTACCTTTTTTGAAGATTTGTCCATATAAATCATGGGCAAAAGCAGAAGCGCCTGATAATACTAGTCCTGCAACTACTGCTAAAATAGTTGCAAATGCTACCGCAGAGACAAAAGACATTAAAATGTCGCCACCTAAGGCTTGTGCTAGAAGCGGGGCGGCCATATTTCCAGCTGCATTTGCTCCCATAATTTTTTCAGAACCTACTAAAGCTGCTGCACCAAAACCTAGGAAGATCGTTAAAATGTAAAAGATTCCTACGATCCAAGTAGCGTATATAACTGAGCTACGAGCTGTCTTCGCATCTTTTACTGTAAAGAAACGCATTAATATATGAGGCAATCCTGCAGTACCTAACACTAATGCAATCATCATAGATATCGTGTCTAAACCATTTGTATATTTTACCCCAGGATGTAAGTATGCTTCTCCGTGAGAAGTTGCACCTTTCATTTCTGTAAACATACCAAATATATTGAAATTGAAATGCCATAAAACTAAGAAAGAAATAATGACAGTACCAACCATTAATAGAACAGCTTTGATAATTTGAACCCAACTGGTAGCTGCCATTCCTCCCCATAAAACATAGACAGTCATCATAACTCCAACGATTAGAACAGCAATCCAATAATCAATACCTAATAATAATTGAATAAGTGCGCCAGCACCAACAAGTTGAGCGATCATATAAAATAAAACAATTGTTAAAGTACTAATTGCTGCAGCGCCACGGATTTTCTTTTGATTGAAACGGGCAGTAATCATATCTGCGAGTGTATATCGACCCAAGTTACGCAAAGGCTCGGCAACAATATATAAAACAACTAAATAAGCTACTAAATAACCAATACTATAGAAGAAACCATCAAATCCGAAAAGTGCAATGGCACCAGCAATTCCAAGGAAGGATGCGGCTGATAAATAATCTCCAGCAATTGCGATTCCGTTTTGCCATCCAGACAAACCACCACCAGCGGTGTAAAACTCACTAGCTGAATTAGTACGTTTAGAAGCGATATACGTAACGTATAAAGTTAATGCAACAATACCTACAAAGAATGATAAACCAATTGGACTCATTTATATCCACCAGCCTTTTCCTTCTCTAAAATGTCATTTGCTTCTTGATCGAACGTGTTTGCCTTTCTAACATAGATCATACATAACGTCCAAGTCATAATGAATAGTGCAATCGAATATACCCATACCCAAGAAACGTCTCCAAAAGCATTGACGTTTAAAATTGTTGTGTAGGAAGTCAAAATTGGTAGAGTGATATAACATACAAAAAAGAATAATGACATTGGTAATATGAATCTGTTCTTTTTTCTTTTTAATTCTTTGAATTCTGGACTTTGTGCAATAGCTGTGTAATTTGTTGATGTTTTTTGAGCATCATCTTTTGAAAGAGTTTTACTGTTTCTGTGGTCATCTGAAATGTAAACGCTTTCTAAATTCTTTGCCATTTCCATTCCTCCATTAATTCCGAATCAGTTTTTGGAAAATTCTGTCCTAAACTGTAATTTAATAATATGAAACTATTAAAGAAATATCAAATAAAAGTTCACAAAATATTCAATATTAACAAAAACTTAATGATGAAAATTAAAATCCAACCTTCTCCATTCAAGATTTGCTCAAAAAGTGCTAACATAGATAGGTTGATTAATTTGTAAGGAGGCATGTGCATGGAGAAGGAATTAACTAGAATAGAAACGTTCCGAAGCAATCTTATTGTGACGAATAATGCACGTAAAGGTATTCTAGAATGGTCTACAGATGAACATGCCTTTTTTAAAATGCAGGAATCGTTTGCTATATATATGGAGAAGAGACCGGTCAATTCTCATGGAAACACGTCGCTTTCTCTTTACTTTGATAATGAAATGAATAAAATTCTATCGGATAAGTTAAATGGTAAGGTTGCTGTAATGGAATGTGTACTTCAGAATGATGGGTTTCTAGCTACTGGTTTTCACGTAAGAGGAGAGAAAACTAGAGTCAGAACAAATCGCCGTTTAGCTGTAAATTTGAAGTTTGTTACAGCTCGAAATAATGGAGCGGGCCTACCAATTCAACTCCACACTAAAATTCGTGAATTGCCTATTGCTGAGGAAAGATCAGAATATGTAAAAAAGCGAATTACAAGTTGGGAAGGATATTTAAAAATACAAGAACGAAATGCAGATATTGCAGATATTACTGCAGAATTTTCTAAAATAATGTTAAATGAAGATTTTTCTAGATTGACTCTCATAGGCATAAGCTTGAACGGTAATGAGTGGAATAAAATAAAGGGTTTAAGTACTACACTGAAGGGGTTTCAAAACGATATTGGGGACGTTTTAAAGGCTGATCGTTCAAAGAAAACGATAGAAATTGACTTAAAGCCAAAGTTCAGAGATTTGGCAAGAAGAAATCAATGGAATCCTAAAACAAGGGAAGTTGTGTTTAGCAACTTTGCTACGCTTAGCCAAATTAGGAGACTTCGAAAAGGATTTGAAGATCTTCAAAATGGTCTTGCAGCGAATGCTAATCTTGAAAAAATTCTATTTGAGGATAGACCCGCTATACGTATTACAAATAAGACAGAGAAACTGGAATTTCATAATCAATTGAATGAGTTTCAACAAGAAGCTGTTACAGGTGCTATGTCAGCGAAAGATTTATATGTAATACAAGGTCCACCAGGAACAGGAAAGACCACCGTTATTTCCGAAATCTGTCAACAAAATGCAAAGGCGGGACTCAGAACTTTAGTTGCTTCTCAGTCCAATTTAGCTGTTGATAACGCACTTAGTAGATTACTTTCTAATAAAGACATTCGTATTTTGCGCTTCGGTCGGACTGAGAGCATTGAAGAAGAAGGTAAGAAGTTCATAGAGGAAAATGTAGGGCAATATTGGAAAGACCAGACACTTAGTGCACTCCAAAGAGAGTTAAACTCTCATCCCGTAAAAGAAGAACATTTATCAAGTGAAATTACTACCCTTGAGCAACAAATTGATTCTCTTCAAACTCAATTGGTTTTATTAAAAGAAAAGATAAAACAAAAAGAAACTGCCAAGATTGAACACGAGTCTATAATGGAAGAAATAAAAAGGCTTAAAAGAAGTTTGATACTTTTAAAGAAAGAACAAGAAGAATTAGAAAAAAATAAAACCACATTAGAAAATTCGCTACAAAAACTGCATATGGAAATTACCAAGATGGAAGAATTCATTCATGCGAATCCAACTAGTGAACAATTAAAAGAAAAACTAAATTTTTTAGAAGCTGAAATGGAGATTATTAAAAATCAGCTTTATTATCAGCGAACAATGCAAGAAGTTAGTGACGCCGAAAAATTAGTAAATGACACAAGACAAAAGTTTAAAATGCGACAGCTTAAAATAGATAGTTTCAAACAGTTTTTGACGGAGATACCTTCTACGCGTAAATTCGAACAGTTAAAAAGTTTGATAAAACACTATGAGTTTACACCACTTTCTATGTTAGAGAAGCAAATAGAAGACTTGGACAAATTAATAGAAAAAATACAGTCATTTGAAGACTGGGAAGAACTAAATAAAAGGCTACTATCAGCTATTAGTTACATAGAAAGTATATTGAAAAAAAACAATATATCTTTACAAAATGTAGGTAGTAGCGGAGTGTTTTTTGATTCATCTTACTCAATAAAAGAAATTCACCAATTCATAGATATCATGAAACGAATGCTTACGTCAGGAGAAATCGATTTAGAGAAGCTAAAAGTGTATTGGGAAGGATTGAACGTAAGGAAAAAATTTGTTTGGAAGCAAGGAATAATTTTAAATAACGCAAAATCAGACTCAACTAAACGATTTCAAACGATTAAATTAGAATTGGAAGAGCAACTTAAAAAAGCAATCATTCAAGCAGAACGAGATATAAATGAATTAAAAAACAACGGTATAGCCAATAGCGAAAAGTTAAATGTATTAATGGAGAAAAGTAAAAATATTAAAATAAAACTTGAAGATATAGAGAATATACAGTCACCACAAAAACTAGAAGAAGAACTGCAACAAAAAGAACTTTTATATAATGACTTAAAGAAAACAGAAGAAACTTTAAAACAGTATATAAATCGACTAGAGCTTAAAAAGAATGAAGAGCGGGTTAGCTCTAATCAATTGGAATCCTATAAAGAGACTCTCTCTGAAAAAGAGGTAGAAGGTAAAAGAATTAACTCCGAAGGATTAGAACAGGAAAGAAAGCTTAAAGCTTTAGATGAATTATTAAGTCAAAATTTAGAGGAAGAGCGCGAACTAGTGATAGTTGAAATTGAAAAACTATCTGAAAAGAAGCTCTCTTTAACACGTGAAAAAGAACGTTTACCGATTACTCAGGAACTTCAAAACGAATGGTTTTCTCTACTAAGTGAAGCAAATGACCATGATTTAAATGAAATTAGAAAGCTTTATGTAAGACATGCAAATGTAATTGGAACAACTTGTGTAGCTTCTGCAAGAAAAGAGTTTATGGACAACTATCCTGTCTTTGATGTTGTAATAATTGATGAAGTGTCAAAAGCGACACCTCCAGAATTGTTGTTACCGATGCTAAAAGGAAAAAAAATAATTTTAGTTGGAGATCATCATCAGTTACCACCTCTTGTTGGGGAAGATACGCTTGATGAGACTTTAAAAGCAATTCTAGAAGAAAGTGATAGTTTTGAGGAAAAGGACGAACTGAAGAAACTCTTGAAGGAGTCTTTATTCGAAAGACTATTTAAAAATCTACCTAAGAGCAATAAAACGATGCTGGCTATTCAGTATCGCATGCATGAAAGTATAATGGAGACGATTACTCCCTTTTACGCAGAGGAGAATTATCGATTGCAATGTGGTTTAGTCGATTCTGATATAGTACGTGATCATTTACTAGATTCACACTACGTTAAAAGAAATGATCATTTAATTTGGATGGATATACCTAACGAAAGATCCTACTTTGAAGAAAAAGTGAAGGACGGAAAAAGTCGTTTTAACCAAGGCGAATTGAATACTATACGAGATGTTTTGATGGATTTAGACAAAGCTACAGAGTCTGCTAAAAATGAAGGAAGAATGGGCTTAGATGAAAGAAAGAGTATCGGGGTAATTAGTTTTTATGGAGAGCAAGTGAAAAGAATTGATCGATTAATACAACAAGAAACAAGCTTTAAACATCTAACTTTCCGAACAGGAACGGTCGATAAATTTCAAGGGATGGAAATGGATGTTATCATTTTAAGTATGGTACGTAATAACAAAGATAATAATGCTGATATAGGATTTGCGAATGATTATAGACGTTTGAATGTAGCCCTTTCCAGAGCTAGGGAATTGCTAGTTCTAGTAGGAAGTACTGAAATGTTCACTCAACGTGCTAAAAGAAAAGATGCTAGAGATATGTACAGTGGCTTGCTAGAGGTCGTAAAGAATAAAGATGGACTAAAAGATATAAAAGGAAATGTAATAGGAGTTCTAGAAAATGCGTGAGTTGGAAAATCGATTAAAAAGAGAACTGCAACAGAATCTAAACGTGAAAATAATACATTCATCAATGTGGAGTATACCAGTTCATTCGATTGAGGCTGAATTTATATGTGTGAAGCGAATAAAAATGGACGTGCTCATGAAGATGATGCTCATTGCTTTTCAAAAGACTACAAAGATAAATGCGGAAGAATTAAGTGAATTATTACTTGTAGAGCAACTTTTTATACAGGATTTAATTGATTTAATGCAAAGAACACGTCTGTTAGAGAAGATAGAGAGCGGATATAGGCTTACAGATAAAGGAAACAGACAACTAGCAAATGGCATATTTGAAGAGGAACAGAAGCCTGAGACTAACAATATACTATATAGTCCTTCTCATGAGGCATTCTTGGAAGGTGAACTTAAGGAAGCAACGGGTGAAGAAGAATTAGAAGTTTATAGATATGTAAAAGAAGGATATCTGGATGAAGAATTGTCTTTTGAGGATGAGACATTGATAAATGCGCTCCGTATAAACGGTGCTGAATCAGGAGAAGGAGACGTTCAGACGGTACTATCTGAAATTGTCTCATCGACGGATTTATATATCGATGATATTCCTTGTATAGAATTTATTTTGTATGATAAAAAACAAGACATCATATATGCACGAGTATGGAATACATTATTAGAGCGGTGGGATGAAAAACTCGAAAACCAACTGAATGAGAAAGAACGCTTGGATTGGCGGAAAACTTATTTAGAATAGTATTTTACATTAAGTGGCAGAAAGAGATGAATGTAAATGTGAGCGAGACAAGTTTTCCGGTAACCGAGACCAAATTTCAAAAATCGAGACCAATTCTCACACAACCGAGACCCTTTAGTTTTCTGCACTAAGGGGTCTCTTTGTATTATTTTGTATTAAGATACTCATCTATAGGCACAAATAATCCGACCCTGCCGTGTTCATCATGATCTAATGTGGCGAAAATAACCCCAATTACTTTACCATCTTTATTCAAAACAGGGCTTCCGCTATTCCCTCGATAAACTGGTGCTTTCATCATGACTACAGGTATGTCCCAATCACTTAACTGTGTATAATCAATAATTGTTCCTTCATTTGCAATACCAGTAAAACCTAGTGGATTACCAATAAAGTATATAGATTCATCAGCTTCAAAAGTAGTTCTCTCCGCAAGCTCCAAAAATGGGAGATCCTCCTCCTTAATATCTAATACAGCAAGATCGACAGAAGGATATGTATCTATTACTTTAGCACGAAAACGCCTGTCATCAGGAAAACCAACTGTTACAGTTTCATTACCTTCCACAACATGATAGTTAGTCAAAATCATACCATCGCTTGATATAGAAAAGCCGGTTCCTTTGCTATCATCTGTTAAGATGACTACGACAGACTTTTTATAAACTGCTATCTCTTCCTGAGCAGACAATTTTGCAGACGTTTTAATAAATTCAATAGCTGGAATAGAGTAAATTTGAAAGATTGATGCAAATGTACTGACAAACAGAATAGAAGCCATCAAATAGAATACCCATTTTGGAAAAGGTCTGTTTGGTCTATTACTCTTTTTTTCAAGAGCTTCTTTCTGAAGTGCTTCCCTCTGTGCCTCTAATACAAGTTCGAGAAACTCTTCTTCGCTTAGCTCTTCCTCTTTCCAATCATCCTTATGTTGTTTTTCATTTGGATCCATACGCACCCGCCTTTGTTTCAAACACATGTTAAGAAGTATTATACACAAAGTTTAGCTCTTTCTACATAACACAAAGCAGCCCATTCTTATAGGACTGCTTTGCATGTTGTAGTTAGTAAGATTTTTCTCTCTCGCTTTTTTCACGTTGATTTGGGGTCATTGGTTCATGCTTTGGTTTTAAGTTTCCGAGTTCAGCTAATTCTAGAGATATCTCTTCTTTCTTACTACTTGGATTTTTTGCCATAGAACCTTTATTGTTGCTAGCGCCCCTGCGATTTTCACTCATAAAGTAACCTCCTTTAAAATTTTTCATACCTCTTTAACTTGGTTCAATATGAGTAAAAGATGTATATCAAATATGGACTAATTATTAATAATGACTAAATGACCGTTTTGAAATGTAGCATAATTCTTTAGGCTCTCAACGGGAAATATGAAAGTCCATGGCATACTAACTTTGGGTTTAATTTTCAATGTTTGTAGTGTAAAAGTATGCTCAGCAAGAGAATTTTCATTTTCCATATAAGCTAATTTTCTATTATAAAAAGTAATCTCTTCTTCAGAAAAATTATGTACAAGTACAGTGATCAATAATTCACTCTTATGATTCACTGCTTCCCAAATTGGTGTTAGAAGAATATCTTGAGACTCCGTTTTGTATGTTTGGAGGAAAATTTCTTCGATTTCTTTTCGATCCTTACTGGATAAGGACTTATCCCATGATGCTTCAAACTCAAGCTTTTGCATTCGTGAAACCTCCTTGTATGAGTATTAACCTATTACCGAATGGTTAATTAAGACTACATTAATAAATATAATAATTTTGGAAAAAATAACCTGATAAAACAATCCATTACTATCCAATATATGAATAATAGCAGATTTTTAAGTGTATGTTCTATAATTGCTAATTCATTCTTAACATAAATTAGAAATGTAGATAAAAAGAACTAAATAATGATTAATAAAATTATTAGTCAATATAACTATAAGGATTAACTAGGATGAATGAAGCATTTTTAGAAAAAATAACCAAATATTGTTGTTATGATAAAAATTTGATATTCTCTTTAATGCCAATGATACCAATGTTCTATTAAACTAATATTAATTTTTCATAGATAAATAGAACTATTGAAAATTTAGTGCAAAATAGTAAATAGTTATTGTTTCCGAAAATTCTGAAAAATAACGACAAAGTACGACAAATTTCACACTTCATTTCAAATATAGTGATACTTAACAACAAGAGATTCACGAACGACACCATTGATTCTGTTTGCCTAAGTAACTTAGGAAAGGAGGTAAAGGTGTTTTTTATTTAGTCTTTTTTAAACAAGGGCGAGCAGCGGACGTTAATTTAATTTTTGTAAAATTCAAAGGAGGAATGAAGTTGAGGAAGAAAAGTAGTTCAGTCAAAGCTCTTAGTGTTGTAGCATCTTTACTCATGACGTTTTCGCTAGTAGCACCAAATGTTGTAAGCGCAGAAACAACTAGTAAGCTTCATCAATCGTTCAGAGATTCAAGCTCTAATAACATTTCTGTGAAAGACAAATTGAATAGCCGTCTGCTTGAAAACTTTAAAAACGATGAGAAGGTTACATTCCTAATTAAATTCAAGGAAAAATCTGACTCTCTTCAAGTGGCTGAAGAAGCAAGAAAAAATGCAGATGAAGCAAACCTATCAGCTCATAATACAAAGCTTATTCAACGCTCGGCTGTTGTATCTGAGTTAAAGGCAACGTCTATTGAGTCTCAACAAACGGTTAAACAATTTTTACAACAAGAAATAGCGAAAGGAAATGCCGAAGATCTTACCTCCTACTACATCGTAAATGGGATGGCAGTTACTGCGACACAGGAAGTAGCTGAAAAGATAGCAACTTTCGCAGAAGTAGAAAAAATATTACCAAATGAAACTCGTCAACTGTTTACAACAAAAACAGAAAATGCGGTCGTTCCTAAAGCAGAAACTGCAAATATCGAGTGGAACATTGAGCGTGTGAAAGCACCAGATGTTTGGGCGATGGGCATTGATGGTTCAGGAACGGTAGTAGCAAGTATCGATACAGGAGTTCAGTGGGATCACCCAGCTTTAAAACAAAAATATCGTGGTTACAATGCTGCAACTGGACAAGTCTCACATGACTATAACTGGTTTGATGCAACAGCTGGACGAGCTACTCCATATGATGATATTGACCATGGGACGCACGTAACAGGAACAATGGTTGGTAGTGAACCAAATGGTGCAAACCAAATTGGTGTAGCTCCGGGAGCAAAATATATTGCAGTAAAAGCTTTCTCAGCAGCTGGTGGTACTGATGTCGACTTGTTAGAGGCGGCACAATGGATTTTAGCACCAACTGATGCAGCTGGAAACGCACGTGTTGATATGGCTCCGGACATTGTTAATAACTCTTGGGGTGGCGGTCCTGGTCTTGATGAATGGTACCGTGACGTAGTTATTAACTGGCGTGCAGCAGAAATTTTCCCTGAATTCTCTGCAGGTAACACAACGCTTTCAAATCCAGGTGGTGCAGGATCGGTTGCAGCACCAGCAAACTATCCTGAATCATTTGCGACGGGTGCAACTGATATCAATAACAAAGTGGGTAGCTTCTCACTACGTGGTCCTTCGCCTTATGCGGAGATTAAACCAGATATCTCAGCACCAGGTGTAAATATCCGTTCATCCGTACCGGGTGGTGGTTATGAAGGTGGTTGGAATGGGACATCTATGTCAGGTCCAGCGGTATCTGGTGTAGCGGCACTTCTTCGACAAGTAAATGCGAACTTGACGGTTGATGAAATGGAGGAAATTTTGCTTAATACAGCTAATCCTTTGACAGATGCTCAATATCCAGCAGTTCCTAACCATGCATATGGATATGGGTTAGTGGATGCTTATGAAGCAGTATCCTCGATTATTACTGGATTAGGAACATTAAAAGGACAAGTAACCCAACAAGGTGATGACAATGAAGCACCAACATTCGAACATACAGCTCCAAGCGAGACGTATGCGGGAATGGATTTAGAATTGACGATAGATGTTAATGATAACATTAGCGTTGCTTCAGTTATTCTAAACTATAAAGATGCAGATGGAGCTTGGCAAGTAATTGAAGCTGGTCGCAAATCTGGTGATTATAAAGCTGGCGAGTTCGGTGTAGTAGTTCCTGGTGAATTAATCACAGGTAACTCATTTACGTACAAATGGATTGTAAACGATTTTGGTAATAATGAAGTTAGCAGTGAAGAATATGTTGTTCAAGTGAAACCAGGAATTACGGTTGGATACTTTGAAGACTTTGAAGGACAGCCAACGGGTTGGTATTCATTTGGAGAACAAAACAGTTGGGAATGGGGCGTGCCTACATCCGGACCAGGAAATGCTGCATCAGGTGAAAAGGTATATGCAACAAACTTAGCTGGATTATACGCGAATCGCATGAACGCAACACTAGTTGCACCTCCAATTGACCTGCCAGAAGGAAACTCTTACTTGCAGTTCAAACATTGGCACAATTTTGAGCAATCTTCCTCAGGAAGAGCTTGGGATTACGGACATGTATTTGTTTCGACTGACCAAGAAAACTGGACGCAATTACTAATGGTTCAAGGTCAATCGAATGGATGGGTAAGTGCAGAGGTTGATCTGTCTGCATATGCTGGTCAACGTATTTACATTGGATTTAATGCATTCTCTGATGGAAGCGTTCAAAGAGATGGCTGGTATATCGATGATGTATCTTTAGCTAATATCTCACAAACTGGAAAAGTATCAAAAGGAAATAAAGGAACAATCGGAAATAACGGAAATAATGGAAATACAAATAACGGAAATAACAAGGATAAAGACAAAGAGGCATTAAAAGAAGCGGTTGATCCAAAAACAATCAGACCTGTATTACCTGTTAAAGAAACACCACCAGTAAAAGAGGCAATTGTTAATCCTACCCTTCTACCGTTAGGTGCTCAAGTTAGTGTACTAGAATCAGGACGCTCGGTTTATTCAAATCCAGCTGATGGTTCTTATTCTTTAACACATGGTGCAGGAACGTTCACCGTAAAAGCGGAAGCTTATGGATTCACCTCGGAAGAACAATCTGTAGCGATTGAAGCTGATGGTACAACAACTGCTAATTTCACTTTAGATGAAGTAGCACAAAATACAGTAAGTGGTACAATTACGGACCAATCGACAGGTGAGGGGGTTGCAGGAGCAACAATTTTACTTGTGGAAGATGCAAACATCACCCCTGTGGAAACTGATGCATCAGGTAACTATTCACTTACAGCATACGAAGGTGATTACACATTAAAAGTAGTTGCTCGAGGCTACCATAGCCAAGAAGTGTCCATTACTATTGGAGCTGAAGCAATTACGCAAAACATTGCACTAGAGCCATTCTACACGTATCCTGGTGGAGAAATAGGCTATGATGACGGTTCAGCTGAAAATGCTCGTGCTTTTAATGCAGCAGGAAATGCATGGGCAGTAAAAATGTCTCTACCTGAAGGCAAAGAAAACGGTATCGTTACAGATGGCGTATTCCGATTCTGGGATACTGAATGGCCAGTCCCTGGTGGAACTGCATTTGCTGTTGAAGTTTGGGATGCTACAGGTGCAAATGGTGCACCAGGTAAGATGCTTGCAGGCCCAATAGATGCAACAGCTTTACGTAACGGTGAATGGACAGTTGTGAATTTAACTGAACACAACATTGTCGTAAATGGCGACTTCTTCATGGTATACCGCCAAACTTTTGCAAACCCAAATACACCAGGTTTAGCAACAGATGAAAATGGAACAAATGCTGGAAGAAGTTATCAAGGAGTTTCTGGTGCTTGGTCTCCATCACCAACTGCTGAAGGTAACTATATGATTCGTGCTCGAGTAAGCTATGAAGTAAGCGCGCCAGTCATCACATCTCCTGCTGCTAATTTGACAACAAGTCAAGAAGCGTTGACTGTTGAGGGGACTGCATCACCGACTGCTACTATAAAGTTGAAACAAAACGGTAAAGATTCTGGATCTGTTGTTGTAGGCAGTGACGGTAAATTTGCAATCCCTGCGACACTTACTGAAGGTGCTAATGAGTTCAAAGTAGTTTCGGTATTAGATGGCAGAACAACAGGTGAATCTGCACCAGTTACAGTCATTTTAGATACAATAAAACCTGAAATGACGATCACAAGCCCAAAAGATGGTGATAAAACTAATCGTGAATCAGTTACTGTCGAAGGTACTGTTAAAGACGCAAACCTTGACTTCGTAAAGGTTAACGGTCAAACTGCACAAGTGGTTAATGGAAAATATTCAAAACGTATACTTCTTGAGAACGGTGCGAATGAAATTACAGTCATCGCTCAAGATAAAGCGAAAAATAAAACTTCCAAAAAAGTGACAGTAACTGCTCAATACGATGCACCTGTTATTGAGAACTTAAAACCTGCACAAGACCTTCACTTGACAACAGGTAAAAGCGTTAAAATTGAATTTGATAGTGAGCCAGGATTGAAGACAACATTTGTCATCCATATGCCACTAACAAATGTTGGAGATGTTCAAAACGCTACGGAATTACCAATGATGGAACAATCTAATGGTCACTATGTCGGATACTGGACAGTACCAGCAGATACTGTTGCCAACGGAGCAGTTATCGAAGTAAAAGCTGTTGACAGCTTCGAAAACGAAACACGCGAAAGAGCAGCGGGTAAATTATACATCAATGTAGCGGCGCCTTCAGCTCAACCATCAGTTGAGACACCTGCAGAGACTCCTGTGGATGTGCCTGCAGAAACGGAAACACCTGCTGAAAAGATGGCGGAATAAACGATTCTATTGAATGCCGAAGAGGATAAAAATCCTCTTTGGCATTTTTTAGTTTTTATAGTTAGTTGAAAATAAAGACTTTAGTTGAAATAAAAGAGTTCTTAGATGGAAAACAAACTCCTATTAAAAACTAGTGTAGTCCTTTCATTACTCCGCATATGATGTGTTGAAAGGGGTGTGCGATGAATTATTATGTAAATGTGTTTAAGAACTTTTTGCCTCCAAATGCAGAGATTCTAGAGTTACCAGAACCCCAAGATATACCGGCTGTAATTCTAGCAGATATCGATGGAGATCGTTTGGAAGAATTAATTGGCGCATATAGACATGAAGAACAAAACTATCTCTTAATATTAAAGAACAATCATGAACAATGGCTTCCATTAATTCATATTCAAGGTAATGGTTATGGCATAGCACATTTAATGGCAGCGCCAATAACAGATAGTTGGATCAATACATTGATAGTAGGTTGGCAAATAGGTAGTATATGGTCTCAATTAGATCTGTTGCAATGGACAAATAGTGGATTTGTACAGCTATCTACTAATGATCTTGTATATAGTAAGTTAGAAGTAGAAGATATGCCAGGTACTTATGGAGAGGATGGTCAATATGAAATGGCGGTTTGGACTCATGATACTGGAGAAGCCTATAAAGTAGAAGTATATCGATTCACCGATAGTGGACTAGTCCGAGCAAAGGATGTCTATCCTTATTACTTTAAAAAAGTGGGGGACTACTACAAGAGATTATTACAAACGAATGATTTCTCCTATTACTGGTACTATTTGGCTGATGCACAGAAGAAAGCTGGTGATTTGGAACAAAGTTTAGCTTCCATTGATAAAGATTTGTCCTTTCGCTCCCCATACCCTTCAAGAGATATGTTGCTAGATAAAAAACAACAGATTCTTAGACTCTTACAAGATAATAAATCTAACGGTCAAGATATCATTACACATACTAGAGGAGATGTGACAGGTGATGGTATTATGGATACCATCTACCTTACGGGTGAGAAGAGAGAAGATAGCCCGTTTTGGCAAAACATTACGTTAAATATTCTATATGGAAAAGACAATATAGTAGAGAGAATTTCACTAAAGCAAAATGCTGGCTATAATCCTACCTTATTTCTCGGAGATTTTACTGGAAACCAGGTATATGACATTTTGATTGTCATAGATACAGGTGGAAGTGGTGGTACGATTTACGCTTATATTTTTTCTTATATGGAAGGGAACATGCGTCAATTGTTTGATGTAGAAGAATATAACGAACAGTCAAAATATGAGGTTAACTATCAAAATCAATTTAAAGCGACTGTAACTAGTAGTTATCCTTTGAAGAAATACACATTGGATTTAACTTATAAGGGGGAAGAATATTTATCGGAGATCTATAACGAAAATGGAACATTAAAAGAGCCGATTGAGGGTTGGGTAGATCCCGTGAGTGGTTTATATCCAATCGATTTCGCTAGAGATGGAACTTACGAGCTTACTGCATTTCAAAGAATCGCGGGAAGATATCATGCGGATGCATTAGGGTATGTTCAAAATGTATTAAGCTGGAATGGAAGCGAATTTATCACCGAAAGACAAAGTGTATCTATTTTTGGCGAGGATTTATCTAATAGATAATAGGATAAAGAACTACTACAAGTGACATTTTTGTAGCAGTTCTTTTTTATTACCGATTGTTCATATAATTGACAAAAAGTATTTGACAAATTTGTGAACACGTTGAATAATATAGAGTAAGAGGGGTGTTTTAAATGGAATCATACGTGAAAATGTTACATGCTACAAAATTTGTAGGTGCAATTTTGTTAACTGTAGGAATAGCTACCTTTTTATATGGATCATTAATAAGCGAATATAGTACTGTTATGGGTGTAGGTATTGGAATAGTAATGGGAGCAGTCTTTATTTTTCTAATAGGGATGATTCTAGTTGCTTCGGAAGAAATGGTATTAAACTCTAAAGAATATAGAAAAGAGAGCGTCTAAAATGACGCTCTCTTTTTTCTGTTTACATATCCCAAACCAACGTCAGCAAGGTGCCTAGTATGGTTAATATAGCAAGGATTAAACCATAATATATATTTACATAAATAGAATTTTTATCGTTGGTCTCACCTGCGTGCATAAATACTACCAGCTGAAGACCAGCCTGTATAAATGCCGTAAGGAGAAGAACAGTCATACCAATTGAGTAGGACATATCAGTAAAATACACTAATAGTGCCACTGCTGTAAGAACTAATGAGAATGCAAAGCCCATTACTTGTTTAAGAGGGAATAATTCTTTCATATTACATCATTCCTTTCAAGTAGATGAAGCTGAAGATGAAAATCCAAATAATATCTAAGAAATGCCAATAGAGAGAGAAAATAAATGATTTATTGGCTGTTTCCGGAGTCAAGCCACGTTTTTTGATCTGCAATAGGATAAATACTCCCCAGAAGAAACCAAGTGTAACGTGTAATCCGTGTGTTCCTAAGGTCGTTAACAAAATGGCAGTAAAAGCACTAGTTTGTAACCCTGCTCCAACATGCACATAGTGAATGAACTCATAAATTTCGAAGCTTACGAATGCTGCCCCAAGTATAAGAGTAACCGCAAAGAATGCCATTGTCGCTTTTTTATTGTTCATTCGCATAGCATGAATGGCAAGTCCAATCGTAAAGCTACTTGTTAATAGTAAAATCGTTTCAACTAATACTGGTGTAATTTCAAAAATTTCTGCCCCAGAAGGTCCATTGCCAATACGATTTTCTAAAGTAAAATAAGATGCAAATAGTGTCGCGAAAAGCATAATTTCCGCACCAATGAAAATCCAAAAACCTAAGATTTTTAAGCTATTTTCTTCCGTGCTGTATTCAAGTGGAAGCGAGTTATCTACCTTCATTTTTTAGCACCTCGCAATTTTCTTTCAGTTTCTTCGATTTCCTCTACAGAAATATATCTTCCATGGTCTTTCTCGAATGAACGATAAGTCAAACAAGCTAAAATACCGATTAATGACACTATGGCAAGTGGCCAAATGCTGAATATCATCGCAAATCCAAAGACAAAGAAGATACAGCTCATGATAAATGGTAAACCACTGTTATTTGGCATGTGAATTTTTTCAATTTTTCCATTGAATAATTCATGACCATTTTTCTTTGAATCCCAAAATGCTTGTGTCGATGCAACTTGTGGTGTAATTGCAAAATTATATTCTGGTACTGGAGTATGTGTTGCCCATTCAAGTGAACGTGCATCCCATGGGTCACTAGCAATATCCCTTGAAGCATAACGAGTACTATAGTAAATATTGTAGACAAGAAGGACAAAACCTACTGCCATAATTGCTGCACCAATGAAAGAAACCATATTTAACGCACTAAAACCGGTTGATTCAGAGTAAGTGTACATGCGACGTGCCTGACCATCTAAGCCTGTAATATACATTGGAATGAAGGCTAGGACAAATCCGACTGATAAAATCCAAGCTGTCCATTTACCAAGCTTTTCGTTTAACATGAAACCAAATATTTTTGGCCAATAGAATGTAAGACCAGCTAGCATAGCGTAAACCACACCTGGAATAATTACGTTATGGAAATGAGCTACTAAGAACATCGTATTGTGATATTGATAGTCAGCAGCTGACATTGCAAGCATTACTCCGGTAACTCCACCTAATGTAAACAGTGGGATAAACATTATGGAATAAAGCATTGGGGTAGTAAATTCAATTTTCCCTTTCCAAAGGGTGAACAGCCAGTTAAATATTTTAACCCCGGTCGGAACAGCTATTGCCATCGTTGTGATGGAGAATATACTATTTGTTAACGCACCTTGGCCCATTGTGAAGAAATGGTGAGCCCAAACTACAAATGATAGTAAAGAAATGACTACCATTGAAGCAACCATGGACTTATAACCATAAAGGTTGCGTCGTGCAAAGGTTGAAATAATCTCACTATATAGACCGAATGCAGGTAAAATCAAGATATATACTTCAGGGTGTCCCCAAACCCAGAACAAGTTAGCCCAAAGCATATCCATACCACCATTGGTGGTTGTAAAGAAGTTTGTTCCAAATAATCTATCCATTGTCCCCATTGCAAGCAATACTGTTAATACAGGGAAAGCAAAAACAATGATGACGTTTGCGATAAATGCAGACCAAGTGAACATTGGCATTTTCATAAGAGTCATGCCAGGAGCTCTCATTTTTAAGATAGTCGTAATAAAGTTAATACCAGTCATTAGTGTACCAATTCCGGCGATTTGAATAGCAATCATGTAATAATTCGAACCAACGGATGTACTAAATTCATTCCCTGCAAGAGGGAAGTAAGAAGTCCAACCAGCATCAGGTGATCCACCCACTATAAATGAAATGTTGAATAATCCCATTCCCATAAAGAATAACCAGAAGCTCAATGCATTTAGACGAGGAAATGCAACGTCACGTGCTCCGATTTGTAATGGTACTAGGTAATTAAAGAAAAATATAATGAACGGCATAGCCATAAACAGAATCATTACGACCCCATGTGTTGTGAAAACTTCATTATAATGCTGAGAATCTAGAAACGTGTTCTCCGGCATTGACAGCTGATAGCGCATCATAATTGCATCAACGCCACCTCGGAACAGCATAAGTAAGGCTGATAGCAAATACATGATCCCTATACGTTTGTGATCAACAGTTGTGATCCATTCGCGCCAAAGGTATCCCCATTTCTTAAAGTAGGTAATTCCTACGACTATAGCAATCATCGTAAGACCAATACCAACCATGGATGCGTATATTAAAAAGCTTGGATGTGGTACGGCAAAGCGATCAAAGAAATCCATACTTTTGTAACTCCTTTCAGGAATCTATAGCTTGAACTATAGTAATCTAATAAACTTCTAATTAATGATGAGCGTGACTTGATTCCTCATCGGTATTAGTTGATTCGTGATTTTCGTGTTCTGATTCTTCTGCGTCCGTTTCAGTAGAGCCATGATCATGGTTAGGCGCAGGTGAGAATTCTAAATGTGTTCCTGTGTAAGTAGAACGTCCAAGATGGCCCGGTTCTAATAATTCCTCAAACTTTTCTTCGGTTAGAGGTTTTGCTGTTTCATGTACTTCTTTCACCCAATCATCGTAGTCTGCCTGAGACATAGCTGTAACTTCAAATGTATTTTCTGCAAATCCTGCTCCACTGAAGTTAGCATTTCTTCCAACAAACTCACCTTGTGTATCTGCTGCTAAGTGCAAGGTGGTGACCATATCAGCCATGGCATATTTTTGTCCACCTAATTGTGGAATCCAAAAACTAGTAATTGGTCCATAGGAATATAATTTAAACTCAATTGCACGGTCTTCAGGGATGTACAAGTAGTTAACAGTCTCGATATCTTCTTCTGGATAACTAAAATGCCATTTCCAGTTAGAAGAAGAAGCATAAATTATTAACGGCTCTTGATCTTCGTATCCTGCTGGAGTCGCCTCTACTTCATAATTACTTTTTACAGAAACGATTGAAAGAAAAATGACGATCAAAATAGGAATACCGATACAAATTGCTTCAACGATTGGACTTCCTTCTATATGAGGTGGCTCGTAATCTTTACTTTGATTAGAAGCGCGATATTTTATTAGCACAAATACTAAAATAGCTAAAACGACAATAACTATACCTGACATCAGCCAGATAGAAAGCATAATATCATCAGCCTGAGTTTTAGCCTGAGGACCTTTCGGGTCTAAAACTAGTAATGGTTCACAACCTGTTAACACAGTGGCAATAGTGAAAACCATCGTCATTAGAGCCCACTTCATTTTTAATTTCATAGTTGTACCCCTTTCAATTCTGTTTATAAAAAGTTGTGGTAACTAATCATGCGAATACTAATTGGAGGAATTCCTATCCGTGCCTCTATCTTATTACCGCAACTTTAAAAAACAAACTAATAGAATCGGGCTTCACAAAATGTTCATGAAGATATGAACAAATTAAAATAGTTCCGTAACACAATTGTGAAAACAGAGGTAAAATGTCAAAAAGTATTCATTATTGTGGATAATCTTGGTTTAAATCAAAAAATTAATAATATCAAACTTTTGCAAGTTTGAAGGTCCACCTATTTGGAAATAATTCTTAAAAGATCCTAGGCAGAAAGGAGACGAATTTTGGAATGAGACCATGGGTTATGACGCAGGAATGGCGGGATGTTCTTTTCCTTCATTGGCCAGTTTCGGCAAAGGATATACGTGATCACATACCTTCGGAGCTAAAGTTAGATCTATATGACAATATGGCTTGGCTTGGTTTAGTCTCTTTTCAGGTAAAAGGTAATCGCCCGAGACTTGTCCCCCCTATTCCAGGATTGAGTTCTTATTTAGAACTAAACGTTCGTACATATGTCAGCTATAAAGGGAAATCAGGTGTTTTTTTCTTTAGCTTAGATGCGAATAATCCAGTAATCGTGAAATTGGCGACCATAGGAAACTTTTTACCTTATCGTCAAGCTAATATCCATTTACAAAAAAGAAACAACATTTTTTCAGTTTCTAGTAAAGTGAGTAATGCGAATTCAATTCCCGAAACGCTAATCACTTCATTTGAGCCGATGCCAGAAATTATGGAAGGAACTTCATTAGAACGGTGGCTGACAGAGCGTTATTGTTTATGGACAAAAATAAATAATGATTTATACCGTGTGGATATTTGGCATGCTCCATGGAAATTGCAAAATGTTAAAGGGGGAGTTGTAGAAAATTCTATGGCTTCTTTTCTAAAAGGTGATTATCAAAAAAATCCACCAATCGCTCACTACTCAAAAAGGAAAAAAGTTCGATCTTATTTACCTATCAAAGAGAAATAAAAGGTTTCAGAACGTATTATTGTCCTGAAACCTTTTTAATTAAAAATATTGAGGGAATTGCTTGATGATTGCCTCGGCAATCATATCTCCCATTTCTAAAGCTTGCTCTTCGATTTTGTCAAAAACCTCAATATCCACTTTATAATTTTTTTCAATCATATTAACTGCCTCTGATTTTGTTAATGTCAAATGAGTATAAAACATTTCTTTTAATTCTTCTTTATTAATATAAGGGTTAATACTGCTCCAAAATGCTACAATTTCATCTGCATTTTTAAACCATGCTTGTTCTTTTTCCTCCACAGTTGTTGAATCACCTTTTACGGCGGCGGTTACTAGTTGCGCTGCTATTACTAAATGCTTCTTTAATAACCCCTCATATTGATTTGCAATTTGGTCTCCATAGTAAGGGCGAATACAATTCGCTAAATCGGTTGCGTTTCTTAAAAGCCGTTCTTGGACGAATGGCAAATCAGGTAAGTTAAATACAATGCTTGTAATTGTCATTCTCGTCCAGTTGACGTGCTCCATCCACAAAAGACGATTCATACTTATAAAATCGAATTCATTTTTACTAATAAATTGATCATGATCAGCCTCTTGATTCAATATAAATCGAACTGGAGCTGTATATTGAGAAAAAGGTGCCTTATAAAACGAGCTTAGGGGATAAGAAGAATAACGGAAATACAAAATATCATCATTGCTTTTCATTTATAATTGCCTCTAAGTTACAATACTCGAAATGCTCCATTCGTGTGATTAGTAGTAAAAGGTTGAGTTCCCAAAAGTTACTTATTATAATAATAGTAAGCAATTTTTTGAATAGTAAGAATTAATAGAGGGTAAAAAACATGATAGATTTTGACTACTTAAAAAGAGAAATAAAAAAGGAGAAAGTTACTTCCTTACTTGTATATCAAAAGGGAAATAGTATTTTCGAATACTACAAAAACAATAAACAACGTGAAAAGCTTCATAAAATGAATTCCTGTACCAAAAGTGTACTTTCAATTTTAGTTGGAATTGCACTAGAGAAAAAGCATTTAACATCCATTCACTTACCTGTCTATACCTTTTTCCCAGAGCTTTTTAAAGAACAAACGGATAGTCGTAAATTAGATATTACTATTTATCATTTGTTAACGATGACAGATGGATTGGACTTTCCCGAATTTGGTGAATGGAATAGCTTTGCACCAATGGTCTATCATCCGAATATAATGAAGTTTGTTCTAGAACGTCCAATAATCCATCCTGTTGGCACATATATGAACTACAACTCGGGTTGCTCCCATATATTATCTGCTATCCTCCAGAAGGTAACCAACATGAAAACGGAGGAATTTGCCAATAAGTATTTGTTCAAGCCGTTAGGTATTAAAAAATTTAATTGGTATTCAGATAATATGAACATCAATAAAGGGGCAGATGGGCTCGTTTTAAAAGCGACAGATATGATGAAAATCGGCCAGCTAATGTTGCAAAATGGTGTTTATAACAATAAAAGAATAGTTTCGGAGGAATGGATAAAGACTTCTACTACACCATATTTTAAAACATATGAATTAATTGGTTATTACGGGATGCATTGGTGGATAAATAAACTGGATGATAAACAAGATTTTACATACGAAAATACGTATCATTTTGCATTAGGATTTGGCAGGCAATATATATTCATTCATCCAAAAGAAGAGGTAGTCATAGTGATCACGAGTGAAATATATGAAAATAGCTTACTGCCATTAAGAATAGTCCAAAAAAGTTTTTTAATTTAAAGTTTGTTTCTGTCTTATTCAGTACCTAATGCGTCTAAGGGTGTCTTCTGGATATGGGAGCGACGAAGGAGTAATTTATTCTGCGGAGGCTTAAGCGAAGCGTGCGCGTTTAATAGTAATAAAAAAAGGGGATTATTGGGATGCATAGAAGATACGATAAAAAGCATATCTTTTTGGCTATTGGGGCTTGTATCGTTTTGTTTTCACCTGTTTATTTGCTTATTATACCTTTAGCAGTTGTGAATACGCTCTATTACAAAAAAGGTATTTGGATTACGTATGCACCAACGGAAAATTATGTGACATTTGGGGTAAGCTTGTTTTTAATCGTTCTGGCCTGTTTAGTATTGGGATTTCTCGGTATACGGAAATGGACGGTTGGAGCAGGGGTGTTTTGTGTACTTCTTAGTAGCTTGGTTTTTTATATTGCTTCTTTATCTTATATTACATTATCAGGGGAAGAAATTTCTTATCGGACTCTTTTTTCAAAAGAAAAACAATCCTATTCTTGGGAAGATCTTGAGAAGCTCGTTTATTATGTAAAGCTACCTGAGGATGATGAATTATCCTATTATGAATTTTATTTTAAGGATGGGCAAATGATGAAGATGAAACAAAATAGTTACGTAACAAATTTACAAGGAAATTTAAATGGTACAGTGAGAGCAATGCAAATTCCTTTACAGTATGTCGAAGAAAATGGTGTTGAATAATTCAATGATTAGCCCAGTAATCTAACGATTATTGGGCTAATTTATGGCTTTTAAATATACCCGTTAATTCGGGATTTTTCTTCTGCAACAATCTCATCTTTCAATTCTTCTATACTTTCTTTACGTCGTTCGTTTTTCTCCTTGATTGCAGCAAGTTCTTTTCCTTCAGCGAATTCCATTGCTGCTTCAGCTGCTTCCATATTATGAATTGTTTTTTTAAATATTTCTTTATTATCAGCTGAATCATTATGCTTTGGCATTATATTTCCTCCTCGATTAATTTAGAATCTTTCATGAAATAGTATTTCCAAATTCAACAAAACTATTTGAGGATTATATTACTAAAGGAAAACTTTTGGTAGAAAACTTTCAGATGAATAAAAATGGTGTTAAATTGCCATAGTAAAGACGTATTGAATTAGAGAAAAACCTAAGGAGGACGTTACTTTGGTAGATCACACCCAAATGAGCTGGAAAGAAGATAATGTCATTTCTCAACTGCACAATTCTGTTGATAATGTTACTTTTGCGGTAGGGCAAGCTCTAACTAATCCCACAGAGCAATTTATTCAAAATGCACAGGATATGATTGACCGTGCGGAGCGTTCCGTTAAAATGGCTCTAGAAAGTAGAGGGAATTTGGAGCCTATTAGTTCACTGCAGGAGCAGTTGAATCAAGATAAGGAAAGACTAAACAGATTAAGTTAACAGGAAGTAACAAGCTAAAGAATAGCGGAATAGAGTACAACACCTTTGAAGATGGTACACTGGAAACAAGTACTGAATTCGGAGGTGTTTTTGCATGGTTGTAAAAGAAATTATGCTAGATAATGCTTGTATAAAGATAGACAGTTATAAGGAAGAAATAGTAAATGGTTTACAACAAATTTCGATCGTTTTTAGTGTAACGAGTGAAGAATATCATGACATTGCAGTTTTACTATACAAAGGTACTTTTCATGTAAAAGTTCCTGAGAGAGATTTGTCCTTTACGGGCACCATTAATAATTATTCTACTTCTATTACAAATTTATATGAAAAAGGTCAAGTGGGAGAATATAAATTAAGTTTAATCGAAGAGTAATTGGAAGGAGACTTGTTTCATGAAGTTAAGTATTCTAGATCAATCGCCTATTTCGTCCAATAAATCTGCTAGAGAGGCATTATATGAATCGATGAGGCTAGCACAAGTTGGTGAGATGCTAGGGTATACTCGATTTTGGATGACAGAGCATCATGATTTACCTGGTCTGGCAAGTTCTGCACCTGAAGTGATCCTTGGAGTCATCGGATCAAATACTGAAAGAATTCGATTAGGTTCGGGTGCTACTTTATTGCCACATTACAAACCTTTTAAAGTGGCGGAGGTTTTTAATACACTTGCTACATTATTTCCTGGTCGAATCGATCTAGGTCTTGGACGTGCACCTGGTGGGTCAGCCGAAGCAACTAACGCTTTATCAGATAATTTTTTGCAGAACGTGTATAGTATGCCAAGTTTATTAAAAGACTTACTCCATTTTTTAGATAATGATTTTCCTGCTGACCATCAGTTTTCAAAAATTTCTCCTTCACCTGTTCCAGATGAATTACCAGAAACTTGGCTTCTCGGGACAAGTAGAAAAAGTGCATTACTTGCTGCGGAATATGGACTTGCCTATACATTTGGGCAATTTATGAGTGATAAGGATGGAACAGCTATTATTCAGGACTATCTTGATGCTTATGTACCTAGAAAGGGTGGACAAGTTCCTCAGGTGATGGTAACTGTCACAGTTTTCTGTGCTGAAACTACCGAACGAGCAGATGAAATTTCATTAAGCTCGTTTATTTGGTCTTTACAAAAAACAAAAGGGGAAGGTCAGCAAGGTGTACCTTCTGTAGAAGAAGCAAAGCAATATAAACTGGATGCTCGTGAAAGAGAGACTTTGGTTAATATGAGACAGAATAGTATTATTGGTAATCCACAAGACGTGAAACAGAGGTTAATGGAACTTCAAGCTAGTTATCAAGCAGATGAAATCATGATCAACACAGTTACATATTCTGCGGAAGACCGAATTAACTCCTATAAATTAATTGCAGCCGAATTAATACAGAAGGATTAGACTACTTCCATTTCATTTAGAGCAGTACATACATTTGATTCTTGTATTTTTTCGGTTGCTTCGTCTATTAAGTGTTGAATGAATGACTCATCGTCAAAGTCTTCGGGATCAATCTCATATTTTTCTAACTCAATATACACATTTGCTCGTACATTGGATTCGATTTCTACTAAATCTGTAAAGAAAAACCCCCATCTCTTTTCTTCGAATCGTTTACCGTTAACATGAATAATGGAGGAAGTCACCATAGAGGATGGAACAGAATAATTACTTTTAATCGCAATAACTGTATCGCCATTATTTGCAGTAAAAATCATTTCTTTATAACCGATATCAAAATACTGTTTGAACTCCACTTTATTCAAGGATAACCCTCCAAACTAATAGATATATGGTAAGTATATAAATAGATTAGAAAGATTATGACAGATAGATTTAAAGAGAGTTAGGCATTTAACTGCCTAACTCTCTTTTTATATCATTTTTAACAGTGCTTCTCTCCCAATCATTCCTTCTGTGATTCCCAGTTCTTCTGCTTGGAAAGTAATTGACTCCAACGGCGCATTAATTAGTTGTTCAATGGTCTTTACGCCAACCGCTCTTCCTGCTATTACTTTCCTGTCCTTTAATTTTTCGTTCAACAATGCAACATCTAGTGCACCGCACATAATATATCCTTTTTCGTTTGAAACGGTAAGTAGGTTTGTTTTAGGTAACTCCACAGAAACTGCAATAAATGTATGACCTTCAATATCGATTGGGTACATCTGAATCATCTATACATCACTCCTTTTCTTCTCCCTTAACTTATGTAAGTAGAAGGAAAAGTGTTTACTCGTCGATTTTCTGAGATACTCTGAGATTTTCTGAGATACTCCGAGATTTTCTGAGATACCCCGAGATTTTCTGAGATACTCCGAGATTTTCTGAGATACCCCGAGATTTTCTGAGATACTCCGGAGATTTTCTGAGATACTCTGGGATTTTCTGAGATACCCGAGAAATTCTCCGACACAAGTCCAAAGGCTGTTTAAACTGATTAGAAATATAGTTTCCGTATAGAGTTGTTTTTTTATTTTCAAAATGGGGAAGATAGAAAGGAAGTATACTTTGATAAAGAGGTGATTTTGGTGGACAAATTGTTTGCCATTCTCGTTTTTGGAGGTGTGCCACTAGTTCTGGCTGGCGCATTTTTTGATTGGTCAGATATGATTATGTTCTTACTTTGTTGTGCAAGTATTGTGGGGCTTTCCGGATATATAGGGAAAGCAACTGAGAGTTTAGCTATTGTAAGCGGACCAAGAATTGGTGGATTATTAAACGCAACATTTGGTAATGCGGTTGAACTTATTATTTCTATATTTACATTGAAGGCTGGTATGGTTGGTATTGTACTCGCATCGCTTACTGGTTCCGTTTTAGGAAACCTGCTACTTGTGCTTGGACTTTCTTTTTTTGTAGGAGGATTAAAGTTTAAGCGTCAAAAGTTTAGCGTGCATGATGCAAGATACAACTCAGGCTTGCTTATTTTTGCGGTAATTGTTGCATTTGTTATCCCAGAAGTATTTTCTATATCAATGGATACACAAGAAACATTGAGTTTAAGTATTGGAATTGCAGTGGTTTTAATTGCTCTGTATCTTGCAGGATTATTTTTTAAACTTGTTACCCATCGAGGTATATTTGCTTCTACTGATCAACCTCAGAAAGAAGAAGAGATACCTGAATGGACAAAGGGTAAATCAATTTTAGTGCTTCTTATTGCAACTGTAGCGGTTGCTTTTGTTTCAGAGCAGCTTGTTCATACATTTGAAATGCTAGGAGAAAAGTTTGGTTGGTCTGAGTTATTTATTGGTGTTATCATTGTTGCAATTGTCGGGAATGCCGCGGAGCATGTTTCGGCAATTACGATGGCTGCCAAAAATAAGATGGATATATCAGTTGAAATTGCGGTTGGTTCTACGCTACAGGTGGCAATGTTTGTAGCCCCAATACTAGTTATCATTTCTTTATTTATGCCCGAAGCAATGCCGTTAGTTTTCACTTTACCTGAATTGGTTGCGATGATTACTGCTGCATTACTTGTTATTAATCTCTCTAATGACGGGGAATCGAACTGGTTTGAAGGGTTAACACTTTTCGCAGCATACTTAATTATGGGAATTGGATTTTTTCTTCTCTAGCGGCAATATAATAAGTCGGCACCACTAACTGTGGTGTTGCTTTTTTTTGTGCCAATCTATGTATGTTTATACTATTAATAAATGATAAAATATTGAAAAGGCTGAATATTGTAATCAATATTTAAATAAAGGGGAAATGATGATGCAAAATGATTATCCAATCCAGTTAAACGATAGAATTTATTTGATAGATGGATATGACTTAGGAGTTGCTGAGCGAACGGGTACATATGTCATTCTAGAAGAAGAGATAACGATTGTTGAGACAGGACCAAGTCCATCCGTAAAGCATGTTAAAGCCGGGTTAGAAGCGCTAGGACTTACATTGGATCAAGTGAAATACATTATTGTTACACATATTCACTTAGATCACGCAGGCGGAGCGGGCTTACTAATGAGAGAATGTCCAAAAGCTAAAGTAGTAGTCCATCCGAAAGGTGCAAGACATCTAACGAATCCTGAAAGACTAGTTGCTGGTGCTAAAGCGGTATATGGAGAAAAGTTTTCGAAGTTATTTGATCCGGTAATTCCTATTCAGGAGGAATTACTACTTGTTAAAAACGATGGAGACACTTTAAAGATTGGTCCAAATTGTATGTTAGAATTTTTAGACACTCCAGGACATGCAAAACATCATTTTAGTATTTATGATCCTGTTAGTAATGGTGTGTTTACAGGAGATACAGTAGGAGTTCGATATGAACAATTGATTTCAGAAGGGGTTCATTTGTTCCTTCCGTCTACTTCACCAAATCAATTTGACCCAGAGGCAATGCAAAGGGCAATCGATCGTATCAGGGATATGAATGTAAATTATATTTATTATGGGCATTTTGGTATGACTGACATTCCAGAAAAAGCTCTAAACCAAGTATCTAATTGGCTTCCTATTTTTTTGGAGGAAGCAAGAAATATAGTTACAGAACAAAAAGGGTACGAAGAGCTTGCACTAAAATTATTAAGCATAGTGAGGAGCCATCTTCGAGTGGAGAATATTCCAGACGACCATGAGGCATATAATTTAATTCAGCTTGATATGGAAGTAAGTGCAATGGGTATCATCGATTACTTATCAAAATAATAGATTAGAAGGGATTAGCTACAAACAATGTTTGTGAAAAGTTAATCCCTTTGTAGATTTTAAGCCGGTAATTTGTAATAACCCCATAATCTCTTTAAAATTAATAGAGTACAGAAATAGAGAGGGGACACGGGATGGAATTTTTTTTAATCATACTACTTTTGCTCGTCACCATCGGTCTCTCAAATTTTATTAATCATTTTATGCCATACATACCAGTGCCAATTATCCAAATTGCACTAGCAGTTTTGTTAGCAGCCTTTCCTTTAGGAATTCATGTGCCTATGGATCCAGAGCTATTTTTTGTTCTATTTATAGCTCCTTTGCTTTTCCATGATGGAAAAAATGTTTCGAGACATGCATTATGGAAATTACGCAAACCAATTCTATTGCTTGCGCTTGGTTTAGTGTTTATCACTGTATTAGTTATTGGGTATTTAATTTATTGGCTGATTCCGTCGATTCCTTTATCTGCATCTTTTGCGTTAGCGGCGATTCTTTCACCTACAGATGTAGTGGCAGTAGCAGCTATTTCTAGCCGTGTTAAGATGCCAAAAACAATTATGCATGTATTAGAAGGCGAAGGTCTCATGAATGATGCCTCTGGTTTAGTTGCGTTTAAATTTGCGGTTGCGGCAACCGTGACGGGTGTATTTTCATTAGCAGAGGCAAGTTGGAGCTTTTTAGTAATTGCAATTGGAGGATTTGCAGGAGGTGCAATTCTTGGATTTCTCATTATTCGCCTGAAGATATTTATCCGACGACTTGGGATGGAAGATGTCACACTTCACATGCTAATTCAAATTCTTACTCCATTTGTTATCTTTTACATCATCGAGCATTTTCATCTCTCTGGTATATTATCAGTCGTTGCAGCTGGTATTGTGCATGCTATCTATAGAGATCGAGATCAGTCTCCTTTAATGCAACTTCAAGTTGTATCTAAAAGTACTTGGAGTATTCTCATTTATATTTTGAACGGCTTAGTATTTGTATTGTTAGGCTTACAGATTCCGAGTGTCATGAATGAAATTTTTGAGAACCCAATGTTTAATAATTACGAGGTAATTAAGTTCATCTTAATAATTACTGCAGCACTATTAATATTACGATTTTTGTGGGTGTACTTAGGATGGTGGGGAGGGTGGTTGCATAAAAAGCAAATTCCAAAACCTTCTCTGCGAATGATCGCAATAACAACTATTTCTGGTGTACGAGGAGCAGTTACATTAGCTGGGGCCTTTACTATCCCATACGTTCTAGCAGATGGAAGTCCTTTTCCTGAACGATCACTAATCATTTTCATAGCTGCAGGAGTAATATTAGTTACTTTAGTATTAGCAAGTATCCTCTTACCTCTTCTTGCAGAATCGGATAAAGGTAATTCAGAAGAGTTGAAAGATGAGATGGAAAGGACTGCGAAGATCAGTTCTATAGATGCTGCCATTGGTTTTATCCGTGAAGTGATGAATGAAGAAAATAATGGCGCTGCTGTATCCATCATTTCCAATTATTCTCGCATGCGAAATGCTCTGAAGAATGTAAATGCAGCGGATACCGAGCAATTGAAATTGATGGAAACGGATATTCGTATGAAGGCGCTTGCGGAGGAAGCAAAATTTATTGATGGATTGAAAGAAGAGGACCAAATAGACCGGGAAATTATTTATTTGATGGATGAACATATTCAACGGATGAGAGTAGCGGTTACAAACCGAATGCACTACAGAGGATTATTTATTTGGACAATTTTTAAAAGAACTTTTTTCAATTTCATTCAATTATTTACACCTAAAAAAAATAAAAATAAAAGAAATCGATCTGTTGAAAATCAGAAAGTCATTCAACTTAAAGTGAATATGGCAAAAGCTGCAATCCATTATCTGAAGTCACAAATGACTCTTGAAAACGAAGAAGTTTATTTGTTGATTATCGGTGAATATAATGACATGATTATGAAATTTAAGCTAGCCAAAAAAGGTGCAGAGCCTAAGAAATATGCCCAAATGAAAAGAGAAATACAAAATAAGGCTTTTCAAGCGGAGCGAGATGAAATTCAAAACCTTTTCGAAAATCGAGAAATTACTGCCGAAGTCACGAGAAAACTTCGTAAACAGATTAATATTAGAGAAGCGTATTGGATGGAAGAGAATAGTTTACAAAAGCATTAATAGTAAAAAGCAGTCAATTAATGATCAATTGACTGCTTTTTACTATACAAACCCTACAAGCCTATTAGTTGAGCAACGATGATTGCAGCTGTAGAAATTTCGTACCAGATGGCAACATGTTAATTAAACGATAGATGGTATTCACACATAATTCTTTGAGTACATAAGGTATAAAAAGTGTGAGGAGGTTGTTCGTTGAATAAAGATCAATTGTCTAATTCAAAAATAAAAACTTCTCGATCTAAATGGCATTATTTTGAAGTAATGGGTTTAATATTAGTAGTTGCATCCTTACTAATTCTATTAGTTAATCCAAATTCGTTATCCGATTTCTTTAATGCAGTGATCTCTGAAGTTAAACCGATTGTTGTAGATGTCTTTTTAACTAGTGAGATAGGTATTGCTATTATTATAAGTGTTATATTTGGTCGTATAATTGAAAGGCTTGGATTTACGGATGGTTTAATTCGGCTTTTTGTCCCAATTATGAAGGGTCTAAAAATAAATCCATCAGTCATTATTCCAAGTGTTTATAATATCCTTGGCGATATTAATGCGGCTGGAAAAATTTCTGGTCCGGTATTAGTTAAAGCAAAAGCAACGAAAGCGGAACAGAAAATTGCAGTAGCTACAATGATTCAATCACCTCAATCTTTTGCGACATTAGTATTAGGGCTTATGGCATTATCCGTGTTTAATATTAATGCATTTCCTCTTATAATTATCTCCATATTTCTTCCAATTGTTGTTGTTCCATTCATTTTATCCAAAACAATATATCGAGACACCAAAAAAGTTGAGTTAGAAGAGCTACCTCGCTTTACTCCTAAGACTAGATTTCTAGAAACAATTTTTACATCTGCTAAAGAAGGTGCCGAGCTCCTTTTTTTAACTATTATCCCTGCAGTAGCGGCGGTATTTTTCTTTATAGGTGCTTTAAAATTCTTTGGAGCATGGGACGTAATTGAATCAAGTTTATCCTCCATATTAACCTTTCTCAGTATCGAGCCATCGACTGGAATTGTTTCAATATTAGCAGCACCTACACTTGCTGTTGCTCAACTTGCAGAACTGGCTAGTACAATTGATCCACGTCTCATTGTTGGGTCATTTGTATTAGCTAATTCTGGCTTACCTTTATCCGTTATCTTTGGTCAGATTCCAGTGACATGGGCAGAATCCTCTGATCTGAATGAAAGAGAAGCTTTAATTGCTGCAATTGTTGGAATGATTATCCGAGTTTTAACTGCTTGTATATTGGCGTATTTTTTAACTCCATTATTGGTGGGCTAGTATGAATAATTGTTACATCATTCGAGGTCAAAAAATTGTCACTGTTAGTAAACTTGGAACTTTAATGAGTGGTGCAATGGTTATTAAGGATGGAAAAATTTTAGATGTTGGATTATGGGAAGATTTTCGAGTACGATATCCATCTATTCCAGTTATTGATTTTTCAAACTATATAATTACGCCAGCATTGGTGGATTGTCATACACATTTATTGGAATTTGCTCCAAGTTCACTTTATCCGATTACATCCGAAACGCACTTTCTAGCAGCCAAGAGTATTCTATTACATGCAATTTCCTCTGGGATTACTGCGATAGGTGAACAGATTTGTGGAAACCCGTTTTGTGACTTTTCAAAAGAAGATTATCAACAGGCAGTTCATGGGTTGCCAATAAATGTTTCATTTGCTACAACGAGTATATCTATAGGTTTTGAAAATTTAGCGCATTTTTCATTCGTAACAAAATCTCAAAGTATTCAAAAAGAGGATTTAATTAATCCGTCATTAGTGAAGAAAATTGCTTTAGAGAGTGAATATCCAGGGGAGAACATTTTTATCAATGCAACACCTGCTAATTTTACAAAAGAAGAAGTACCAAAAGCTGGGGAAGTTATTTATTCTCTAGAAGAAATGAAACAGATTACAGAAATATATCACAGTTTAAATAAAAAAATTGGAGCCCATGTAGCTGGAGAGGAAGGAATTGAACTAGCGTTAGAGGCAGGGGTAGATGTTTTGCATCATGCACATGGAATATCTGACATACAATTAGAAAAAGTTTCACAAAAAGGGAAGGACATTGTGGCAACTCCAATGGGTGGTACTCATTTATGTCCAAATTCTCCTAATGAAATTCTTCGAATGGTAAGTAAAAATATTCCTGTCTCTATTTCGACTGATGCATATCTTCCGCCATATTTAGGAACTTCGTGGTTGCCTTTTGAAAATTTATCTTTGAGGGGACCAGAAGTTTTAATGTTGATCGCACATCCATCCATGCAGCTTTTAAAGAATAACCACCATAATGAAAATGAAATTTTAGCCTTAATTACCGACAATCCAGCAAAAATATTAGGGAAAGATCATCAATTTGGGCGTTTAGAAAAAGGGTTGGATGCAAATTTCCTTGTTGCAGAAGGTATTCCTGGTTTGGAAATAACGGACGTAGAAAAAATAAAAAAAGTTTTTTATTTAGGGAAAAAAGTGATAGATCGAAAAGTACTTTAATATACTGTTTTAATGGAATCGGCCAATTTATTTTGGTTGATTTTTTTTATTATATAAGTAAAAATTCCATCCAAAACATAACACTTCTCTGTCGTATTATCTAGACCATTTGAGGGGAAAGCTAAAGTTGTGCAAAAAAAAGGAGGATAAAAAATGACAATTAACAAGGAACTTCAGGCATTAAAAGAGTATAGCTGTAGTGATCGGTGTGTATTGAGTGTTTATTTAAACACCAATCCAGGTGATCCGCAACAATTAAATGGCGGTTGGAAAATCCATTTAAAGAGTGGTCTGAAGAGACTTGGTGAGTATTTAGAGGGCTCAGATGAAAATGAAAAAAAAGCTTTTAATAAAATAAAGAAAAAAATTATAAATGAATTGGAAGACAATCAACAGGAAATGCGAAAAGGAGTAGTCATTTTTGCAAGTGCTGCTGATGATCTATGGTCTGTCCATTATGTTCAAGTTCCAGTGAAAACAAGTTTTTATTGGGAAAACCATCCTATGATTGAACAGTTAGAGTATATGTATAAAGCATATCCAGAAGCAGGAATTATCATGCCTAGCTTTGGGGAAGTTCGCATTTTAGATACTGCAATGGGATTCGTGCGAGATGATTTGACGTTTAAATACGATCCAGTTTCTGAAGTGTGGGGAGAAATGAAAAAAATGGACGCACAGGGTAGACGTCCAGTGGCGGATAGTAAAAGTGCTGTGCTAGATCCGAAATATAAGGTGAATAAAAACAGTTTCTTCAAAGGAATGAGTACGACTCTCGAGCAATTGAAGAAAAAAAGAGGATGGCGCGAATTCCATGTAGCTGGGGAAGCTGAAATGGCCAATGCTTTCTCCGAAAGCATAAGAGATACTCCAGCAAGTTGTATTTACAAAAATCTAAATAACAGCAAAGCACATGATGTTATTCATCAAATATTTGAAAAGTAATAATTTAGGGGTGCTGAGTAAAACCATATTACTCAGCACCTATTTCTAAAAAGTCAAATACTCATTGTCAAATTTCACCTTCAACTTTTTTTGCATAATCGTTTCAAATTTACACAATCTATTCTCACAGGGAGGTGAATAACATGGCAAATTCAAATCGTAATCAACTTCTAGTACCAGGAGTGGAACAAGCTCTTAACCAAATGAAATATGAAATTGCTCAAGAATTCGGTGTACAACTTGGAGGAGAAGCTTCATCGCGTGCTAACGGTTCCGTTGGCGGAGAAATTACTAAGCGACTAGTAGCTCAAGCCCAATCACAAATGAGCGGTTTTCAAAACAACCAACAATAATTAATTAAGCCGGTGGGTAAATTACCACCGGTTGTTTTATGTTATTTTTATACTGTCTATTGGTGTTCTTTCATAAGTAATCCAATTTTCAAGTAGATTATTAAAATAATCCGGGTCAGCTATTGGTATGCCATGACCTACATTTGGAATAATTAAACCATTGCAATGAGGGTTACTTTTTACGAGGTCAACTGCTGATTTTTTCTTTTTCGCCAACAGTAACTAATATCTTTGATTTAACCTTGTTAAAATTATGTGGTATTTTATAGGACATATTCTCTTCTAAAATCTGTATAAGCGTTTCTTTCTTCATTTGAGTGCTTTCTGTATAATACTTTTCAAATTGGTCTTCTCTGATATATAAAGTTCTTGATTGGAATTTAGAAAATGCTTTATTTTTTATTAATGGGAAAGTTAATCGAATGGAAGGGCTAATTAATGATTTGGCGACTGTACTTGGTCTAACTAAGGCACTATTTATAATTGCATAATCAATTAAGTTAGGCTTTAAACTTAGCATCTCGATCAGTACTTGAGCTCCTAAAGAAAAACCGGTAACAATAATTTCTTTATCCTTTGCTTTCTCTTCAATTAATTCATTTAGTTTTTCAGCACTACCTTTAATAGAAAAGTTAGTCTCACTATTACTAATACCTTGTGCAGGTAAATCTGGAACTAAACAATGGTACTTTTTGAAATAACGGACTTGCTCATCCCACATCCAACCACTAACTCCACCACCATGTAGGAAGACTATTAATGGAGCATTTTTATCCCCATATTCAAGATAATGTATTACCAAGTTTATCATCTCCTTGTATTATGACCAATATTATTACTATTTTATCATTAATTAGATAGGTAAAAAAAAGACCAAATCAGCAAGTGACTTGGTCTAATCTATTATTATTTAATGTATTGCAGCAATAATACCTTCTTCGTCATCTAATATAAGCTCTATTCCAGCGGAGATTGGATCTATATTTAGAAATTCCTCCATACTTTGACGCAAAGCTTCGATTAAGTTGAATGTAGTAAGAACTTCAGTTTCTCCTTTAATATATGCTTCGGCTGAAAATCCATTTTCATCGTCATACATTAATTCTACTTCGATTTCTTCCACTTCTACATTCTTTTTACGTGAAATATAAACGCAAACCGCATTTATAATATTTTGCTCCGGAATGATTAGCTTCTCCATGAGTTAGCTTCCTCTTGTTTTTTCTTTTTAAAGATGTCAAAGATTTTACGAATAACAACGACGATAAAAATGATCGCTGCAGCATTGATAGCGAAACCAAGAAGAGAGCCTAATGCACCCATATTAGCAAACATGCTACCAAAGAGTAATCCAGCAATCCCTCCAACAAATAAACCTTTCATAAGACCACCTGAGAAAAAGCCACCTTTATTGTTAGTAGTCGTATTTGATTTGTTTGTTGCAGTAGTAGAATCTTGTTGTTTCTTTTGAATATTAGAATTGTTGTTAGTACTATTATTATTCGTGTTGAAGCTTTTCTTTCCAGATTTATAAGATTTAGCCTCAGCAGTCGTTGATTGATCATTGAATACAAAGCTACCAACTGATGAAAATACAAGTGTTGCTGTAAGCAAAGCTGCTACTAGTTTTTTCAATTTATATACCCTCCAATATGGAATGTGAGATTTTTTATAAGAGATTATCATCTTACATCTATTATATACGATATAAAGTGAAAATAGTTTCACTTTACCTCTGATTTTTCTCCTATCTCCATACATATGTCTAAAATGCGTCTAAAACGGCACTTTACTTCAGAAGGGCAAGCAACTGTAAGTGAACTTAAAAGTTAAAGAGATGAGATCAATCATTTTAGAATTAATTGTTCAATCACTAGAGAACGACGGCGAATTTCCATTTCTAATAAGAATATAAAGTCTGGAGATAGCTTGAGTTCCTTTGCTGCAACATAAGATTCTATTAATAATTCATCCGACATCTTACTCACCTTAAATCCACCTCCTATAATTTGATAAAAGTACCACCATTTTATGTAACTTAAACCTTTTTGTTAGATTAATTAATCTACTATAAATCTACCAAAAAGATTAGTTTGGAACAACCGTTCGTTTATCCACAGATAAAAGTGGATAAACTGTTATTAACTTGTTTATATTTAATGAAAGGGTATAGTTTACGCTTGGGATAATGTGTATAACTTTATCCACAGTAGTGGAAAACATCGAATTTTGTCGAAACATTTTAACTGAAAATATGAATTTTGTGTGCTTTTTTATGTATAAATACAAAAAATATATATTTCCATTCGTATTCTTATGCATTTATCCTAAATAAGAATCTATTTAATAGATTTTACTGAAATAATTAACACCTTATCCACAAATATTTGTGGATAAGGTGTTAATTAATTATATTTATTCTCTATTAACGTCTGTTTAATAGGGAATGTATTGTTGATAACGTTATCCACAAAATAAACATACACCAATATTCAAGACCTTTTCATTTTCAGGCAGGGTAAATATTTCATAAAAAAAACTATGTGTTTATCTGAATCATCGTCCCAATCATAATAATTTAAGTTTGAATACTATATTGGGAAGATTAAATATTTGCCTAAAAGCAATTGAAAGGTTGATGAAAATAAATTATGAAGACAATCATATTTGTCGGAAGTAATAAATCTGGATCAAGCAGAGAAGCACTAAGAGCGGCTGCAAGGCTAGGTTTTTTCACTGTGTTACTAACCGATAGAGAAGTTTTTCTAGAAAACAGACATGATTTCCCCGAGGTTCACCAAATGGTTTTAACAGATTTAACTAATTATAATTTATTAAAATCATGTATAGGAAAAGTCCAAGAACAAGGTAAAAAAATTGAAGCTATTTTAAGCTTTATTGATCCATTTGTCCATGTAGCTGCAAAATTATCTAAGGAATTAAATATAACCAAAGTTCCCCCAGAACCATTAGAAAAAATGGAAGACAAAGTATTGACACGAGAACTATTGAAAGGTCTCTCTGCATCTCCGTACTTTGAAACATATAAAAAAGGGGAATCCCTAGAAACGTTTATTGCAAATCAAAAAAATCGTTTTCCCCTAATTGTAAAATCTCCAATTTCCACAGGATCTAAAGATGTTTTATTAGTCAAAGATGTAAAACAATTTACTCAGTGTATAAATAAGTTAATAGAGAAAGGATGCGATGAAATTTTAATTGAGGAATATTTAGAGGGTCCTCAATACTTAATCGAGGCTTGTGTGTACGATGGCGAAGTTCACATCATAGCAGTTCTTGAACAAGAAATTAAGCTTTTTGAGCGTTTTATTGTTACTGGTTATTGTCTGTTGGCAGAAATGGATACAAACTTCCATAACAAAATTTATGAAACAGTTTGTTCTATTTTAGAGCGATTTAGTATGGATAATGGGTCCTGTCATTTAGAAATGCGTTTAGTTAATAATGAATGGAAGTTAATCGAGATAAATCCGCGCATATCAGGAGGAGCGATGAATAGAATAATTGAGATAGCGTATGGATTTAATTTAGTTGAAGAAACAATAAAGATATTTTTAGGACAAGAGCCTAATTTTAATAGGAAGATTAAAAGGTTTGTGTTTGCTCAATATTTAACGAGTGATTCTACTGGTACTCTAATAAAAGTAACAGGTAGAAAACGCTGTTCAGGGCTACCTGGTATAGAAGAGGTCTTTATAAAGCCTAAAAAAGGGAAACTACTTCATCCACCTTTATCAATGGGAGATCGATATGGATATATCTTAGCCTCTTCAGTTGATAAGGAACAAGCCATTAGTCTTGCTAAAGATGCTGCAAAGGAAATCCGTTTTTATATTGAACCTGTATAGAAGGGAGTGAATGTGTGATGGGTGAAAAGGAGCAAGATAAAATAAAAATAGACGATTCTCTCAATAATCTTGAATCTATTTTAAAAACAATTTATGAGACACAAAACAAGGCTAAGCTAGTAATATTCAAAGGTATCCTGCATGAAACTATTCCAATTGTGTTGTTTACAACCACGACATACGAACCTTATTTAGCCTACGGAACAACCTCCTCATCCCAAACTGAGTTTAGAACACGTTTCTTTCGGATTGAAGATATAGTCAACAAGCTTGTTTACCTATCGTTATTATGTCCCATGGACGTAGAAGGTAATTATCTAGACACGATGCGTATTCCTTATCGACTGGAAAAAACGAAGATTATTGTGAGTGCATCCTTACAAAACTTTTGTAGCGTTCAGTGTATCGATCCGAAATTAGTAAATAGATTAAGTATTAATATTGGAGATAAATGGTAAGTGATAATTAAATTATTAATAAAAAAGAGAAAAGGGAGTTGGGAATTAAATGACCTTAATTGGTATGCTGCATCATAGAGCAGAACCCGAGAAAGTAAAAAAGGCATATGCATATGCTGTAGTAGCAAAAGCAGAAGGTGTAGATTTTTTTTACTTTACGCCTGGGAAAGTTGATATTAAGAACGAAAAAATTTTAGGGAAATACTATGAAAATGGTAAATGGATTGAAAAGGAATATCCTTTTCCTGATGCCATTTATAATGCAAGTTTTCCTTTAACTGACAAAGCAGAACTAATCGTTGATTATTTATCTGAAAGAATTCCATTTACAAGTCATTCCATAGGTAATAAATCTGACGTGCAAAACAGAATTAAGAAAGGAAAAGATTTTAAGCACTATTTAATTCCGACAGTCCAATTAAAGAAGGAAAAAGACTTACTTGATATGATTGAATTGCATGAGCAAGTTATTATCAAACCTGTTTCTGGGAGTAGAGGATCTGGAATTCTTTTTATTGAAAAAGAAAATGCCAATACGTTTATTATAAATGATTCCGGAAAAACCACGATTTGTAGTAAACAGGATTTAATAGACCTTGTATTACTTAAAATAGAGGAAGAAGAATATATCATTCAAAAATTTATATCAAGTAAAATAAAATCGGGCCAGGTCTTAGACTTTCGATTGCATGTCCAAAAGAATGGAGATGGTGAGTGGGTAACCACATCCATTTACCCTCGTATAGGAGCTTTGGGTAGCATAACCTCAAATTTAGGTAACGGAGGTTTTACTGCTTTTCCGGATCCTTTTTTGCAAATAGAGTTTGACAATGAATGGTTCGATGTAAAAAAAACACTTGAGTACTTTTCAGTAAGTTTTGCAACTCACTTTGATTCTTTATATGATGAATTTTATCTAGATGAACTAGGAATAGACGTTGGAATGGATGAAAATCAAAGAATATGGTTGTTTGAAGTAAACTGGAGACCAGGAATCCCTGTAATATTTAACGGAGAATTAGATGTAGCAAAAAACACAATTAAATATGCTGAATTTTTAGCTAATAACAATAAAAACTTACCTTCTTGAAATAAAGAGGGGAGTTTTTTTTGTATAGAACAATCATTCAAGTAGTCCATTTAGATTGTCGATTCCATCTCCTGAAGATTAACCAGAAAGCCGAAAACATAAAAAATGCTACCATTTCTAAAGATAAAATATACCACGGGTATGGTCCTAAGAAGTCAAGCAGACTACCATTTATAGGTTTTTCTCTTAGAAACATGTAGTTACCATGAACAACTATGTTAATAGCAAAAATAAAAGGAAACATACTATTTAAGTAAAACATCGTTTTAAGAAGTCCTTTAAATGTAGGGGTATATTTTTTTACCCACAAAATATAAAATGCAGTCACTATTATCCCAGAGTGAATGAAAAAGAATTGAATAAACTTAAAACTGGGAAACCCTATTTCCAAAGATGGTGTTAGTAAAGCTTGAAGCGCACCTCCAAAGCCTGCAAAGAAGATGAAATCATAAAAACGTTTGCTTCCAGTCCATAATATAAAAACTGAAAAAAACAAACTGAAACTGCATAAATGGAATGGCATAGATTCACTTAAATTCCACTCTCGGGTAAAAATGAGTACAAGATGATAAGTGATTTCCATCATCAATAATGAAAGTGAAAAGAGACGTTCGAATAAGTTGGAACTCATGGTTGAATCAGATAATCTATTTTTTAACATAAATAGGAAAAATAAAATTACAATTAATAAGACAATTGCTATGATGTGTTCAAATGATAACATGATGAATACATTTTTGTTGTTTTCTTCCATGAAATTTCCCCTTTCCATGAGTTCTTAATTATTCTATTTGTATGGAAATAGCTATAAAAAGTTCCTATAAAAATAGGGAAAGACACGCCTTTTATAAACGTGTCTTTCCCTATGAATGTATATATTCGAACCAATTGAAACAAGGGAAGAAGGTTTGAGGACGTAAGAGGCAGATTAATATTGTAATTAATTTTTGAATAGGACAATCCCGCTTTTTCATATTCTTTATCATTCGATTAAAGGAGTGATGTATTTGGCGAATAAGAAATGTAAAACAAGTAAAAAAACAGGTTTAGGACCATGTAAGTGTGGAAAATAAAAAACCGCCGAGAAGGCGGTTTTTCTATTCTCGATCTTTATCCATAACTTCTTCATCTGTATTTTCTACGTCCTCTTTATCCTCGTCTGATCCATTGTTTTCGCTATTTTCGTCATTATTATCATCCACGTTTACATCAACATCTAGATCCTCTTCCACTGGTTCGTTTGTATCCGTGTCATTTCCATCACCACATCCTGCAAGCAAAGCAATGGAAAGAAAGGCTGCTATACCAAATTTCAGCCATTTATGCTCTAAAGTTAAGTTCATATTAAATGTCCTCCAATTATCAATTTAACTTACTTTGTCTTATCTACCCTTTTTGAAATGAAAGATAAACGTTTCTCCATAAGATTTTAAGGGGGGGTGTACACCACTTAAAAGAAACAAAGAAAACGGCGAATGATTGTTTTCCATTCGCCGTGTTCTTATTAACTATATTGTTGTAGCTGTCTCTGATTTTAAGTATTTATTCAAGTTTTCTATATCTAAACTAAAGATCCTGTCTTTCGTAATGGAAGGAACAAATTCTCTTATATCATGCCATTTTTTAGACAGTGATGGAGCCATTAAATCTATACCTCGATATTCAATGCCTTGGATGGCACAAATTAATTCGATAGCAAGTACTCTTCGTGCATTTTGAATAATTTGGTTAGCATGTCGAGCGCCTATTGTTCCCATACTTACATGATCTTCTTGGTTTGCAGAAGAAGGAATAGAATCGACAGAAGCAGGATGAGCAAGTGTTTTGTTTTCTGATACTAAGCTTGCAGCCGCATATTGCATAATCATGGCACCGGATTGTAGTCCAGGTTGTGGACTTAAAAAGGGAGGAAGCCCCTCATTCAATTGGGGGTTCACTAATCGTTCAATTCTACGCTCCGAAACGTTTGCTAGCTCTGCTATACCAATCTTTAAGAAGTCCATTGCAAAAGCGATTGGTTGCCCGTGAAAGTTGCCTCCGGAAATGACTAATTCACCATCATCAAAAATTAAAGGGTTATCTGTTGCAGCATTCATTTCGATTTCTAATTTTTCTTTAACATAACTTAGTACTTGCCAGCTGGCTCCATGAATTTGAGGGATACAGCGTAAAGAATATGCATCTTGTACACGTTTTTCTCCTTGCTTTGTAACAAGTTTGCTCCCTTCAAGCCATTGAAGAACACGTTTTGCAACAGATATTTGCTCAGGATATCCACGTGCCTCGTGGATTGCAGGATGAAAAGCGTCTGTTATTCCTTGAAGTGCTTCAATCGTCATAGAAGCAATCCACTCACTTTGGTATGCAAGTGTTTCTGATTCCAACCAGTTTACTACTCCTTGTGCAGTCATTGCTTGGGTTCCATTGATAAGTGCAAGACCTTCTTTTGCTTCAAGAACAATAGGTGTCAAGTTATGTTTAGCCCATATTTCATTAGAAGGGACATGTTTATCTCCATCCCAGACAAAACCTTCACCAATTAAAACTAGTGCTAAATGTGAAAGGGGAGCTAAATCACCCGATGCACCGAGAGAGCCTTGCTGAGGAATTACAGGGTGAATATGATTATTTACCATGAATGCAAGTCGTTCAAGTACCTCAAGTCGAATGCCAGAAAATCCTTTTAACAAGGCATTTAGTCGTAGAATAACCATTGCACGAGACACTATTTCATCAAATGGTTGCCCGATACCACACGCATGGGATCGAATGAGATGAAGCTGTAGCGCATGAACATCCTCTTCTTCAATGCTAACATCACTAAATTTACCAAATCCAGTATTAATACCGTATACAGTGCTCTTCTCTTTTACGATTCTTTCAACAGCTTTCCGACTATTTTGCACTAGTTCAATTGCTTTTTGATCCAATTTCACTTCTTTTGTTTGATATAAAATGGCTCTCATATTTTCTAATGTAAGCCCATGCCCTTTTAATATTATCATTTTAAGTTCACGATCTTTCTTTTTTAAGTTAATGTCCATTAAAAACCCTCCTTAATTCTTATCTATATTCTATCTAAATATTTCAATAAATTAAGTGTTTTTGTGAAAAAAGTAAAAATTTCTCATCTGCTAATTTGGTGCTACATTAGCATAGTAGATTGATAAATAGAAAAATTTTCTAGATATTGTGTAACGAATCTTAGCCGAAATCGTCTGATTGTTCAAAGACAGGGGGCAAATTGACAATGAAAAAAATAGTTTTGCTATTATTTTTTATCGGTTTGTTTGGTTTTCTCATAGCTTGTAGCAATAAGGAGATGGCAGAAGAAATTAAAACAGAGGAGGCGAACGACTCTGCTATCTACTCTGTCAAAGAGGAGAAGAGTTCACTCGAAGTGGTAGAAGAGGATAAACCAGTGGATGATTCAGAAGTTATATCTGAAACTTCAACTGAGCGTATGATTATTCACAAAGCAATTATTAAGGCAAATGTAAAAGAACTCGCGAAGGCGCAGAATAATATTGAACAAAAGGTTAAAAAGTATGGTGGATATATTGTGAGTTCGAATGTGTATCAGGAAGATGATGTATCAAGTAGTGGTAATATGATTGTTCGAATTCCAGAACATTATTTTGAAACTTTCTTATCCGAAGCAGAAGGAGAAGCTTCAAAAGTGATAGAACGTAATGTTACTGGTCAGGATGTGACCGAGCAATTTGTCGACTTAACCTCTCGCATCAAGTCGAAGAGAGTTGTGGAGGAACGTTTGCTAACATTTATGGAAAATGCAGAGAAAACCGAGGATTTATTGAAAATTTCGTCTGATTTAGCGAACGTTCAAGAAGAAATTGAAGTCCTAGTTGGTAAGGTTAACTATTTAGAAAATCAAACATCTTTTTCAACAATCGAAATAGCCTTGTATGAAAACCGTGTAATCGTTCCTGAGATAGAAAACAAAGATTTAAATACATGGGAAAAAACAAAGAAGCAATTTGTCACGAGTACTAATGTGATATTGACTGCTGGCTCGGGAGTTATTGTATTTTTCATTGGGAACTTACCTGTGCTCCTCATTTTGTGTGTTATAACTTTTGCTGTGTATTGGACGATAAAAAGAAAAAGAATAGAAAAATAATAAAATGCGGTGTTCTAAATTTATTTTAGAACACCGCATTTTTATAACTTATTCACCGTCTTTGTCTTCTTCTTCAAGCTCTTGGTCTACATCTTCTTCCATATTGTCATCCACATCTGATTCATTTTCTCCGTCTCCACAACCAGCCAATAAACCTACTGAAAGAAATGCAGCAGCCCCAATTTTCCACCATTTTTCCCCTGCAATTGATTTCATCGTCATAATAATTCCTCCAATTCTACAATTAGTGGTGTTTCGACATACTTACTGAGTAGATACCCTAAAACAAATTGATATTAAACATAAATCGTAATTAAATAATGTGTAGTTCATGTAAGAAAGAATTAGCATCTACAAAATTAATAGGTATCATAAATTCTCTCTTTTCATACTATGTATAAAACAATGCCCCTGAATGGAGGGAATAAATGGATATTTTGAACAAGGTTAGGAACTACCGTGAAGAAGAGAGTAAACTTAAGTGGGAAGGCACGTTCGAGGAGTATTTAGCCATTGTGAGGGATAGACCAGAAGTTGCCCAAACTGCACATTCTCGTGTATATAACATGATTAAAAGCTCAGGGCTAACGGAGAGAGATGGACTTAAGATGTACCATTTCTTTGGGAAAGAAATATTTGGATTAGAGACAGCGATTGAACGCTTGGTAGAAGAATATTTTCATCCAGCCGCAAAAAGATTAGACGTTCGAAAACGAATTCTTTTATTGATGGGACCTGTTAGTGGAGGTAAATCCTCCATTGTTACATTGTTAAAACGAGGACTAGAGCAGTATTCTAGAACTGATGAGGGAGCAGTTTATGCTATACAAGGGTGCCCTATGCATGAGGATCCGCTCCACCTAATTCCACAACATTTACGGGAAGATTTTGTAGATGAATATGGAATCCGTATTGAGGGTAGTTTGTCGCCACTTAATACGATGAGACTAGAAAAAGAATACGATGGACGAATTGAAAATGTTAGAGTAGAGAGAATTTTTTTCTCAGAAGACAAACGGGTCGGAATAGGAACATTTACTCCATCTGATCCTAAATCGCAAGATATCGCTGATTTAACAGGGAGTATCGATTTTTCAACAATTGCAGAGTTTGGCTCAGAATCAGATCCACGTGCATATCGTTTCGATGGTGAATTAAATAAAGCGAATCGTGGAATGATGGAATTTCAAGAAATGCTGAAACTAGATGAAAAATTTCTATGGCATTTATTATCGTTAACGCAAGAAGGAAATTTTAAAGCAGGAAGATTTGCTTTAATTAGTGCAGATGAGTTGATAGTAGCGCATACAAATGAAACAGAATACCGTTCTTTTATATCCAATAAAAAGAATGAAGCACTACATTCAAGAATTATCGTTATGCCTATTCCGTATAATTTAAAAGTAAGTCAGGAAGAACGCATTTATGAAAAAATGATTAAGGAAAGTGATATGACGCATGTTCATATTGCACCCCATGCGTTAAGGGCAGCTGCTATCTTTTCCATTTTAACAAGACTGGAAGTTCCTAAAAAGCAAGGCATTGATATTGTAAAGAAAATGCGACTTTATGATGGAGAAAGCGTGGAAGGATTTAACGAAATTGATGTGGAGGAATTGAAAAAGGAAACTGTTAACGAGGGAATGCATGGAATAGATCCACGTTACGTCATTAATAGAATTTCTTCTGCAATCATACGGAAGGAAATCCCTTCTATTAATGCGTTGGACGTATTAAGAGCTTTAAAAGAAGGTCTTGATCAACATGCATCTATATCACAAGAAGATCGTGAAAAATACATGAATTACATTGCTATTGCCAGAAAAGAATATGATGAAATCGCGAAAAAAGAAGTTCAAAAAGCGTTTGTTTATTCATATGAAGAGTCAGCCATTTCCTTAATGAATAATTACTTGGATAATGTGGAGGCTTATTGTAATAAAAACAAAATGAGAGATCCACTTACGGGTGAAGAAATGAATCCAGATGAAAAATTGATGCGCTCGATTGAAGAACAAATTGGTATTTCTGAAAACGCGAAGAAAGCTTTTAGAGAGGAAATCCTAATTCGACTCTCTGCATATGCTAGAAAAGGAAAACGTTTCGAATATAATTCTCATGAACGTTTGCGTGAAGCTATTCAAAAGAAACTTTTTGCAGATTTAAAAGATGTTGTGAAAATAACCACTTCTTCTAAAACCCCAGATGAGACTCAGCTGAAGAAGGTAAATGAGGTTGTTGCAAGACTAATAGATGAACATGGCTATAATTCCACTTCAGCAAACGAGTTATTGCGGTATGTAGGTAGTCTACTCAACAGGTAATAAAGAAGAACAAGACTGATTTTTATATTGGTCTTGTTTTTTTATATACATTGGCAATAACTTTGAGTAGCTGGCATATGATAAACAATAGGTAGGTGTTGATGAAAATGAATGAAAAACAAGAGAATCATTACGTCATCTCACAGGAAAACTGGTCATTGCACCGTAAAGGTTACCAAGATCAGCAACGTCATATGGATAAAGTGAAAGAAGCTATTAAAGACAATTTACCAGACTTGATCAGTGAAGAAAGCATTATTATGTCAAATGGACGAGAAGTAATTAAAATACCAATTCGTTCATTGGATGAATATAAGATTCGTTACAACTATGATAAAACCAAACATGTTGGCCAAGGGGATGGCGACAGTCAGGTAGGAGATGTGATTGCTCGTGATTCCGGTGAAGGAGAACAGGCTTCCGGTGAAGGAGAACAGGCTTCCGGTCAAGGAAAACAAGCTGGAGATAAAGCAGGAAAAGACTATTACGAGGCAGAAGTGACTATAGCAGAATTAGAAAGCGTACTTTTTAAAGAGATGGAATTACCGAATTTACAGCAAAAAGAACAGGCAAACATTATAACGGATAAAGTCGAATTTAATGATATACGTAAAAAAGGACTTATGGGAAATATCGATAAGAAGCGTACAATAATGACTGCTATTAAAAGAAATGCGATGAAAGGGAAAGCAGAAATTTCACCACTTCATAATGATGATTTACGTTTTAAAACATGGGATGAAGTGACAAAACCAGAGTCAAAAGCAGTTGTCCTTGCGATGATGGACACGAGTGGATCGATGGGTGCTTTTGAGAAGTATTGTGCAAGAAGTTTCTTTTTTTGGATGGCCCGATTTTTAAGATCGAAATATAAATCCGTAGATATTGAATTTATAGCACATCATACGGAAGCTAAAGTTGTAACGGAAGAGGCATTTTTCTCGAAAGGTGAAAGCGGTGGAACAATTTGTTCATCTGCATATTACCAGGCACTAGCACTGATAGAAGAAAAGTATAGTCCTAATCAATTTAATATTTATCCTGTTCACTTTTCAGACGGTGAAAATATGACAAGTGACAATGAAAAATGTATGAAGCTTGTAACCCAACTAATGGAAGTATCTAGTATGTTTGGGTATGGAGAAGTGAATCCCCATAGCCGATATTCTACGTTAATGAATACGTATAAAACAATTAATGACCCAAAGTTCCGCCATTATGTATTAAAGGATAAAAAAGATGTATATGAAGCTTTGAAAAGTCTTTTTAAAGTGCCAAAATAACAGAAAGGAGACAATGAATGGATACGAAGCTTCATCATGCAATTGCGGAGATTACGGAAATTGCCTCTGGATTTGGCCTTGATTTTTATCCGATGCGCTATGAAATCTGTCCTGCTGATATTATCTATACATTCGGAGCATACGGCATGCCAACTCGCTTTACGCATTGGAGCTTTGGAAAGCAATTTCACAAAATGAAGATTCAATACGATTTTGGATTAAGCCAAATATATGAGCTAGTTATTAATTCGAATCCTTGTTATGCATTTTTGCTTGACACGAATAGTTTAATACAAAATAAACTTATTATCGCCCATGTGCTAGCGCATTGTGACTTTTTTAAAAATAATGTTCGTTTTTCTAACACAAGAAAAGATATGGTTGAAAGTATGACAGCAACAGCAGAAAGAATTGCGAATTACGAAATGATTTATGGGAAAGAAGAAGTAGAAAGCTTTCTTGATGCAGTATTGGCTATCCAAGAACATATTGATCCATCCATTATTAGACCTAAACTGCCGGAATATGACTTGCAAGAGGAAGAAGAAGAAAAAGAAGACCTACGCAGAACACCTTATGATGATTTATGGAATATAGATCAATCATCCATTAATAAAAAACCTTTAAATATTAAGAGAAAAAAGTTTCCCCCTAATCCTGAAAAAGATTTATTGTTGTTTATTCAAGAGTACAGTCGTGAATTGGAGGATTGGCAACGGGATATTTTAACAATGATGCGAGAAGAAATGCTTTATTTCTGGCCGCAATTAGAAACGAAAATTATGAACGAGGGTTGGGCTTCTTATTGGCATCAACGAATTTTAAGAGAAATGAATTTAACTACAGATGAAACGATAGAGTTTGCTAAATTAAATGCAAACGTAGTCCAGCCATCAGCGACGACTATTAATCCATACTATTTAGGGTTGAAAATTTTTGAAGACATTGAAAAGAGATATAATCAGCCATCAGAGGAAATGAAGAGATTGGGGATTAAGCCTGATTCGGGGAGAGAAAAGATTTTTGAAGTAAGAGAAATCGAATCGGATATTTCGTTTATACGAAATTACTTAACGAAGGATTTAATGAAGCAGGAAGATTTATATTTGTTTGAGAAAAAAAATGGGAACTATCAAATTACGGATAAAGATTATGAACATGTACGAGATCAACTAGTTTCCATGCGAGTTAATGGAGGCTTTCCATACATTGTGGTGGAAGATGGTGATTATTCACGAACTGGGGAACTGTACTTAAAGCATGGATATGAGGGGATGGAGCTAGACCCTCACTATTTAGAAAATGTATTACCTTATATTTATCAACTTTGGGGGCGTGCTGTATTTTTGGAAACATATGTAGAGGAAAAGCCAACCCTTTATTCATATGATGGAAAAAAGGTTTCTAGAAGTACTTTATAAATGAAAAAAAATAATCATCATTTAAAAACGAGATTCCATTAATTTGGAATCTCGATTAATGTTGCATAAATGCTATTCTTAAATAAATTGAACAAACTCATTTAGTGGTAGACGGGATGAACCATATGCTGGTGCAGCTGCCTTACCTATTGCAATAAGAACAATAGGAAAAATATGCTCGGGTAAATCGAATCTTTCTACAAATTTCGTTTTATCAAATCCACCCATAGTAACGGTGTCATATCCTTTTTCTTTTGCGACTAACATTAGCTGCATGGAAATGAGACCTGCGTCAAAGGTTGCTATATTTTTTCTGACTTCAAGTGAAGCATATGGATAGGATCGATTTGTGCTATTGATCATTATATCCTTCGTAGTCTCATCCATATGACCTTCAACTACATTTTGGGAATATATTTGTTCTACATTTTTGTACATTTCAGCATTCCCTAATACTGCTATAACAGCAGAAGAAGTTTCAACTTGTTCTTGATTATTCGCTATAGCGCGAAGCTCTACTTTTGTTTTGTCATCTTGAATGACAAGGAATTTCCATGGCTGGAGGTTACTAGAAGAAGGAGCGCTTGTTGCCTCTTTAATAATATCTTCAAGTGTTTTCTGTGGAATTTTATGAGTGGGATCGTACACTCTAACTGATTTTCTTGCATGCATAATTGTATACAAATTTGAATCTTGAACTGTAGACATATTGTTTCCTCCTGAAACTTACTATTAGTAAGTTTATTCGAAAGTAAGCTTACCATTAGTAAGTTTATGCGTCAACTATAAAATCTTATATGATACAATAAAGTAAAAGTGATAATAATGGAGGGTTTTTCATTGGATAAACCTAAAGAAATATGTAGCAACTATTGTAGCAACTATCATCAGGCGATTGAATTTATGGGCAAGCGTTGGATGGGGATGATTATTTACACATTATTATCAGGCTCGAAACGCTATAACGAAATTCTCGCTAATATTCCAGGCATTTCTGATCGATTACTTACAGAAAGACTAAATGATTTAGTCGAGGCAAAGTTAGTAAATAAAAAATTTCTCGAATCCTCAACCAAAAAAGTGGAATATGAGCTAACTGCAAGCGGTATTGCCTTTAAAGAAGTGATTGGATCATTACAGAAATGGATTGAAATTTGTGAAATTGAAAAGCAATCTCAAGATTCAAAGTAAAAGTACTAAACAGTGTGGCTTATTACTTTGGACAATTCGGATAAAAAACGAGGTTCCATTAATTTGGAATCTCGTTTTTAAGTTTGTCATTTAATATACTGTCCTCCAAGACAGAAAATTTATCTCCATATACTTTTGTAATATGAACCTCTCCCCAGGCACATAATGCATCTAAAATACTCCCAAGGCTTTGACCATACTCACTCAATTTATACTCTACCTTTGGTGGTACTTGATTGTAAGCGATACGATTAATTACCCCATCGGCTTCAAGTTCTCTTAACTGCTGTGTTAGCATTTTCTGTGTAATGTCAGGCATAAGACGTTTCAATTCACTTGTCCTTTTCTTCCCATGAGTAAGATGGCAGAGAATAACACATTTCCACTTCCCTCCGATTACTTCTAATGTTGCTTCAACGGATATATTATATTTCTTTTTTTTCATTCAATACCTCTTTCTAAAGGAACTAAAAAGTACCTATATAACTTTTTGGTGTCTATATTACTTGAAAGTGCGTACTTTTCTTTTAAATCTCTATGAACCATAATAACATCTGCTGGTGTATTTACACTATGTTTATATTTTGTTCTCCGGAGATTTATTCATACAGCCACACTCAAGAAAGGAAGAGAGAAATGAGTTTAGATAAAAAAAGAAGTATGTTTGCACTTCTAGCACTTGCAATTAGTGCATTTGCGATAGGGACAACAGAGTTTATTAGCGTTGGACTCTTGCCTCTTATTTCTAAAGACTTGGATATATCACTTACAACAGCAGGTTTGACTGTTTCGCTTTATGCATTAGGTGTAATGATAGGAGCTCCAGTTTTAACATCCCTAACTTCAAAAATTCCTCGCAAATCATTACTGCTATGGATTATGATAGTCTTTATCATAGGGAACAGTATTGCGGCAAGTGCAACAAGTGTTACGGTCTTATTAGTTGCCCGAGTAATTTCGGCGTTATCACATGGAATATTTATGTCGATAGGTTCAACTATTGCCGCAGATTTGGTTCCTGAAAATCGTAGGGCGAGTGCAATTTCCATCATGTTTACGGGACTAACCGTTGCTACGATAACCGGAGTTCCGTTTGGTACATTTATCGGTCAACAGCTTGGCTGGCGTTTTGCATTTGTCCTAATCATTGTCATTGGTGTAATTGGTTTTATCGCAAATAGCGTTCTTGTTCCGTCCGATTTACGACAAGGTACTGTAACAACAATAAGAGATCAATTTAAGCTAATAACAAACGGACGTTTATTATTAGTATTATTTATTACAGCCTTAGGGTATGGTGGAACATTTGTTGTATTCACCTACCTAACTCCATTACTACAAGCTGTAACTGGATTTAAACAAGGCACAATAGCGATTATATTGCTTGTATATGGTATTGCAATTGCAATAGGAAATATGGTTGGAGGGAAGCTCTCGAATAAAAATCCAATTGGTTCTTTATTTTATATGTTTGTAGCACAAGCAATCGTGCTTCTAATTCTAACTATTACTGCACCATTTAAAATTGCTGGATTAATAACAATTATATTAATGGGCTTGTTTGCATTTATGAACGTACCTGGACTCCAAGTATACGTTGTAATATTAGCTGAACGTTTTGTACCAAGTGCTGTTGACGTTGCCTCAGCAATGAACATAGCTGCTTTTAATGCAGGGATAGCGATTGGTTCGTATGTAGGGGGAGTAGTGACAGATTCAATGGGGTTAATCCATACTGCATGGATTGGAGCAATAATGGTTATAATAGCTGCAATTTTAACTGCAGTTAGTCGATGGTTGGAAACAAAAGATAAAAAACGACTAAACATATTGTAATGAGGGTAACTTTATATGGGCTTGAATGAACTTTGGCTGAAAACAAAAATATCGGAGGTAATGAAACAATGAAAAATTTACAATCTACTACAACTTTGAATAACGGTGTGGAAATGCCTTGGTTAGGACTGGGAGTATTTAAAGTAGAAGAGGGACAAGAGCTAGTAAATGCAGTAAAAACTGCAATTACTCATGGCTATCGTAGTATTGATACTGCTGCTGTATATGGTAATGAAGTCGGGGTTGGACAAGGTATCCGTAAAGCAATAGAAGAAGAGGGTGTTGCAAGAGAAGACCTTTTTGTTACTTCGAAAGTTTGGAACTCGGAGCTAGGATATGAAAAAACAATTGAAGCCTATGAAGAGAGCTTAACTAAACTAGGCTTAGATTACTTAGATTTATACCTTATTCATTGGCCGGTGGAAGGCAAGTATAAAGATGCATGGAGAGCATTAGAAAAGCTTTATAAAGATGGACGAGTTAAAGCGATCGGTGTAAGTAACTTCCATATACATCATTTGAAGGATTTATTAACAGACGCAGAAATCAAACCTATGGTGAACCAAATAGAATATCATCCACGATTGACTCAAAAAGATTTACAAGTATTCTGTGAGCAACAAAATATTCAGTTAGAAGCATGGTCGCCGCTTATGCAGGGACAATTGCTCGACAATGATGATTTGAAAAACATAGCGGCTAAATATGAAAAATCGGTGGCACAGGTTATTTTACGGTGGGACTTACAAAATGGAGTTGTTACAATTCCAAAGTCAACGAAGGAACATCGAATTGTTGAAAATGCAAACGTTTTTGATTTTGTATTAACTACAGAAGACATGGAGCACATTAATCGTTTAAATCAAAATCATAGAGTAGGACCAGATCCTGATAATTTTGATTTTTAGGAAGCAATAGAAAGAAGTCTTTTCCATAGGAAAAGACTTCTTTTTGTTCTTAATCTTATGAACCGACAAAGTCACCGCCATCTACATGGATGGTCTGTCCAGTCATATAGCTGGAGTCGGAGGAGGCTAAAAATACATATGCTGGCGCGTTTTCAGCTGGTTGACCTCGTCTGCCTATCGGGGTATTGTCCCCATGCTCTTCCACTTTCTTTTTATCAAAAGTTGCTGGAATAAGCGGCGTCCAAATTGGTCCTGGAGCAACAGCATTTACACGGATTCCTTTCTCGACTAAGTTAAGTGCAAGTGACCGTGTGAAGGAAGTAATAGCTCCTTTTGTCGCTGAATAGTCAATAAGTTCCGGAGAACCATTATATGCAGTGATAGAAGAGGTGTTGACAATAGTATCTCCCTTTGTCATATGAGGGAGTGCAGCCTGTGTTAAATAAAACATGGCATAAATATTTGTAGAAAACGTTTCTTGTAATTGATCTGGCGTTATCTTTAAAAAGTCTTTTGTAGGAAACTGTTTTCCAGCGTTGTTTACTAATATATTTATCTGTCCAAATTTTTGAATCACTTGATCTACAACATTTTGGCAATTCTCATCATCACTTAAATCTGTTTGTATTCTCAATGCTTTTACTCCGTATTCCTCTATATGCTTTATGGTTGTTTCGGCGTCATCTTGTTCATTTTCATCCAAATAAACAATGGCGACATTAGCTCCTTCTTTAGCAAAGGCTATAGAAACTGCTCGTCCAATCCCGCTATCACCACCTGTAACGAGCGCGACTTTTCCTTTTAATTTACCGGAACCTTTATAGTTTTTGTCGTCAAAAATAGGAGCAGGAGTCATTTCTTCTTCTACACCAGGTTGTTGCTTCTGAGTTTGTCCAGGGACTTGTTCATGAATTTTTTCATATTTATCCTTAGTCATTGGAATCCTCCTTCTAAATGTTATCTATCATATTCTTCCCTTAAAGCACTAAAACAAACTTATAATTAGCAAATAATTGGAAGGTAAATTTCGTTTTTTTTAAATAAATAGGGGGTATATTAAATTAATGTAGTACATATGAAAGAACGGAGAATATTATATGAAACCAATCATTGGTATAACGGTAGAAGTAAAAGAGGATGGAAATTATTTTATGCCCTCAGTATATGGTCAAGCGATTTCACAAGCTGGAGGTATACCCGTATTAATTCCTCTTATTCCAGAAACGGATACAGATGCTTTATGTGAAGAAATCGATGGGCTCTTTCTTACGGGAGGAGAAGATATAGATCCAGCCTATTACAATGCTGAACCGATAGTACATCTAGGTAGAATCACACCTAAACTCGATGCAATGGAGTATGCACTTGTACAAAAAATGCTTGAGCTAAATAAACCTTATATAGGAGTTTGTCGGGGATTACATATGCTGAACATAGTTTCTGGAGGAACTCTATACCAGTCGATTCACTCGCAGCGAAAGGAGCCTGTTATTCAGCATTTACAAAAGGCTGAGCGAACACATAGGTCGCATACTGTAAAAGTAGAAAAAGATAGTCGTTTATATGAATTAGTGCAAGTAGAGGAATTTAAGGTGAATTCTTTTCACCACCAAGCAGTAAATGAAATAGGAAAAGATTTACGAGTAGTTGCAAAAGCAACGGATGGGATTATTGAATGCGTGGAAAGCACGAAGCACAATTTTGTATTCGGCTTTCAATGGCATCCCGAGGAATTTGCAATGGATGGGGACGAAGCCTCAAAAAGAATTTTCGAAGCATACATTCAAGCTGCATTAAAACGACAAGGCGAAAAGTAAACCTTTGAAAGAGAGATATCACTTAAAAAAGTGATATCTCTCTTTATTTTCTTATATGATAAAACTAGCAACAAGACAGAGAATTAGTGACAAACTAATTGTTTGATGAATTTTACAATATATTTATATAGAATTGTATGAATAAATAAAATAAAAAGGCGGAATTTAAAATGACGAAAATAAATAATCTGTTTGAATCATTCAGACAAACACAGTATCAGATAAATGGACATGGAAAAAGAAATATACACGTTTTAAAAGAAGCGTTCCAAGAGGTAGACGACCATTTAGAGAGTGATATTTATGGGAATGGAAAGATTATTATAGATTTTCAAGAAAAGATGGCATCTTATTTAGGGAAAGAAACGGCTGTATTTTTCCCCAGTGGTACAATGGCCCAACAAATTGCATTACGTATATGGTGTGATAAAAAAGAATTGAAAAAAGTTGCCTATCATCCTTTATGCCATTTAGAGATTCATGAGGAAAACGGCTTAAAGGAATTACATCATATTGAACCTATTTTGTTAGCGGATAAAAATAGACTAATCAAATTAGATGATGTAGTAAATATGCAGCAGGATATTGCTTGCTTATTATTAGAACTGCCACAACGAGAAATCGGTGGTCAATTACCTGATTTCGAAAAGCTTGAAGAAATTTCTAACTATTGTCGTAAAAAAGGGATTAAGCTACATTTAGATGGAGCAAGACTTTTTGAGGTTCTTCCTTTTTATAATAAAACAGCTGCTGAAATTTGTAGTCTTTTTGATAGTGTGTACGTTTCTTTTTACAAAGGTATCGGGGGTATTGCTGGAGCTATTCTTGCTGGGGAAAAGGACTTTACAGAGGAATCTCAGATTTGGAAAAGACGACATGGTGGTGATTTAATAAGCTTGTATCCGTATATTATAAGTGCGGATTATTATTTCAAAGAAAAATGTCCAAAAATGGAGCAGTATTACGAAGATGCAAAGGAGTTAGCTTCTTTTTTAAACTCATGTCAAGCAATTTCTACAATTCCAAGAGAGCCTGTGTCTAATATGTTCCATGTCTACTTCCAGGCACCTAAAGTGGATATGGAAAAGGTTTTAATAAATGTATATGAACAAACGGGCATTGGTTTAACTGGGTATGTAAATAAAAAAACGAATAAAACTTGCTATTTCGAAGTGAATATAGGGGATCAATATGCAACGCTTCCAAAAGAAAAAGTGAAAAAAGTAATTCAAATGATTGATGAGCAGATAATACGTTCTACATTCACTGTGATGGAATAAAAACCTTTCATTTGCACAAGTTATTCATCATGGAGGTGAAAATTCATGACAAACAATAACAAAAACAAAAATAAACTGAAGAAGAGTAATACATTAGACCGCGAAGAATATGGATACGGGTACGATTTAAGTCCGGATGATTTAGATGTAAGAGGTATAAATGATGAGGCAGAAACAATTGCAGACAGTGAAAACAAAGTAAAGCCAACGAATAATAATCGTCATAAATAAAAGAAAACCCGTTTATACACAATAAACGGGTTTTCCATTACATAAATTTAGAGAATAGCTTAACTAACTCTTGCAATCCAAGGTAACCAAACATTATTAAGCATCCAATTAATACAGCATTTGGTACCAACTTGTTTCTAGACTCTATTGCTATTGTCTTTGAATTTAGTAGGAGCAGTAAAGAAAGTGCTAAAAATGGCATGAATATAGCTCCAAGTGCTCCATAAAGAATAATCAACTCAACTGGTTTCCCAAAGTAGAATAAAATCATCGGTGGGAAAGTAAGCCAGAATAGATAAAAGCGATATGCTGGGTCTTTTACAGATACTTCTTGTTTATTTTTTCGGATTGTTTTGATGAAATCCGCAAATAGATAGGGAACGCCATTCCATACCCCAAGCAGTGATGAATAGGCAGCGGACCAGAAAGCCACTAAGAACATCCATCTCATTGGTGTACCAAACTCAGCTCCTAGCATTTCGGAAAGTTTTATTAATCCTTCGTCATCTCGAATACTTACACCCGTTCCAGCTAAAAATTGTGCACCAATAATGAGACCTGCAAGAGTAAATAAACCAGTTAGAAAATATGCAATTTTTGCATCTGTACGCATTGCTGCGATCCACTGTTTACCGTTCCAACCTTTTTCACGTAACCAATATCCATAGGAAGCCATCGTGATAGTTCCACCTACACCACCAATCAATCCAAGCATTAGGATGAAAGAACCTTGTGGAACTCGTGGCACGAAGCCAAATGCAAAGTCACCGAAGCTTGGCAAAAATAAAGCTGCTGTACCGATAATCGTGACAAACATAACAGCGATTAGAGCCGTCATAACTTTTTCAAAAAGAAGATATTTTCCTACCCAAATTAAAATAAATCCTACAATTGCATGAATGATAGACCAGGCCCAAACTGGCATAATAGGAAACATTGCGTGCATTGCCATGCCTGAAGTGGATGCGGCAGCAGCACCATAAACAAAGCCCCAAATGATTGAGTAGACTCCGAAATATCCTGTAGCCCACTTACCTAACTGTTGCCAGCCGTCTAAGATTGTCTGACCTGTTGCTAAATACCATCTTCCTACGCCTTCATTTAGAAAGTATTTTAAAACAGATCCAACAATAATTGCCCATACAAATGTCATACCAAATTGAGTGCCGAGTACAAGAGAAGTGATTAGATCTGCTGTTCCGGCTCCTGTAGCGGCAACGACAATTCCTGGGCCAATGTTTTTTAATTTTTCACCAAAAGTTCTAGGTGGAATTAGCTGTTGATTAATTTCCATTGTCATGTATGTTCCCCCTTTAGTTCATGTAACCCCTTACATTTCTCTAATGACAAAAACATTTGCATTAAAAAGTAGATTCATATTTTGTACGTATATCGTACAATAGTACGCTTTTCGATAATAGATTTATTATAACGAAGCAAATAAATAATATCAATTAAAATTTTTAAATTAGTTAGATTTATCTAAAAGTGATGGAGTTGCAGATGTTTCAACAATTTTAGTTCTATTATTCCTATTTTTCTCTTAAAGTGTAACAACACCAAGAAAAAAGGGGGATAAAGATATGTTAATAGATGGGGTGTTTTCAGGAGGTGGATTAAAGGGTTTTGCCCTAGTCGGCGCATATCAAGTGTTAGAAGAGAAAGGTTACCGTTTCAAACGAGTTGCTGGAACAAGTGCGGGATCAATTCTAGCTGCTTTTATCGCTGCTGGTTTTTCAAGTAAAGAAATAGAAAATTTACTAGATGAGCTGGATACAAACACTCTACTGGATCCTCGAAAAACACTTCTTCCCATTCCGTTTATGAAATGGTTAAACTTGTATTGGCGTATGGGATTGTATCAAGGAAAAGCATTAGAAAACTGGTTTTTAGAAAAACTTGCAATAAAAGGTGTTTATACATTTTCTGATTTACAACCAGGTTCACTAAAAGTAGTTGCCTCGGATCTGACGAATGGCAAAATGATTGTGATTCCTGACGACTTAGGAGATTATGGAATATCTGCTGACAGTTTTCCTGTTGCTCGAGCTATACGAATGAGCTGCGGGATTCCATTTTTCTTTGAACCGATCAAATTAAAGACAGGAACTGGAGATACAATAGTAGTGGATGGTGGAGTGTTAAGTAACTTTCCCATGTGGATATATGATAATGGAAATAAGGAACGACCAGTCCTTGGTTTAAAGCTAAGTGGTAGCTCTGAGGATGTTCCAGGACATATAATAAACAATGGTCTACAGTTGTTCGAAGCTCTATTTTCAACAATGAAAAATGCACATGATGAAAGATACATTTCAAGAACAATTGAAAAGAATATAATTTTTATTCCAGTGGAGGATTATAGTGCTACGCAATTTGATATGACGGAAGAAATGAAAAAGGATTTATTGGAAAAGGGACGTCAACGAGCTATTCAATTTCTGAAAATATGGTAATATTTCATTCTAAAATCAATGTTTAATTAAGATTATTTAAGGAATAATAAAAAGGAGATGAGTGGAAGGAGAAGATTTATATATGGCAAAAGAATTAGCACTTAAAATCTTAAACGATAGTAAAATTGGTACAATGGCGACTATACAGCAAAATAAACCACACTCCCGCTATATGACTTTCTTTAACGATGAATTTATCCTGTACACTGCGACTAGTAAAAAGACACACAAAGTGGAAGATGTTCAAAAAAATCCGAACACGCATATACTAATTGGGTATGAAGGTAAAGGACTAGGAGATTCTTTTTTAGAAATTGAAGGTACTGTAGAGGAATCCGATGAAGAAAATGTAAAGGAAAAAGTGTGGAATGCTGATTTAAAAGGTTGGTTTACAGGTCCGGATGATCCAGATCTGACTATATTAAAAATAACTCCTACACAAATTAGGGTAATGAACACAAAAGGGGAAGAGCCCCAGGTTGTCGAATTCAAATGATTGACTCTCCATTTGGAAACGCATATACTAAGCCTACAAAATAAAAAATATCTTCCGTTAAGGGGAGTAACTATACGGCAAAGTCGTCAATACAGGAATAGATTCCTCGGCTTTGTTGGCAACGAAAGTTGTTAGCGAGACCTTACCAATTATTTGGTCAAGGTTTGTTTAAGAGACGATATGACCAAATATTGGTTATGTCGTTTTTTTTTACGGTTAGCTTTTTTATTATTTATTGGGGGTCACAGCTTGAATAATTATCATGCACTTGCGAATTCAGTCATTATAAACGAAGAAAATCGACTCATTTCATATGATCAATCCTTAGAGCTTGTAGGGGTAGGAAGAAGTGCATTTGTTTTCAGAATAATATCAACAAACATTGCAATTAAAGTGTACTATCCAGACTTAATATTTGTTGCACAAGAGGAAGCAGAAATTTATCAACTGCTTCAAGGAATTGACTATTACCCTATTCTTTATGATTCAGGGGTCAATTATATAGTAATTGATTTTATTGAAGGTGATACGATATTTGAGAATGTTACGCTTGGAAATGAAATAACCGCAACCCAAGTAAAAGAAATTGATCTAGCACTATCGTTAGCTTCGAATAAAGGATTAAATCCCTCTGATATTCACTTACGTAACATTATTATTACACCCAATGGGGACATTAAGATTATTGATGTTGCTCGTTATAGACAATCAAAAGAATGTATGCGTTGGAATCATCTAAAAAAATTCCATAGACAGTTTTATAGAAAACGTTATTTTCCAAAGAAATTATCTGCTAGATTACTAGATGGTATTGGTAATTTATATAAAAAAGGACTTATACCATTTTATAGAGATTAAATGGCATAAGTCTTTGACTAGTTATTATAAATGATCGTTCTTGTTTAGCTTCTCGTTGATTCTTCTTTTACGGTAAAGCATAATACCGGCTTCTGCAATATCATTCACAGCGGATCGGTTGATAAAGGCACCAAAGACTAGTCCGGCTATTGGAATCATTTGAAATAACTTTTTCCAACCGAATTGATCTCTATAAGCAAAAACTACCTCACGCCAACCTTGCATCTCTGAAACAACCTCTCTTTTGATGGTCTCATCGTGATGATCAAACTTCGATAATTGTGAAATAATAGTTTGTTTTCCAACAATATCAGCGGACACAAATTGTAAGCATTTTATAATAAATAAACGTTCTTTTTTGTCATTAGGATCGTAACCATAGCTAATGGCTATGTCCTGTAAAGTTTTTAACTGTAAACCTAAAAGGAGCGGAATATCCAGTGTAAGTGTAAAAATTCCCCCAATGCCGGTTCCAGCACCTTGAATGGTTGCGATGTTTTTTCTATTTTTCGTAAGATTGGCTACTGATTTGTCCATTAGAGAGACAGATAGTTTTTGTACATCTTCTAATGTTTCAACTCCTAAATCAGGATAATAAGATGGGATCTTAGATACAGAACTTAAATAGTTACCACCAGTTTGAACGTACTGACCAAGCTCGTCCAAAAGTACCCCTATTTTGTTTTGTATAAATTTAGGTGTCCATTTATCAATCATTTTAAAAGGGAGACGTCCGAGCTTTTCCCAAAACCATAAATCACTTTGATCTTTCTCCCAAGCCTCTACCTTTGTTAGTTCTTCTGTTAACCATTCTTTCGAATCTTTCACTTGACCGCTCGCCTCTTTCTTTTCTTATTTACTTGAACGAAATTCGTATGAAAAAGTTCTCAATTCACTTTTAGATATTATGGAATACTATTATTTAAAATGGATAAACTAGTCATTAAAGCTTGTAGAAGGGTAAGTGGTACGAATGAAAAATAGTAAGTTGGTACGTACCACAATAGGTCGTCCATCTCAAAAAAGAGAAGAAAATAAAACTAAAGCTCAATCGGAACCGGAACAACCGATTGAAATAATCAAGCAGTATACCAGTCAAATTAATGATGTTATATATAAAAAAATACCTACCGATGAGGGATTAGTTACAGTTATTTATAGCAAATCACTTGTAGAGAAAATGACGTTACAAGCAATGGTTTTAATTCCGCTTGCCAATCATTTAAATCAAATTCATCAAGTATCTGAAAGGTTGGATGCATCCAATGCCTCTGAGGTCACGTCTAAACTCATTTCAGGTTATACACTTTTGTATTTTCACGAAACAAAATTGTTATTAAATATAGATACTTATAGTGCACCTACTCGGGCTATTACAAATACCGAGACAGAATCAACGGTTATAGGGCCACAAGATGCGTTTACAGAATCATTGGAAACAAATATATCATTAGTAAGAAGACGTATTCGAAATCCAATGTTAAAGAATGAAGATAGAACGATTGGATCGGAAACGAATACAAAGATTTCTATTCTATATATGGAGGACATCGTAAATAAAGAAAATCTTGAAAAGGTAAGAGGCAGAATTGATAAAATAAACCATCCTTCTTTCTCTGATATTTCTATATTAAAACAGCTTATAGAGGATAATCCCTTTTCACCTTTTCCACAGTTCTATATGTCGGTTAGGCCTGATAGCATAACACATTATTTGGTCGATGGAAGAATTGCGATATTTATGGATAATAGCCAATCGGCACTTATTTGTCCTACATCCTTTTTAGAGATGTTTGTTTCCATTGAAGATTATTATAATCGTT